>NZ_JAMYUM010000026.1:0-110422 GCF_040322975.1 Mesorhizobium sp. M0074
ATCACAAGGTGTCCACCTATTTTGGTGGACACCTCATGCATCAGAGCACTCAACAGCAAAAGGTGCGGGGAAATTCGCGCTTACGTTAATGCGGCTTTCTAGGCTCGGGATCGTGGCGAAATCGGGTCAAAACTTCCCATTCGCACATCGTGGCCGCCGACCACCTCATTTAGAATTCGTTCGAGCAGAGAAGGTCACAACGGGACAAAGGTGGTGACCTAACTTGAAATCGCTGACCTGAATTTGGTAGGCGGCTGGCCATAGGTCTCACGGAAGAGCCGCGAGAAATGCGATGCGTTCTCAAAACCGACCTCGACGGCGATCTCGATCATTGGAGCACGGGTCTGCATCAGGAGGTGCTTCGCCCGCTCCAGACGCACCCTTGTGTAAACAACAGCCGGAGAACTCTTTGTCTTCTCCATGAAGAGGCGCTCGAGTTGCCTTCGGGACAGTCCAACCAAGGCAGCCACCTTGGGAATGGAGATCGTATTCTCGATATGGTTCTCCATGATGATGAGCGCCGCCTTGAGCCGAGGATCCTGGCATTCAATGAAGGTCGGGCTGTGCGGCTGGATGTCGGACGGCGCGCGCGCCCTCTCGATCTGCAACACTTCGAGGGCGTTTCTCTCTGCCTCTCTACCGATATGACGTCTAACGATTGACGCCGCCATGTCCGCTGCGCTGCTGCCCCCGGCACATGATCCCCTGGCGCGATCAAGATTGAAAAGACGGTCCGACCTGACCTCGTGATCCGGGAAGCGTTCGCGGAAAGCGTGATAGTGGAGCCAGCTTACACAGGTTCGGTGGAACTTCATTAAGCCGGCCTCGGCCAGGATGAACGTCCCCGTACAGACCCCGATCAGTGGAACTTTGGCGGCGGCGGCTCTTTTGAGGTAGCTGACCGTCTCGCTATCGACTGGAAATTCACTGTTCAGCAGCCCGCCCACGACCACGATATAGTTGAACTCGGTCGGGTCCACGAAATCCGATGTCGGTGCGACCAGGACACCGCAACTGGAGGTGATCAGATTACGGGTGCTCTCTAGAAGCTGCCAATCCGCGAAAATCCTACCGGATTTGTCGGCCTCATCGCTGGCCAATCTGAGCGTGTCGACGAACAGCGCGAACGCAGAAAGAGTAAAGGAACGAGCCAGTACAAAGCCAATCTTCAATCGGCCGACCCCAAGCGCTTCTGGTGCTGATTTCATGACCGGCTGCCTATGTATCGTTGGCTAACAGCGCCATCGCGCCATTCGAAGCGAAGGCATCTTTCTTGCAGGCAAGGTCTGCCCGACACTGAACCGGGAGGCTCCGCAGTCTCTTCCGATCAACCATAGGATGCCATCGGAGAGCCAAAACATGATTCCTCCGGAACAACTCCCAGGCCTGGCCCGTTCGGAAGCCTGATATGTCCATCTTCGACGGACACACCGTTCTTCTCGTCATAATGGCCTTCGATGTATGGTGCCGCGATCCAGACGCCCTCGTTCAGGCGCGGACTGACGGTCGCACCGATTTGAACACAGGCGGCGGCGAGGATGTCACCGCCCCACGCATCGTCGCAGGTGTGCGGCATTGATCGTGCCTCGCAAATATCACGTACCGTCGCCATTGCATGCAGACCCCCAATGCGGGTCACCTTCATCCCGAAGCCGTCACATACCCCCTCTCCAATCGCACGGATCACAGTGGAAAGGTCCTCTGTGTTTTCGTCGAGATACACAGCGTGGTGTAGTTGATTGCGGATGGCCTTGATCTCTTCGAACGTATTGCAAGGCTGTTCCAGGACGAACGGAACATCGAGGCATTCGCGACTGAGCCGCAGCGTGTCGCGCGTCGTCAGGGACCGGTTGGCGTCGGCCGCAAGTCGGACGCTTCCCCCGACGCGCTCCCAGATCTTGCGCACCACGGCAATGTCGATCTCGACCGGTCGGCCACCGATCTTGATCTGGAGGCGCGGGTATCCTTCCGCAACACGCTCCGCCGCAATACGCGCAAGCTCATCGGGCTCGCCTATGCCCAACGCGTAATACGAAGGAACCCGTTCGGTCACGGCGCCGCCAAGAAGGTCGGCGACGCGCATGCCGAACTGCTTACCCAAAATGTCGTATGCCGCCATATCCACGGCGGCCTTCGCGTATCGGTGTCCGTTAAGGAGGCTGTCCATCCTGCGTCTTAGGACTACTGGCTGGAGAGGGTCTGCTCCAATCAGTCCTTGGGCCATCTCATCCAGTGCAGCGCGTGCACCTTTTGCATGATGCGGCTGATAGGTTGGGCCTACGGGGCAGGTTTCGCCCCAACCGATAAGGCCATTGTCGGTCACAATCCTGACGATCGTCGTATCAAGCGCGTATACCTTGCTGCCGCCCATTGTGTAGGGGCCGTTCTTGACTGGCAGATCATGCGCAAAGACGTGGACTTCCTTGATTTTCATGTTCGTTCCAACCCACAGGGCATGTTTTTCGCGAGGCCAAGCGTGCGAACGTCGAGTTAGGCGATCAGCCGAGCAAGGTCAGTGATTGCGGTATCACTATTCCTCACGAGCTCTCCACTCTTTCCAGCGGAAATAGAGGTTCGCGCCGATCTCGGCGAAAGGCGACGGCACGAGCTTCGGTGGTTCTGGTTCGGCCATGAAATGCGCGGCGATTTCCGAGGACCGGTTGAACAACAAGTCGGCGGCGGCGATCCCGGTTAGCGTACTGCGCACCGTTCCCAGGCCGTTGTCGCAGCAGGCCGAGAAGAGACCCGGCTCCAGTTCGCGCATCACAGAGACGCCGTTCCAAGTCAGGCACAGGTGCCCGGCCCAACTGTATTCCATCGGAACATCGGCGATGGCAGGAAAGCGGTCGGCGAATTTTCGCCGATGGACTTTTGCCGCTCGGGCGACCGCTGACTTTGTTGGCACCATCCCAGGCAGATAGCTGGCGCAGGTCCGGGTGACGATACGGTTTCCGCCCTGTGCGGCGTCGATGCGCCTCATCGTCGTACCCATCGGATCGGAAGGAGTAACGCCCCACCGAGGCTGCCCTCCCAACCTGGAAAGGACCTCAGCGTCGAGTTCGGCAGTCATTGAGGCGTAGAGAAAAACGTGCATGAGGCGCTTGCGGGCGAAGCCGAAGCTCTCAAGATGCCCATTATTGGCAAGAATGACCTTCGCCGCGGTGACATGGCCATTGGGCGTTGTAAGTATCCAATCTTGGTTCACTCTCGCGAGCTTCGAGACTGGCGATCTCTCGAACACGAACACGCCGTCGCGTCGAAGGCCTGTACCAAGCGACCGGATATAGCCCGCCGGCTGGATCATCACTGTTCCGGGCGTGTACAGGCCAGACGTGTAGTGGCGACTTCCCGTTACCTCTTGCATCGCCTTGGCGTCCAGCGTCTCGCTGACTTCGCCCAAGTTGGTGAGGTGTTGGGCGTAGCTTGCGTTGAGGTTGCGTGCGGTCTCGCTAGCTGCTCCGTTGATCTTGCCCGCTGGGTCGAAATAGGCGGGGTCGATTCCGTATTCTTCGACGCGCTCCTTGGCGAAAGAAATGGCCGCGCGATTCAGCGCGATCATTTTTTTGTCCTCCTCGACACCCTTTCCGGCATAATCATCGGACTGCAAGTCGTGAGGCAGGTCGATCATGAAGCCTGAGTTGCGGCCGGAAGCGCCTTCCGCGAGGCCGCTGGCCTCAAGAACTGCGATACGAAGGCTCGGGTCTTGCTGGCGCAGGCGTTTGGCGGCTGAAAGACCAGCAAAGCCGCCGCCCACTATGGCGACATCGACACGGAGAGCGCCTTCAAGGGGCGCGGAACAGGGTTGGGCCGGGAGGATGGCGTTCCAGGCTGCCGGCCCCTGTTGGACCGGCAGCCTTTCAGCCTTGTGGATAGTCACGCGACAGCCTCGTCTGCGTCATCGGTGAGATCAAGCCAGATGGTCTTGATTCTGGTGTACTGGTCGTGGGCGTGGATGCCGTTGTCGCGGCCGCCGAAGCCGGAAGACTTGAAGCCTCCGAAAGGCGTTGTGATGTCTCCCTCGCCGAAGCTGTTGACTGTCACGGTACCCGCCCGGATCGCTCTTGCTCCCCTTATGGCTCGTTTCGCGTTCGCTGTGTAGATCGACGCACACAGTCCGTACTCTGTGTCGTTCGCGAGCGTAATGGCTTCATCGAAGCTCTCGACAGTCAGCACCGTCAGGATCGGTCCGAAGATTTCTTCCCGCACGACCTTCGCGTCGCGGTCGCTGACGTCTAGGATCGTGGGTTCCACGAACCCACCCTTGGCCTTTCCGCCGAGAAGCACCTTCTGTCCCTTCTCGAGATAGGAGCAGACTTTTTCGAAGTGCGCCTTGGAAACCAGCGCACCCACCCGGTTCTCGGGATTGAGCGGATCGCCCATCGGCCACTCCCGGGCATGCGCGATCACCCGCTTGAGGAGTTCGTCCTTGATGCCGCGTTGAACGATGAGCCGCGACGAGGCAGAGCAGTTTTGCCCCATATTCCAGAACGCGCCGTTGACGATGTGGGCGGCAACGCGGTCGATATTCTCCGCGTCGTCCAGCACGACGGCCGGGTTCTTCCCGCCCATCTCCAGCGTCACTTCCTTGAGGTTCGAATCCGCTGAGTAGCGCGGAAAGCGCCTTCCAGTCTCCGTCGACCCCGTGAACGACACCATATCCACGTCCATGTGTCGCCCAAGCGGCTCCCCGACTTCGGAGCCACCGCCCGGCAGCACGTTGAAGACGCCGGAGGGGATGCCCGCCTCCATAGCCAGCTCGGCGACACGCAGCGCGGTCAAGGTCGTTTCCTTGGCCGGCTTGACGATGATCGAGTTGCCCGCGGCGAGTGCCGGTCCGATCTTCCAGGCCAGCATCAGCAGCGGGAAATTCCAGGGCAGGACCAAGCCCACGACACCGACCGGTTCGCGCACGATCATTGCAATGTGGTTGTCGGAGGCAGGCGCCACCTGATCGTAGACCTTGTCGATCAGTTCCGCATGCCAGGCGAGGCAGTGGATGGTTTCAGGAACGTCGACGTTCTCGCAGTCATAGATTGTCTTGCCGCTGTCGAGGCTTTCCAGAACCGCCAGTTCGTGAGCGTTGCGCTTCATGAGCCTGGTGAGACGAATAAGCACGTCCTTACGCGCCGACGGATGAAGGCGCGACCACCGACCGTCCTCGAATGCGTCACGCGCCTTTTGTACGGCAAAGTCGACGTCGCCTGGACCACAGGAGGCAACCTTTGCCAGCACCTTGCCCGTGGCCGGATTGGTCGTTTCGAACGTTTTGCCCGAGATTGCCGGTCTGAAGCTCCCGTCGATGAAGGCCTGTGTCGGAAACTCCAACTTGGCGGCAATCGCCACATATTCCTCGTGTGTCAGAAGATTGCCCATGCTCATGCCTCCGCTTCAATGTCCGCAATCGTGCGCTTCAGAACCCGCACAACCTGTTCCAGTTGGCGCATATCGTCCTTGTTCAATCCCTTAAGCGGTGGCCGTGGGGGGCCGGCATGGAACCCGCCCATTTCGCAGCCGTGCTTGATGCATTGAATGAATTTCCCCCCCTGCTCCAGCACGCGCATCAAAGGCATCAGGGCAGACATGATACGACGCCCCTTGGTGAAATTGCCCTCGACCGCGCATGCGCGGTAAAGCGCGAGATGTTCCTTCGGCAGGAAGTTTGAGCCTCCGCAAACCCAGCTGCGCGCTCCCCATGCAAAGAACTCCAGGGCCTGGTCGTCCATTCCGCAGGACATCTGGATGTGCGGGTAATCGCGGGCGAGCAGATGCACCCGGTTGATGTCGCCGGAACTCTCCTTGATGGCGCAGAAATTGCGGCTACGGGCGACGCGGTTGAGGAAATCCTCGCCCATGTTGATCCCCATGCGGCCCGGGTAGTTGTAGAGCATGATCGGGAGGTCCGCCGCCCGGTCGATCGCCAAGGCATTCAGGGCGTTTTCGCGCTCCGTGGGCACAGAATAGGGCGGCGATCCGACGAGAATGGCCGAAGCGCCGATCTTGGCCGCCGTCTCGGCCATCAGGATCGAGTCCGGCAGACGGATAGCGACTGTGCCTATGGTGAGAGACACGCGATCGCCAATGACTTCTTTGGCGAACTTCGTCATTTCGACGCGTTCGTCCATCGACTGCGCATAGTATTCGCCCGTCGACCCGCCGATGATGATGCCGTGCACACCTGACGCTATCAGGTGCTCGACAATTTTGACGAACGCCTCGCGATCGATTGAACCGTCGGCACGATGTGGCGTGATGACGGGAGTGTATATCCCTTCGAATTTCATCAAATTCTCCTTAACCTATACTGTCAGGCACCCGTCCCAGCGGAACGAAAAAACTTGCCGGCGAAACGAAGCTTTCGATCTGAGCGCGGGACAACTCCCAATGCGCTATCGATAGCTCGGCGCAGCCTTCTGCATCTCCCGCGTCGATAAGCTCAATGAACTGATCGTGCTGCTGAGCGGCGGTCGCCCGTTGGGCGGCCAGGTCGGCGTTTCGCGGGCTGTAGAAGGTCATCCCGATGCGCGTATGATCGATTAGCAATCGCCTCAGGCTGGGCATCAGAAACTCGTTGTCCGCCATCTCACCCATGATCGAGTGGAAGCGCTCATTGGTCAGCGCGCGTTGCTCGGTGTCACCATCCCGGATGGCGGCGCGAAACAGAAGCTGCGTGTCCTTCAGCCGCATGATCTGTGGCTGGGTCGCATTTTGGGCAGCCAGCCGGCCGATTGCCGCATAGACCATCGGCGCCGCGATGAAAAAGTTCCGTAGCGTCTTGTGAGTCATCGGGACGACCTGGGCGCCGCGATTCTCGTGGAGAACAACGTAGCCTTCTCCGGCAAGTTGCCGGAGCATTTCGCGCACCGGAGGACGAGACATGCCATACGACTCGGCGATCTCGGTCTCGTCGAGATAGCTCCCTGGCTCCAGATTCTCCGTCAGAATCCGGCGGCGCAAGTCCTCCAAGCAATTGCTTTTGTTTCGTTTAGCCTCACCGGACATGGATGATCCTCACAAGGGGTTTCGTCCTGCGATCTAGCATCACAATCTTTGTAGCGCGTCATAATACATATTGTCTATTCAGAAAATTTGTGTTGTAAGAAAAAAACGACATAAGGGAACAGCGAATGGGTACCCAGGGTGAAGAGCCCGTCATTCGATGCGATGGCGTCTGGAAGGTATTCGGTTCCAAGGCCAAGGAGGCGATCCGCGCCGTGAAGGCTGGAGAGCTGAACAAAGCTCAAATCCGCGACAAGCTCGACTGCGTCGTTGGGGTCAGTGACGCCACCTTCAGCGTCGGCCGCGGTGAAATATTCTGCATCATGGGGCTGTCGGGGTCAGGGAAGTCGACTCTGATCCGACACATCAACCGACTGATTGAGCCTACCGACGGTGCGATTTATATCGAGGGCCGAAACGTCAGTGCCATGAGCGCGAAGGAACTGCGTCAGATCCGCGCCGAAACCATCGGCATGGTTTTCCAGAACATGGCCTTGATGCCCCACCGCAACGTCCGGGACAACGTAGCGTTCGCTTTGGAGGTGAGAGGCATCGCTGAAGACAAGCGCCGTCAGGTTGCCCGGCAGGCTATCGAGGCGGTGGAGCTCACCGGATGGGACCTCAAATACCCTGACGAGCTCTCTGGCGGCATGCAGCAGCGCGTGGGCTTGGCGCGCGCCATAGCGGCCAACCCGTCGATCCTGCTGATGGACGAACCGTTTTCCGCGCTCGATCCGCTTATCCGCCACCAGTTGCAGGGCACCTTCATGGAGCTCTCCGCCGACCTCCATAAGACCACCGTGTTTATCACGCATGATCTGGCCGAGGCGATCCGCATCGGCGACCGCATCGCCATCATGAAGGACGGCGTTCTGGTGCAGATAGGAACGCCGGAGGAAATCGTCACAAACCCGGTGGACGAATACGTCGCGCAATTCGTCGGCGGCATCTCCAAACTCGATCTTGTCACCGCCGCCAAGGTGATGCTGCCACTTGAGCAGTACCGACACACGAACGGCTCGGCCGATACCACGAACTGGCCAGTCGCCCGGCCCGACGACAAGCTCAATACGTTGGTAAATCTGTCTATCGGAACTGCCCATCCCATCCTGGTGAGAGACGGCGACGTCGTTGCCGGCGTCGTGACCAAGGACGCTTTGTTGCGGGGCATTCAAGGCCGGGACCACTCCGGCCCGGCTAAACGGGAGATCAATTGATGGCCGACGAAAAGACCTTCAACTGGCTAAATCCGTTCGAGAGCGTCGATCTGAAAATCGCTGATCACTCCGACGGCATAAAGCAGTGGGCGATCGACAACCGCGAAGCAATACAGCCCTTCAAAATCTTCCTCGATGGCGTGATTCAAAGCATCGAACGAGCTTTTCTGGCGGTCCCGCCGCTCGTCATGCTCGCTATCATCGTGTTGATCGCCTGGCAGGCCGCGGGCCGCCGGACCGCCATCTACGTCGCGGTCGCCCTGACTGTCCTGGGGTTTCTCTCGCCCGAAGCATGGTCACTGGCGATGACGACGCTGGCCATTGTGATGGGTGCGGTGATCCTCTGCGTGATCATCGGGCTTCCTCTGGGAATCCTTGCCGGCAAGAGCAATCGTTTCGAAGCTGTCCTTCGGCCTCTCCTGGACACGATGCAGACCATTCCAGCGTTCGTCTACCTGGTTCCCGTCGTCATGCTTATCGGAATTGGCAATGTCTCGGGCGTCCTGGTCACGGTCATATTCGCGCTCGCTCCGTTGATAAGGCTCACTTCGCTCGGCATCCGCACGGTCAATCCAAGCGTCGTCGAAGCCGCCCGCGCGTTCGGTGCCTCACCGTCACAGATCATGTTCAAGGTCGAGCTGCCGATGGCCACGCCGACCATTTTCGCGGGCCTCAATCAGACCATCATGCTGTCGCTGTCGATGGTGGTCATCGCGTCGATGATCTCGGTCCGCGGCCTTGGCAACGAAGTGCTGCGCGCCATGGGACGACTCGATGCCGGAAAAGCCATCGTCGGCGGGCTTGGGATCGTGATCCTGGCGATAGTCCTCGACCGCATAACCCAGGGTCTGAATCAGTCGAGGCGCGAGAGAGGCCATCGCCACTGGTGGCAGAGCGGGCCTGTCGGGCTGATCGCCAACCTGTTCCACAAGCATGCCTGACGAGAACCAATTTCACATGCAACAAGGGAGAAAGCGCATGAAACTCGTATCTGTGACTACAGCGATCGTCCTATCGCTTACCGCAAGTCCGCTCTTTGCCAAGGACAAGCCAGGCGAAGGCGTTACCGTACGACCTGTGATACAGCCCGCGATCGAGGAAATGTTCCAAGCTCGGATCGTCTTCCGTGCGCTCCAGGACCTCGGCTACACCGTTGCCGAACCGCAGGAGGTCATCGCCCAGACCGCGCATCTGGCGGTTGGCACGGGTGACGCCGATTTCTTCACCGATAGTTGGGATCAGCTGCATGAAGCGTTCTTCAAAGAAGCGGGTGGACCGGAGAAGATAAGCAAAGTGGGCACCTTGGTCGAAGGCGCCCTCCAAGGCTATCTGGTCGACAAGAAGAGCTACGACGCCGGGGTCAAGAACCTGGGCGACCTCAAAGACCCCAAGATCGCTGCGATGTTCGACGAGGATGGCGATGGCAAGGCCGATCTCGCCGGCTGCGTGCCCGGCTGGGGATGCGAACGCGTGATCGAGCATCAATTGACCGAGTACAAGCTGCGTGACACGGTCACGCACAACCAGGGCGAATACAACGCGATCATCGCTGATACGATCGCACGTGCCAAGAATGGCAAGCCCGTCCTCTACTACACCTGGACACCCTACTGGGTCTCGGGCGCGCTGGTTCCAGGCAAGGACGTGGAATGGCTTAGCGTGCCTTACACCTCCCTGCCGGATGGTGCCAAAGCGAACACCGAGTTCGATGGCAAGAATCTCGGCTTCGCGGTGGACAGCCTGCGGATTGTTGCTCGCAACGATTTCCTCAAGGCCAACCCGGCGGCGGCTAAGCTGTTTGAACTCGCCAAGATCGACATCAAAGACATCTCGGCTGAGAACAAATTGATCGCCGACGGCGAAAAGAATTCCGCCGACATCGACAAGCATGTCGACACCTGGATCGCGGCCCACCGCGATGCCTACGACGGCTGGCTCAAAGCGGCCCGCGAAACGGTGAAATGATTATCCACTGCGGGGCGCTCCAGGCAGCGCCCCGCAACCCATTTTCTGCCCCTTCGCCTGCGGCCATGGGCACGATCTCGCCGCAGCAACGCAACAGCCGCTCGACGCCGCCACGTCATGGAAGGGCACATCGAGCGCGGGGTTGCGATCCGGCGCACGTTCACCGGCCTGGAATGTCTTCCAGGCGGTTGGAGCGATTATCGGGCTTGCAGGACCAATAGGTCACTCCGGCATGCGGGACATCGCATTGTTCAAAGGCCCTTATCGAGAGCATTTCGGCAACACGCCCGGCGGCCAAGACTAACCCAATTGAAACTGAGCAGGAATGAACCGATGAGTTGTTTCAGGGGAAAGACCGCCCTGGTGACAGGTGCCGCCGGCGGCATCGGAGCGGCGATCGTCAAACAGCTGCGAGCTGAAGGCGCCAGGGTCGCCGTCGCAGATCGCGACGTGGCGGGCGTGGACGCTGAGGCACATCTGCCGGGCGACCTGCTTGATGCAAGCTATGCGGACAGTTTGGCCGCGGCCGCATTTGCGGCGCTGGGCGGCATGGACATTTTGGTCAACAACGCGGGCGTGATCACGCGGGGCTCGGTAGCCAACACAACGGACGCCGACTGGGCCCTGTCGCTCGGCGTGAATGTAGAGGCCCCGTTTCGTGTGTGCCGGGGCGCCATTCCTATCATGGCGGATCGGGGTGGCGGCGCGATCGTCAACGTGTCGTCATGCTGGGGCGTTCGGCCGGGTCCGAACCACGCCGTATACTGCATGACGAAGGCTGCCATTGCCTCTTTGACCCAGTGCATGGGCATGGACCACGCGCATCAGAACATTCGGGTCAATGCCGTGTGCCCCAACGAGGTCAACACGCCTATGCTTCGAACTGGCTTTATCAAACGCGGCTTCGATCCGGACACGGCGGTTGCCGAATTGGGAAAGACCGTTCCGATTGGCCGGATTGCGGAGCCGGAGGATATCGCCGCGGTAGTCCTGTTTCTTGCCTCTGACTCCGCCCGCTACATGTGCGGCTCGCTGGTTGAGGTCAATGGTGGAAAGCCGGTGGGATGAACAGGTTCGCAGGCAAAGTCGCCCTCGTCACGGGCGGTCGCACCGGCATCGGTCTGGCCATTGCACGTAGGTTGCGAGACGAGGGCGCGCGCGTATTCACGGCACAACGTAGCGAGGACCGGGAGTTCGAAGGGATAGCCGTTGATTTCACAGACCCATTTGCCGCGTCCGGCGCTGTGCAGTCAGTTGCCGGCAATGCCGGACGGCTCGACATCCTGATAAACAACGCGGGCATGATGCAGGAAGCACTCGTGGAGGACATGAGCCTCGAGGACTGGCAGCGGTCGATAACTGTAAATCTGACAACACCATTTGCGATGATCAAGGCAGCACTTCCGCATCTGCGAGCGGTTGGCGGGACGATCGTCAACATCGGCTCGATCGAGGGGCTCGGCTCCAACCCGAGACACGCTGCCTATTGCGCTTCCAAGGCTGGAATTCACGGTCTGACCCGCGCGGTTGCGATCGACCACAGTGCCGAAGGTGTGCGATGCAATGCCGTTGCACCAGGGTGGATCGACACCGATCTGAACGTTGAGTTCATCGAAAGCATGCCCGATCCGGCAGGGTTCCGCCGCGATATCGGCAAAATTCATCCAGTGGGACGCACCGGTAAGCCCGAAGAGGTCGCCAGTCTGGTGGCTTGGTTGGCATCGGACGAATCGTCGTTCGTGACTGGTCAGGTCTGGACCATCGACGGCGGTCGAATGGCGAAGCTTAGTCTACCACAATAGACAGTCCCCCGGCCCGAACTCGCGCCCGCCGCCCTCTGCAGGATTTTAACCGCTTAACGACAACAGGCATGAACAGAGAGGCCGCGAAATGTCCCCTTCAACCCGCATTCCAATAACCATGTCCGGCGTGGTGCTGACCGGACATGGCGGCTTCGACAAGCTGCAATTCAAAACCGACCTCCCGGTTCCACAACCGGGAACGGGCGAGGTTCTCATAAAGGTGGCTGCGGCTGCGATCAACAACACCGACATCAATACCCGGATCGGCTGGTATTCCAAGGGAGTGAGGAGCGGCACTTCCGAAGGCGGCTCCTCCGGATTTGAGTCGTCGGAGGATGACGACGCGAGTTGGACGGGGATGGCATTGTCCTTCCCGCGCATACAGGGCGCTGATTGCTGTGGCCACATCGTATCTGTTGGAGCGGGTGTCGATGAAGGGCGGATCGGCGAACGCGTCATCGTGCGGAATTTGCTTCGCACCTATGTGGACTACCGACCTTGGGAATGCTGGACATTTGGATCCGAATGCGACGGCGCATTCGCGCAATTCGCGAAAGCGCCATCGCGTGAGACGTTCAAGGTCGACTGCGGCTGGAGCGAGGTCGAATTGGCTACTGTGCCCTGTGCCTATTCGACCGCCGAAGGCATGTTGCATCGGGCAGACGTGAAGGCCGGCGAGACTGTGCTTATCACCGGTGCATCCGGCGGCGTCGGGTCCGCTGCCGTCCAATTGGCAAAACGGCGAGGGGCCATCGTCATCGCGGTTGCAGGCCAGAGAAAGGCCGCCACGGTACGCCAATTGGGTGCTGATCGCGTGGTGTCGCGTGAAGAGAGCCTCGTCGACGCCATAGGAAAGGACTCGATCGATGTTGTCATCGACGTCGCGGCAGGTCCGCAATTTCCGCAGCTGCTGGACGCATTGCGACGTGGCGGACGATATGCCGTTGCCGGTGCCATTGCCGGACCGATTGTCGAGCTTGATGTGCGCACGCTCTATCTCAAGGATCTGAGCTTCTTTGGCTGTACGTTCCAGGAGGACATCGTCTTCGAAAACCTCGTGTCTTACATCGAGGGCGGCGAAATAAAGCCGCACATCGGCAAGACCTATTCCTTGGAAGAGATCGTCCAGGCGCAGGAGGATTTCCTGTCCAAGACAATCAGCGGCAAGCTGGTCCTCGTCATACCCGAGTGAAAGCGGCGAAAATGCACGACCTCAAGATTCAGAAAATCGACGTCTTCCAAGTCGACCTCCCTTATTCTGGCGGCGTCTACCTCCTTTCGGGTGGTCGAGAGTACCGTACCTTCGATGCGACGATCGTCCGTGTGATCACGAACACCGGGATAGAGGGATGGGGCGAAAGCACCCCGTTCGGTGCAACCTATATTGCATCCCATGCTCTTGGCACCCGAGCAGGAATCGCCGAGATCGCGCCTTCATTGCTGGGCCGCGATCCTCGTCAGGTCGACCGTATCAATGACGCGATGGATTTCGCTTTGATAGGCCACAACCATGCCAAAACGGCACTCGACGTCGCGTGCTGGGATATTTTTGGCAAATCGGTCGGGCTGCCAGTTTGCGAACTCCTAGGAGGGGGAACAGGAAAGCCCCTACCGATGATTTCATCGATCTATGCCGGCGATCCCGAAGAGATGCGTCGCCGCACGGCGGACCACCGTGCGAGGGGATACCTTGGACACTCTGTCAAGATCGGAGCCTTGGACAGCGAGGGAGGACCGGCGCTTGATGCCGAACGTATCGCAGCATGCCTGGCCGACAAGAAACCAGGCGAGTTTTTCATTGTTGATGCCAATGGCGGTCTCCTTCCAGAAACTGCCCTGAGGATGCTGCAGCTGCTCCCGCAAGGTATGGACTTCGTCCTGGAGGCTCCGTGCGCGACCATCCGTGAAACCATGTCGCTGCGTAAGCGCTGCCCCTACCCCATCGTGCTCGACGAACTCGCTCAGCTCGATGAAGATATTGCCTTAATCATAGCCAACGATTTGGCCGATGGCATCGGACTAAAGATCTCGAAAGCCGGTGGCCTGACTCACGGCCGGCGCCATCGCGACATCTGTCGTGCCGCAGGCCTCACCATGAGTGTTCAGGAAACCGCTGGCTCTACCATCGCCTTTGCTGCAATCGTTCACCTTGGCGCAACCGTACCCACGCGACTCTTGCGCTGCGTGTTGAAAAGCGACGATATGGTCACGGCAAAAACAGCCAAGTTCAACGCTCACTTTGGCGACGGAGGGGTCATCCCGCCGGATCTCCCCGGGCTCGGAATCGAAGTGGATCACGCTGTTCTCGGCGAGCCTATTATGACTTGGGGCGATTAGGTTGATCAGCAGCCTCGCGCGCTGGCTTAAGTGTGGCTCTGCGTAGCCAGGGGCGCCGCCGTCTTCTTTGCTAGAGCTCCACGCCGATGAGTTCAACCATCAGGGTCTAGACTGAACTATCCCAAGCCTGGGCCGACCCATGCCGGCACCATTGTCCGGCACTGCTGTGGCGAAAGACCGTTGATGATACGAAAGCATTTGGCAAAATGCGATGCTGAGATAAACCCGCAGGCTACAGCAATATCTATGATGGGCATACGCGTGCCTTCGAGCAGGCGCTTGGCTTGGTCGACCCTGACCCTGAGGTAGTGACGGGCCGGCGGCTGACCTATGTGGATCGCGAACAGGCGTTCAAGCTGCCGGCGGGAGATCCCAACCCGGCCCGCAACGTCACCCATCGACAGCGCAGTCTCCACATTCTCTTCCATAATGCGCATGGCCATCGCCAGCTTGTCGCTGACACCCGCAAACGCCAGACCTGATGGACCCGTCTGGCGGTTCGAACCGGAGCGTTGGCCCTCTACCGTGGCATGACGACAGACTTCCTGAGCGACGTAGGCGCCCGCGTGACCCGCAACAAGATCCACCGCGAGATCGAACGCCGCCAATTCACCGGCGCAGGTTGAATATTGGCCATCCCTGACGAACAGGGAATCACGGATGCGCGGCTTGTGAAAAACCTCGGAGAAAGCCGCGAGCCGTGACCAATGGATAGTGCAACGGCTCTCCGCGAGAAGGCCCGTCTGGGCGAGAAGCCACGTCGCCGTGCCCACCGCCGATATCGGTATCCCGCGCCTCGCCAGTAGCCGCAGGAACGCGTTCAGGTGAGGCGTCATCTGCTTTTCAACAGGTTCGCCCGCTACGACGACGAACTGGTTCAGCCTGCAATCGTAGGACCCGTCCGCGGCCAATTCCTCGACTGTCACGTCCACTGGAATCGAAAGTCCATTGGCGCCCACGACCGCTTGGCCGTCGGTCCCCGCAATCCGCCAGCGGAACAGTGGAAGCCGGGAAACTGCGTTGGCTATACGCAAGGGCTCGATATAGGCGTGAAGCGCCAGATGCGAAAATCCTGGCAGCACGAGCACGGCAATGTCATGCGCCTTGCCCGGCACCTGAAACGCAGCTTCAAGGCGGACGGGGCTGCTGACTTCGGGGACGCGGGCCGGAGCATTCATCATCAACCATAGCTCGCTACCGGGGCGCCAAAGGCGCCGGCTTCGGGCTTCACTCCGAGGCCCGCTCCCTGCGGCACGGCAATATGACCATTTTCTATGACAACGGGGTTCGTATTGTCGTAGTGCCCATCGATATATTCTTGCGCGATCCAGGTGCCTTCAAAGCGACGTGGCTCAACCGTAGAAGCAAGATGTACGCACGCGGCTGCGATAATGTCGCCGCCCCATGCGTCGTCGCAGGTGTGCGGCAGCGACCGGATGGAACACATATCGCGGGCGACCGCCATTTTGGTCAAACCGCCCAGACGCGTAACTTTGAAACCAAATCCATCGGCAATGCCCGACGATATGGCCCGCAATACTGCATTAAGGTCTTCGGTGTTCTCGTCGAGATAAATGGGATGGGTAAACCTGCCCCGGAGAGTGGCGTTCTCTTCCATGCTGTTGCAGGGCTGCTCGAACACGCACGGGATGTTTTGGCAAAGGCGATCCAATTGAAGCGCAGATGCTACGGACATGCCACGATTGCCGTCCACAACGATGCTTGCCTTGAGGCCCACAGTCTCCCAGACCTTATGCACCGTTGCTGCGTCCTTCTCTAGGTCGCGACCACCAATCTTGACCTGGATACGCGGGTAGCCCGCTCTGACCTTGTCGGCCGCGATACGCGCGGATTCGTCCGGAGCGCCCACAATCAGCGAGTAGTAAGACGGCACGCGGTCTGTAAGTGCTCCGCCCAGCAGCATCGACACCGGCACGCCAAGACGCTGGCCGATGAGGTCGAGGAACGCTATGTCGAGCGCCGCCTTGGCGTAGTTGTGCCCGTTGAGCCTTTCATCCATCCGCTTGGAGAGATGACGTATCGACTGGGTCGACTCTCCAATCAGGCCTGGCGCGATTTCAGCTAACGCCGCCCGAGCTCCCAGCGCGTGATGGGGTTGATAGACTGGACCGACTGGGCAGGTTTCGCCCCATCCTGTAATGCCGTCATCCGTCACAACCTCGACAAGGGTGCTGTCCAACGAGTGGACTTCGGTGCTCGCCATCTTATAGGCGCCACCCTTGGTTGGAAGCTGGGTCGAATAGACGTTGATCCTGTTGATGCGCATGACAACGCTCAATAATCGTCGTTGAGCGCGTCAACCGCCGGGATCTCGCGCGAGCGTCGATCGATATAGGCGCGCAGTTCTTCATCTTTGGCCTGATCCAGCGTGGGCTCCTGGTACTCTCCCAAAAGGTGCTTCGCATGGTCGAGCGCCCTTTGCTTTATGTCCTTGGAGCCGTCGACCTTCCATTGCTCGATCGAATTGTTATCGAAGAGCTTTGGTATGAAAAATGCACGTTCGAAGTTGGCCTGGGTATGCGGATGGCCGAGATAGTGGCCACCGGGTCCGACGTCACGGATGGCGGCCAAGGCCTCGTCGAAATCTTCCCACTGGATACCTTGGGTCATGCGATAACCCATGGCACAAACCTCGGCATCGACCACGAACTTGGCGATGGAACAATGCATCCCGGCTTCGTTCCAGCCCGCCGAGTGCCAGACGTAGTTGGCGCCGGACATCAGCACCGCCATCATTGTCATGGCGCTTTCGTAGCCGGCCTGAGCATCGAAAATCTTGGCACCGCCGAGCAGGTTCGATGTGCGCCACGGCACGTTGTAGCGTCGCGCCATCTGACCGATCATGAAGTTCATCAGCGATATCTCGGGCGTTCCAGCCATTGGGGCGCCGGACTGCATGGAGACCGTCGACAGGTAATGCCCGTAGATGGCCGGACAGCCCTTGCGGATCACTTGGGTGTAGGCGAGTGCGGAGAGTGCCTCGGCATTTAGCTGCGCCACCGCAGCCGCCGTCGACGCAGGCGTGTTTGCGCCGCCCAGCACGAAGGGCGAGCACAGCACCGGCTGGTTGCGCCGGCAGAACGCCCGCATGGCGCCGAGCATGACCTGGTCCCACACGAGCGGAGAATTGCCGTTGCAATTTCCGGTAGTGACCGCATGCCTTTCCATGAAGCCTTTGCCAAAGAGAATCTCGCACATATCGAGCACGTCCTCGGCATTCTTGGGCGAGGTGGTCATGCCCATGAAGATCTTGTCGGA
Source organism: Mesorhizobium sp. M0074 (assembly GCF_040322975.1). Taxonomy (NCBI): domain Bacteria; kingdom Pseudomonadati; phylum Pseudomonadota; class Alphaproteobacteria; order Hyphomicrobiales; family Phyllobacteriaceae; genus Mesorhizobium; species Mesorhizobium sp. M0074. The sequence continues at coordinate 17,597 of NZ_JAMYUM010000026.1, forward strand.
ATGCTTCATCGACGAGTAGGTGATGTGCAGATGTCGGTGCGCAACGACGATATCCATCGGCTCGACGATATGGTGCGCCGATGAATGCAGCGCCGGCATCATGTGCGCCAGCTTATGGAAGGTCCCCAGGTCCGCAATGGTCGGGCCGCGACGCACGTCGTCAAGATCGCGCATGTATGGCGCGCCGGTCATCGGCACGAAGATCGAATTCGGGCCGCCCAGCTGTACGTTTTTTGCCGGGTTGCGTGCGAAATACTCAATGTCGGGGGGGATGGTTTTGATCAGATCCATCACCAACGCGCGATCCAGATAGACTCGCTCACCGCGAACGTCGGCGCCTGCTCTCTTCCAGTCCTCAAGAGCAATCGGATCGCGGAATACCACGCCGACCTCTTCCAGGATCGCCAGCGACGCTTCGTGAATGCGTTCTACCTGCTCTGCATCCATGGGCTCGATTACAGGTAGCCCGCGCTTGAGTGTCGGCAGCATCTCCACCTTGGGCGCGGTCCGAATAATTCGGCGGGCGTCGCGTCCTCCCCTTCGCGAGATTTGCGCTTCAATGGTCATGCGGGCCTCCAAAAAGAACACGCGAGCCGCAGCCGGACCGCGCGCGACTATCGCTGCAACCCGCCGATTTGACCTACTGCAAAAGTCTCACGCGCGTGTTGACTTATACGCGGACGTCGGAGGCTTCGCCTCGTCGCTTACGATTGACCCAATCAGCATCGTCATGGGAAACGCGGCTCATTCACTGAACGCCGGCCCGTAAATCATTCCCTCCCGCGCCAAGCAGAAACCTTCATCTTTGCTGAGTTGCTACGGTCAGCATACTCCGCATGAAAGTGCCTGCAGTCCCGACAGCACCAGCTTTAGCAAGATGCGATCTGGTGTATGCATGGTAGAGATCACGACGCCGCGCGCACGTCTTGACGAAGTTTCTGCCCCGCTCGGTTTTGGAACGTTTGGAGCCCAGGATGGTTCGCCGATATTATGACCTACCCTCCCTGACAGCTCTCGCCGTCTTCGAAGCATCCGCCAGGCACTTGTCGTTCAAATTGGCGGCGGGAGAGCTGAATGTAACTCCCGGGGCGGTAAGCAGGCAGGTGAAGGCGGTCGAGGACGAACTTGGCGTTCAGCTGTTTGTAAGGCTGGGCTCGGGGGTGATGCTGACGAGTGCCGGCGAGGACCTCTATGGCGTCCTTGCGAGTGGCTTTTCGCGCGCAGCCGAAATTGTCCGTAACGTCAAGCGCGGCGATCGCTCCAAGAACGTCACGCTCGCCTGTTCTGACGCCTTTGCTACGATGTGGCTGATACCGCGTATGCCCGATTTCTGGACACGTTACGGCGAGATTGCAGTCGATCATCTGATCTCTGACAATCCGCGAGACTACCGGAGGGCCGAGGTAGAGTTGCGCATCCGATATGGGTTCGGCTCCTGGCCTGACGAGAACGCCGAGCTTCTTTTCGGCGAAACCATCTATCCGGTCTGCGGGGTGGAGTTTGCCAAAGCACATCGAGACGCGACGGCAGCATCCCTGCCGGATCTTCCCTTGCTGCATGTCGACTGGGTTGATCCGAACTGGGCGGGCTGGGACGAAGTCTTGCGACGTGCGGCCGTGCCCCACGGCCCGACCCGCGGCCGCCGATTCGGAAAATTCTTTGTAGCCATGCAGGCGGCTCAAGCCGACCAGGGCCTTGCCGTAGGCTGGCATCGCCTCGTGAAGTCACAGATAGACGAAGGCAAACTGGTCAGGCTGACCGAACTCGAACTCCCGGCTCCAGGAAGCTACTATCTCACCTGGAACGATAAGCGCACGCTTTCACCAGCTGCCGAAATCCTGCGAAGCTGGATCCGAGAAATCGCAATGCAGGAACGAGACAGCTAGAGTTCGTCCGTCCGGAGCGCTCCTCGTGTAGATTTTTACGGCGATCCTATTGCCAACTTCCATCGACAGGGTCCATCCGCGTTGAAGGCTGCGGGTCAGCGGTTACACTCCCTGTGATTGAGCCTCAAGGTGCCGACTTCCTACGAAGTCCGCGAGCAAGAGAGCAGCCCTCAAGAGCTTTTGGCGAGCCAACTGGCAAAGAGTCGGGCTTTCGAACCTGCCTTGGGATGGATTTTCAGATAAAATGCCCTGGGCGATGGAATATTGTCGGGCACAAGTGCGACCAGCCGTCCCTGATCCATCAGACTTTTGACCAATCCATCCCATCCCAAGACCGCCCCAATGTCATCCTGAGCGGCCTGGAGGGCAATCATGTAGTTGTTGACTGAAAACCTGCGGCCCTTTGGGATGGTGTGTCCAAGCGCTTGAAACCAGTCCGGCCAGTTCTCCCAGTCGGTATCCTCGTTATTCGTATGAATCAAAGGCGCCTTGAGCAGATCCTCAATCCGGCCAATGCCATGCTCAGCGGCGAATTTTGGCGTTCCCAGCGCGACGATGCGATCGTGAAAGAGTTTGTGGCACTCTTCGCGATTCTCCTGCGCATCACCGTATTGAATACTTAGATCGCAACGGATGGCGGCTCCGGGCACGTCGCTGACGATCTGCGAGACAGTGATGGTGGGATGGCTTTTCCAGAAGGTAGAAATCTTCGGTGTAAGCCAAAGCGAACTGACTGCCGTCGTTGTCCGGATGGTCACGTCAGCGGTTTCGGGGCGATCACGCATGTGAGTAACGGCGTCGGAAATCGTCTCTAGCCCGCGCTGCACCGCAACGAACAAGAACGCCCCTTTCTCAGTCAATTCGACACCACGGCTCCTGCGCAGGAACAGGCTGCATCCCAAGTCACCCTCAAGCGCCTTGATTTGGTGGCTGATGGCCGCGGGTGTCACGTTCAATTCCTGAGCGGCATTCTTGAAACTTGCATTTCGGGCAGCAGCCTCGAAGCAGATGAGAGCGGTCACCGAGGAGAGATCGTACGGTCTTGGCATCACAGCCCCTTCGGAACCGCTTGTTGGCCCATGGGAGCTCGCGGCGTGCAAGACATTAGCTGAACTAACTCGTGCTGAAAATTACTGCTGTTGCGCAAAAGGCGTTCAAGCCAGAAAATTTCATTTCAAATAAGCCTGCTATCCATGGAATTTCCGCATGAACGCCGCCTCGCCGACCATCCAAGAGCTGCTAGCACGTCGCGTCTCGGGCTATGCGCTCGAACAGCCGTTCTACACATCGCCGACGATTTACCAGCTCGACCTCGAGCACATCTTCTACCAGGAATGGCTCTACGCAGCCCCGGCGTGCCAGCTTGCCAAAGCTGGTAGCTATGTAACGATGCGCGTGGGTGCCTACGAGGTGATCGTCGTTCGAGGCCGCGATGGCGAAATCCGCGCCTTTCATAATTCCTGCCGGCATCGCGGGTCGCTGATCTGCAAGGCGCGCGAAGGCCAGGTGGCCAAGCTCGTTTGTCCCTATCACCAGTGGACCTATGAGCTCGATGGTAAGCTGATCTGGGCGAATGACATGGGCCCGGATTTCAATGCCTCAAAACATGGTTTGAAGCCCGTCAATCTTCGCAATCTCGATGGCCTGATCCACGTCTGCCTGTCCACCACTCCACCTGATTTCGATGCTTTCGCCCAGATGGCTCAGCCATATCTCGAAGTCCACGACCTTACGGATTCCAAAGTCGCGTACACGTCGACCATCATCGAAAAAGGCAATTGGAAGCTGGTGTGGGAGAACAACCGCGAATGCTATCATTGCAGCAGTAATCATCCGGCGCTGTGCCGCTCATTCCCGCTCGATCCCGAAGTCGCTGGCGTCCAAGCTGATGGGAAGGTATCGGCGAAGCTACAGGCGCATTTCGACCGCTGCGCTGGCGCCGGTGCGCCGGCGCAGTTCCAACTTGCCGGAGAGGGACAATACCGCCTGGCGCGTATGCCGCTTCAGGAAAAGGCCGTGAGCTATACGATGGACGGCAAGGCGGCCGTCGCCAAGAACCTTGGCCGGGTTGCGCCGCCCGACGCCGGCTCGCTCCTCATGTTCCATTATCCCTCTACATGGAACCACTTCCTGCCGGACCACTCCCTCACCTTCCGGGTGTTGCCGATCAGCGCCACTGAAACCGAAGTCACCACCACCTGGCTTGTGCACAAGGACGCGGTCGAAGGTGTGGACTACGACCTCAAGCGCCTGACCGAGGTCTGGATCGCGACCAATGACGAAGACCGCGAAATCGTTGAAAACAATCAGCTTGGGATACTCTCGCCGGCCTATACTCCTGGCCCCTATTCGCCCGGGCAGGAAAGCGGCGTGACGCAATTTGTCGATTGGTATGCAGCCTGGCTTGAGCGCGCCCTTGCGCCGCTTCAAGTTGCAGCGGAATGACCCGATGAGCGCATTCAGAAAACTCTCGTTCTGGACCGATGCAGAAGAGTTGGAATGCGTAACCCGTACTCCGGAAGCGCCGAATGTCGTGACCTTCAGCTTTCAGAGTCCGTCCGGCGCGCTGTTCAATCATGAACCGGGACAGTTCGTTACACTGGAACTGCCCGTTCCAGGGGGGCCGGTCTATCGCACATATACGATCTCGTCTTCGCCGTCGCGTCCGACTGCCCTGACCGTCACGGTCAAGGCGCAGGAAGGGTCCATCGGCACCAGATGGATGCTCGACAATTTGCGCAAAGGCGCGCTCATCAAGGCTATAGGGCCGACTGGGAAATTCTCGATCGTCCATCATCCGGTCGAGAAATACCTTTTCATCTCGGCCGGTTCCGGCATCACACCGATGGTGGCGATGACCACTTGGCTCTACGATTCCGGGCGCGAGCCGGACATCGTTTTCATTAACTGCGCGCGCCGCCCGTCCGACATCATTCTGCGCGACAGGATGGAACTCATGGCGTCGCGCATCGTCGGCATCGATCTCAAATGGGTCGTCGAAGAGGCAGATCCCTTCCGGTCCTGGACCGGCTACCGCGGGATGTTCAACCAGATCATGCTGGGCCTGATGGCGCAGGACTATCTGGACCGCGAGGTGTTCTGCTGCGGACCCGAGCCCTTCATGCGGGCCGTGCGCGAGGCCCTTGCGGGTCTCGGCTACGACATGAGCCGCTATCATCAGGAAAGCTTCCAGGCAGAGCCTCCAGATGCGGAGAATGTCCCCGAGGATGTGGTTCCGAATGAACAAAGCGTGGCCGAAATCCAGTTTGCCCTGTCCGGCATAGTCGCGAAGTGTACAGAGACGCATACGATCCTGTCCGCTGCGAAGGCCGCGGGGCTGGTGATTCCATCGGGCTGCTCCATGGGGATTTGCGGAACCTGCAAGATCCGAAAGATTGAAGGTCAGGTTCATATGGTGCATAACGGCGGCATCACCGAAGAGGATATTGCCGAAGGGTATATTCTTGCGTGCTGCTCCAACCCGATCGGACGCGTGAAAGTCGACGCATAGCAGATAGCCGAGATCGGTCGATGGAATTGGGGATCGAGGCCAGAGTTTTCTACTTTGATTTCGATGCCCTCTTGTGATCTCGTCATATAGGCTCAGCAGGCCCAAAGCGGTCGAGTACAAGCGGAATATCTATCCTAGTAGTCGCGGAACTCCACCTCCGACTTCGCTTGAAGCCGGACCGTTGAGGCGATGAAGCTATTGATGATCTGCATGCCTCATCGGAACGGCAATCTTCTTGGCTGCCCCTCGGTCAATACCGGGTTTCGGCCAGCTCAGTGATGCGTTTGATCCACCAGCAGCGCCCAGAAAGCGAACAGCGGCGTATCCAGGGATCTCATTGCATGTTTGATGCCTGGCGGATTGTAGAATGATCCACCGATGCCCGGCGAAAACCACTCCTTGTCAGCCTGCCTGAACTCGGAATCCGAAAGCACGAGGTAGGTTTCTTCCGGCGGATGATTGTGGTCGGGATACCGGACGTGAGGAGCCATCAAAGTGACGCCGAGCCATAGATCGTTTCTGTCCTCGATGCCGCCCGGACCAAGGATCATCGCGGTGGCGTGACCGTCAGCGAAATTGCGGCTGGCAGACGGGGCGGGATTTGATTTCGGCCGCCATTCGAGCAGCGGCTCGATCGCCTTGAAGCGTTCGACCAAGTTGCGGAGCGTGGACGGGATCGTCTCTTCCGCCAACGCCGAGCCAAGATGAGAACAGACCGGCTTGCGGCTCCCGGCCTTGGTCCTTTCCAGTCCGGGAACTTCAGATTGGGCGAAGAGCTGGATGATCGATCTGCGCGATCGCAGGTCGTGTGAGAACTGGTCGAAGGCCACGAACGCGGTGTCTACAAAATATTGCAGGGCGTCACTTCTGTTCATCTCGCAGCCCTTGTTGTGCGCGTTCGTTGCCGGGTCAAATATCTTTCGCCAGTCGCAGTGCGTCGTAGATCGCGGCGTGGGTGTTGCGAGCTGAAACGGCATCGCCGATACGAAACAATTGGAATTGGCCTTGCGGGTTCCGCACCACCGACTGCGCTTGTCCGGCAATGAGCTCATCATGCGAAATCTCGCCGTGATTGGTCGATTTCGGTTTCAGCTCGAAATAGATGTCATCGAGCGGAATGGTGCCGTGGTTGACGACAACCTGGTCCACGACGCGCTGCCTGGATATGCCGCCGTAGTCGCTGCCGACATTTGCAATGAGCTGGTTGCCATTCTTTTCAACGGACTCGAGCCGATAGGTAACTGTGAAGGTCACATCGAGCTTTTGCAGGACCCGCATGTAGGGCACGAGGTTCATAGCCATCACCTCGGGGGAGAAGGACCGGTCCGGCGTCATGATCTCGACCTTCGCTCCCCCACCCGCGATGAATTCCGCGGCCTGGAGGGCGGCATGGTCGCCGGCGTCGTCGAAGATGAGGACATTGCTTCCCGGCTTTACGTCTCCGGAGATGATGTCCCATGAAGACACAACCAACTCGTTGCCCTTGGAAAGGACATCGGTGTGCGCCACCCCGCCCGTCGCGATGATGACGACATCAGGATTTTCCGCCTCGATGGTTTCGGCTTCTGCCCAGGCATTGAACTTGATGGTCACCCCGTATTTTTCGCACTGGGCCATGCGCCAGTCGATGATGCTCATCATCTCCTTGCGGCGCGGGCTCAGCGCTGTCAGGCGGATCTGTCCTCCCGGCCCGCTGGCGGCCTCGAAGACCACGACCTCGTGTCCCCGCTCGCCCGCCACGCGGGCCGCCTCTAGGCCGGCCGGACCTGCGCCGACCACGACAATTTTCTTGCGGGTTTCGGCCTTGGGGACGATGTGCGGCATGGTCAGTTCGCGGCCGGTTGCGGCGTTGTGAATGCAGTATGCCGCTCCGCCCTGATAGATACGGTCAAGGCAATAGTTGGCGCCCACGCAGGGCCTGATTTCGTCTTCACGCTTCTCGATGATCTTGCGCACGATGTGTGGGTCGGTCATGTGAGCGCGCGTCATGCCGATCATGTCGACCTTACCCGATGCAATCGCGTGGCGCGCCGTCGCTACATCCGGTATTTTCGCTGCATGGAAGGTTGGGAAGTTGGTAGCGGCACGAATCTCGCCGGCAAAATCAAGATGCGGCGCATTCGCCATTCCCTGGATCGGGATGACGTCCGTCAGGCCCGCATCGGTGTCGATATGGCCGCGGATCACGTTGAGGTAATCGACAAGTCCGCTTGCCTTGAGGCGCTTGGAGATTTCAATGCCCTCCGACTTGCCGGTGCCGCCGGGGAGACATTCATCCGCCGTATAGCGCACGCCCAGAATGAAGTCCTCGCCGACCCTTGAGCGGATCGCCTTCAAGACGTCCATGCAGAAGCGCATGCGGTTCTCAAGGGAACCGCCATAAGGGCCGTCAAGGTCGTTCATGAGAGGCGACGTGAACTGTTCGAGCAGGTGACCGTAGGCCTCGAGCTCGACGCCATCCATCCCGCCCGCCTTCATCCGCTCCGCGGCGTCCGCGAAGTCCTTGATGATGCGCTCGATATCCCAGTCTTCAATCTTCTTGGGAAATGCGCGGTGGGAGGCTTCACGATGATGGGACGGCGCCACGACGGGAAGCCAGTCGCCCTTGTCCCAGCGTGTACGCCGTCCAAGATGGGTTAGCTGGATCATGATGGCGGCGCCCTCTTCGTGCACCGCATCTGTCATTTGCCGGATCCACGGCACGATCTCGTCCTTGTAGGCGAGCAGGTTGTTGAAGACCGGGGGACTGTCCTTCGAGACGGCCGCGGACCCGGCTGTCATCGTCATCGCCACACCGCCCTTTGCCCGTTCCACCGTATAGGCAAGATAGCGTTCCTTCGGCATCCCATCCTCCGGATAGGCCGGCTCGTGGGAGGTCACGATGATGCGATTGCGCAGGGTCAAATGCTTGAGTTTGTAGGGTTGCAGAAGAGGATCGCTCGACATCTGACCGGCTCCGGGCTGGGAGGACAAGCGCGAACGCTAACCGGAAATGTACACACATGTCAAGTTTAGCTTCGGTAAGGTCGACAGAGTTGACATAGGTGTACATTTTGCTGGTTTTCAGTTTGACCTTTTGTTAGGCTGGTCGCTCATGGAGCAGATTTCGAACGATAGCGGATGGCGTGGATCGCCGGAGGGATGGCTTGAGGCCGCCTACGACCTGCTTCTGGAATCTGGCGTAGACACGGTGAGAATTTCGCCACTGGCCAAGAAGTTGGGCCTGTCACGCACCAGCTTCTATTGGTTCTTTAGGGATAGAGAAGAGCTGTTGGCTGCCCTCGTAGCGCGTTGGCGCGACAAGAACACCGGCAGCCTCGTCAAGCAGGCCGAGGCGTATGCCGAGACGGTGGCCGAAGCGATGCTGAACGTTTTCGACTGCTGGCTCGACAAGTCCTTGTTCGATGCCCAGTTCGAATTCGCAGTCAGAAGCTGGGCGATTCAATCCCCTGACATTCTGGCGGAGGTCCAGAAAGCCGACCAGACGCGTCTCGACGCGATGAGCCAGATGTTCGTCCGCTTCGGTTACAAGGAAAGCTTGGCCGACGTTCGAGCGCGCACTGTCTACCTCGTGCAGATCGGCTACATCTCAATGCAGACCCGGGAAGATCTCACGGCCCGCATGAAGCGCATTCCCGGCTACGTGGAGATTTTTACAGGCGAGGCCCCGCAGCAGCGCGAGCTGGATCGGTTCTTCGCCAGACATGACTATTTGGCGGACTGAGGAAGAGTTGCGACAATGAGCAAACCCATGAGCATCGGGATAATTGGTGGAGGGGGCTGGCTTGGACGCGCCTTCGCCGAGGCCATTGTCGATGCGCAAATAGTTGCCGCAGAGCACCTCGCGCTCTCTTACAGAAGCGGGCAACCCGGCTTTCTGCCAAACGCTATCTGGACCAGGGACAATCAGGAACTGGTGGATCGATCTGATGTCATCATCGTCTCGGTCCGACCCCAGGATTGGCCTGCCATCGAGATTTCTGCGCCCGGCAAACTCGTGATGTCGGTCATGGCCGGGATTCCTCTCGACCAATTGGCTCGACGTCTCAAGACCGACCGCGTCGTCCGCACGCTTCCTAATGCAGCCGCAGAGGTGCGCAATTCCTACGCGCCCTGGATAGGCTCCCAAGGCGTCACCGTGGATGACCGCAATGTTATTCGCCGGATCCTGGAAGCCTGTGGCGCTGCCGACGAAGTCAAAACCGAAGCAGATATCGACTACATGACCGGCCTTACCGGATCCGGCCCGGCGTTTCCGGCGCTTTTGGCGGCGGCGATGATGGACGATGCCGTCGGTCGAGGAATAAGCCCGGACATTGCCCGAAGGAGCGTCAGCGCGGTGCTGATTGGAGCGGGAAAACTCATCGAGGCTCGCGCAGACAACCCCAAAGACATCGTCCAGACCTTCCTCGACTACCGCGGCACCACCGCAGCGGCAATCGAGGCCATGCGCGCAGCCGGGTTTGAAGCGGCCGTGGCAGACGGGCTTGCCGCAGCGTTTCAGAAATCCGTGACGATGGGACAGGCCACCTGACATGTGGCGCGAAACGGCCGTTTAGCTGCTAGCCATTGGCGGGCGGCTTTTTACGCAATGGCGGACATTGACTTCGACTAGGCGGAGGGACTGGTTTCGGGAACTCGCGAAGGGCGAAAGAACGACCGAAATGAGGCGCAAAGCGCCATTGTCAGAGTGGCTGATCAGCCGGCAACGCGGCTGCTTTCGGGCACAGATGAGTTCGTTTGTCCCAAGAAGTGTGCAAGCGCTGACTTCCTGGAAGCCCTATCGAGCGCATAGGAGGTGTGGCTGAAGGCGACACCATCCAGCAGGCCTTGAATGTAGCCAGCGATGCTGTCAGCCGCCATGATGAGCGCGGTATCTACTGTGTGGATGTAGCGGCTGGTCACCGACCCTCGGGAATGACCGACCAAGGCGGCAATCGTCGCCTCTGTGAACCCAAGGTCATTGGCGATGCTGGCGAAGCTGTGCCGCAGAACATGGGGCGTGATGCCGACCAGGTCGGTCTTCTCAAGTAGCTTCGTCCAATGCCTGGGGAAGCTCCCGAATGGCGTATCATCCTCCCAGCCGGGAAAGACATAGTCGTCAGCATCCTGTTCCTCATCACGGCGACCCTCGAGGTATTCCAGCACCGGCAGACCGATCGGACGCACCGACGCTCCCTCCTTGCTGTCGGTCAGGCGCAGGCAACTGCCCTCGATATCGACTTCGCCGCATCGTAGGCCGATGACCTCGCTGCGTCGGCATCCCGTTAAGGCGATCAACCGGATCATTTCTGCGGTGGTCTCGTATTGCCCGTCGTCGACGGCCTTCTTCAGAATATCGCCGAGCGTGCGATACTCCTGCTCGCTGAGACGGCGGGCGTTTATCCTGTCCTTCGGCTTGCGAACGCCGTGCACGGGGTTCTGCTCGATGATGCCGAGTTCGACCGCATAGGTGAGAATGCCGCCGAAGAGACCTATCGTTCGGGCTGCCGTGCCGGCGCCACCACGCACTATCGCGCGCCCACGCAGCTTGTCCGTCTTGACGTTCGCGCGTGTCTTGCCCGCCATGATGTCCTTCATGGCCTGGGTGATGTCGGACTTTGCCAAATCCCGCACCCGTCGACTGCCGAGCAGCGGAACGATGTGGCGCTCAACGCGCCCGACATCGGTGGAGATCGTCGTGGACTTCTTGGGCCGTCCCCTTTTCCCGAGCACGAGCCCATTCTTGAGATCTTCGAGGTAACGGGTGCAGAGTTCCTTGACCGTGATCGCCTCGCGATCGAGCTTGCGCTCCTCGGCGGGGTTGCCGCCCCTTGCGACCGCACCCAGCAGGACTTTCGCCTCCCGTCTGGCTTCTTCAGGCGTCCAAACTCCGTGCAGGCCGATCGTGTAGCGACGCGAGCGGCCGGCACTGCGGTACTGCACAACATAGCTTCGCTTCCCCGATTTGAAGACGCGCATCCCAAACCCCGGAAGGTCGTCGTCCCATAGGACATAGTCAGAGGACTTGATTTTGGTGGCATCGACGGTTCGTTTGGTCAGCTTCGCCATGCTTTTGGGTCTCCTTGACAGATTCCCTGCGTAAGCAAAGCGTAAGCACGGCAGGGAGGGGTTTGAGCCGCTCCGTCGTACCGTCGGCGCTGATCGATTTCAAATTTGTTTTGTAATTTCAGAGGGATAGCGCGCATTCGGATAAAATCGGATAGTTTCGGCGAAAGCCACTATCCATTCTCCGAAGGCAGAGGTCACAGGTTCGAATCCTGTCGGGTGCGCCAAAAAAAAGTCTCAGACGACACAGAAGCCTGGACTACGACAAAAGATCGTTGGACTTCCCGAAGCACTTTTCCGAGGGGCACAGAGAGTCAGTTGAGTAGTCTCCTCAAGAAAATGTCCTTCGGTGACTCGAACCCTTGCCGTCGACCGACTTCCAACCACAGCCCTGATTGTGGGGGAACTTGAGTTGCGTCTCAGGGTCCTAGGTAAGGTCGGTGATCAGGACCCCATGATCCTGATCTGCGAAAGTTAATACTGACCATATCGCCGCTGGGCCGGTGGAACCCGGCCTGCCGTCGACGATCCATCCCCCGCTTCCAACCATTTCGGAAACCAGGAGTGTAACGTTGCCCGTGCCGCAACCGATGTCTAGCGCGCGCATTCCGGGGCTGGGGCCAGCCGATAGCGAAATCTTCGCGTGATCGGGTCAATGATGCCCCTTTATGGTTGAGATCGCCTGATCTCGCGATCGGAATATAAGGGATGTGAACGTCCGCACGCGCCAAACGCGATTCCATGAGCTGCCTCTCCTATACGACCATTATTCAAATGGGCGTCGCTTGGTTGACGACTTTGCGCGGATGGCACGGCCGTCGCTGAGAACCCGCGCTGTCGACGTCAATGCGAATGTCGCGTCTGGAGTCATGTTAGTGAGTCTTCTTTCGAACCGTCCCGCTCTCATACCTTTGCGTGCCGGAGAAAATGTACACAAATCGAAATCACTTTTCTCTTGAACATTTTCATAATGTAGTTCACATCTTGATAATGTTGAGGCCCCGGACTGATACGGATTAGAGTTATGCGCGACAAGCGAGCCAGCTTCGTCAAATTGGCAAACCAGCGCGTGAACAAGGCGCTTGAACAGATACGCCTGGTAGGAAACCTCTCAAATCGAGCAGCCTACGAGTTCAGCGAGGAGGATGCCCGTAAGATCGTAAAGGCCCTTCAGAAAGCTGTAGAAGGGACGCGGGTACGGTTTACCGATACGGCTACGGGCGCTGAGCAAGGCTTCACGCTGGACTAGTTAGCGGTGGACAACCTAACGACGACAAAGCGTAGCGAACTCATGTCGCGCGTCCGAGGCCGCGACACGAAGCCTGAGATGACGATTAGAAGACTGCTTCATGCGAAAGGCTGGAGATATCGAGTCAGCGTTAAAGGCCTTCCAGGAACACCCGACATAGTATTCTCGCGGCTCAAAACTGCGATTTTTGTCAACGGTTGTTTCTGGCACGGTCATACCTGCAGACTTGGTACTCGCCCGAAAACAAGAGAAGCATTTTGGGCGGACAAGATTGAGACAAATAAGTTGCGCGATAGCCGCAAGAACGACGAGCTTGATAGTCGCGGTTGGCGCGTACTCACTGTATGGCAATGCCAACTGAGCGATACGGACGCTGCAATTAGCGAGATCGAAGCTTTCTTGGAGGCTTCAAAGCACATGCCATTGGGGGTGGGGAAGAATGAAGGCACTAAAGAAACCAAACTGGGCATTTGAACCGAACCCGCGCATGGGAGGCGCGGTTGGCGAGGCCTTCACCAACACGCTGGCGTCCTCCGGAATGCACCCTGAAGCTGTAGTAGCTAGAGAGGCCATCCAAAACAGCGTGGATGCTCGCGCTGAAGAAAGCCAAAAGGTGTCGGTCGATTTCGTCACAAAGGCTCTTACTGGTGCCGAAAAAGCCGCCTTTGCAAAGGCAGCACGTCTGCTAATTATTCAAGAGAGGGCAGATCGCCTGGGATTTCGAGATCCGAACTGCATCAGCACGATTCAGGACAAACTTGTTCCCCTTAGGCTCTTGTACGTTAACGACCATGGCACGACCGGCCTAAAAGGAGATCCCTTTAGTCCCGATTCGAATTTCTACAAATTTCTTCTCACGCTGGGTGATGGTGGCAAAGAACAAGATGAGCACGGCACCGGCGGGTCCTATGGTTACGGTAAATCGGTATACAGTGCAAACTCCGGGATACAGACCATTTTCGCCTATAGCCGAACCAAGAATGCGAGCGGCGAGCCGTTATCTCTACTATTCGGATGCGGGTACTACCGCAAGCATACGCATCTGGAGAAGGTCTTTACTGGTCGGGGCTGGTTTGGCTTGGACAACACCCCTGGCACAGCCGGTGCTCAACCAGTTGTTGACCCGCTGCTAAATGATGCGGCAGACGCTATGGCGGGTCTCCTTGGCTTTGACAGTCGTGAAGCAGACGATCTCGGCACGTCCGTACTGATAGTGGACAGCCTCCTGTCTCCGGAGGGGATTTTAGAGGGAGTGGAAGACTGGTGGTGGCCACGCCTTATTTCACACAAGCTTGACGTTCGGGTCGTTCGAGAGGACGGAACCGAGGAACTTCCGAGACCCCGAAAGCGGGACCATCTTCGCCCTTTCCTTGAGGCATACGACATCGCGGCCGGCAAATCGCCGCCCAATGGCAAAACACAATTTCAGAAGCCGATCGGCAAAAATGATGGGCTCTTGGGTCTTTCAGTGCTTAAGCAGGAGGAAGACGGAGAATACGCGGTAGGTGAGGATAGGACGGACTCAGTTGCCCTCATCAGAAGCCCACTGATGGTCGTTGCCTATTATAGAAAATGGAACGTCGGCACCCCGGTCATGGCAGGTGCCTTCCTCGCTTCTCCCGACATTGACCTTGTGCTGCGGTCATCGGAGCCGCCCGCTCATGACCGCTGGGATCCAGAGGCACGACGCCTGCAGGATCAAACCGGGTCTAAACGAATGATCGTTGAGCGCGTGCTCTCTGGCATCAGAAAGACCGTCAAATCGTCGCAGAAAACGGCATCTCCGCCACCGCCTCCCAAGCCAAAGCGGCTGACTTTTCTCGAGCGCACTCTTGCTACCTTACTATCACCGTCAAAGAGCGGAACCGGCAAAAAGCCTGAGGCAACGGCAGCTCCCATACATTTGGAATACGACAAAGTACCTCAGACTTCGGCAGAAGGCGAAGCACTGAAATTGACAGCTGCCTTTAGCGTTCGGTTGAAGGCAGATGAAGCTAGTAGCGCAATGAAAGTTCGCATGAAAGTTACGTGCCCCGTTATAGAAGATGGATCAGTTGGCGAATCGTTGCAATTATCAATTACAACTGATGATGTTCTCGAAGCAGACCCTGATAATCCAGAGTGGATGATATTCGTTTTATCTCCGGACAAACCTTCGCGTTTTGTGTGCGAGACAGAAAAATACGATCCGTTATGGACTGTCCGTTTCGTTCCAGAAGTCGAAGCAGTGGGAGCTTGAGGTGATTGCAACTTGGCATAGGACAGAGCCTCGGGAGGTTCGACCTTTCTTTCAGATCCAAAATGCCGAAGATTCTCTTCGGTCGTGCCGTATTAAACTATTCAAGGATGGTGATATTTCGGACGAAACATCGTTTGACCTTGATGAAATCGACTTTCAGGAGCTAGACCCGGTCATTTTTCCGTCCGTTGTAAACCCGAAGACTTGGCTTCCATCAGGGTTTCGGGCGTCCGATCTAGAACTAGTGTTCATGGCTACACATCCATTTCTCAAGAGATCAGATGTTTTGGCAAGTGTGCCTCTATCGGACACGCTGCCGACTGAATGGACAATCTCATCGGAGACGCTGAGCCGCTTTGCCGGAGGTAGAAACCTCAAGCTAACTATAGCCATCTGTCTTCGTCGTGACCGCGAGCCTTTGCCGGGTTCACCGTTTGTCGTGGGACATTGGCTAGCGCAGAAAACTTTCTTTCTAAAGTCTCGCGCGACCCCTACCCTTTTCGATCTTCGAACGCGAACAGACGAGGAGTGGATCGCAGCTCAGTTTCCGCCGAAAACGTTGTTCTTCGTGGAGTATGCGGGTGGGATAGCCGAAGAAGGCGAAGAGGATATGTATGTGGCCAGAGTTTACGTGCATATAGACGCGCACAATCGACTAGTCTCTTCGGCGAATTTGGGAGACGCATTCCAGCCTTTTCTGGCCGCTGAGATAGTTCTGTCGATCCTTACCGAGAGCCTGAGCGAATGGAAAGATCTGGAGGCTCCACCCCCGACTAGCCCGCTTGCAACATTGTTGCAGCAGCTGAGTAAGAACTCACCAATGGCTCTCGATACATTAAGAAACGCGGTGATTACGCCTGGTCGGGCCCGCGCCCTCCTTCAGGACCGTCTCGCCGTAGTACAGGCAATTAAATAGCAGGGATCCCGATGCCATACCCAATTATAAGCAGGTCTGAAGCGCGTGCATATCTACTACCCGGCGATGGGCAAGCCGAGCCAGCTTTGCCCCAGGTACGACACTCCGATGACGGAACCGACGAGGATTGGGACGCCATCGGCGAGGAATTGGCTAAGTTTTTGAATGAATTGTTGGACATCTACAAGCCGTCGAAGGGAGCCATCGGCGGCGGACAGTTTGAGGCTGCTGCCACCGCCCACGTGCATGAGATCCTGCCCTCCCATCCCGCTCTAGCAAACCCAGAGTTCTGGACCTGGCTCGCTGTGGTCCACTGCAGAAGCGTGATTGACCGAAGGTATGGCGAGAAACGAGACCCAAAAAATTTTGGCATCGGTACTGCGATTGAAAACCTCCTGTATCGGCTTTGGCTCAGGGCAGAGTTGTCGGCCGACGATAGCCGCAGTGATAGATACGATCTGGCGCGTAGGGGTGATATCGATTTTTGGCGCAGTCATCTTTTCAGGCAAGGCTACGGAAATTGTAGAACTTTCGCGCGCGCGCTGATCTCATTCCAATTTCCGTCGGACGTGGGCGACAAACCACGCTTGAAGATCGCTCAAATACGCGCACTCGCAAAACAGCTAAAAAGGGCTCGATCTAATCTGATGTTTGAGCTAATGAATGAGGCACGGGCAACGAGCTTCATCGATTCGCAATGGGAGCGGATTGCCTCAGCCACGGCGTGAGGTGCTCAGTGCATGAAACTTATCTGAGGATTGGGACCAAGCTCACGCGGCAGGTGCAGGTAGCACCTGGCAAATCTCGGGAAACATCACTTGTTAATTTAGCCGACGATGGGCTGGAGCCGCGTCACGCTTGGTGGCAGTCGTTGCTTCGTGGTAGCCAAGTCTTGTCAACGGGGAGTGGTGCCCCTCTCCGGATTGTTGATGCTTTTTGTGGGTCAGGCGGCCTTGCATTGGGGTTGTCGCTCGCAGCGCAGGCCATCAACCGAAAAGTTGAGTTCTCAGCAATCATCGACACCGACGCAGCGGCGCTAGATATCCATAGCTACAACATGGGTGCGAAGCGCAAAATCGCCGCTAGCGCAGCCTCGCTGGTTGATTTTCATGTATTGGGCCTCGGTGATAGTGCACGATTTGGGTATGATCCAGAAACGGTCCACGCTGATCTTGATAGGGTTGGGTCGATCGACGTTTTCATCGCCGGCCCTCCGTGTCAGGGTCACTCAAACTTAAACAACCACACCCGTCGTCAAGACCCCAGAAACGATCTCTACGTTACCGCCGTGGCGCTTGGCGTCGCTTTAAATGCCAAGGCGATCATTATTGAGAATGTACCAACCGTCCAAAATTCGCACTCGGATGTGGTCGCAACCGCCGTGGGCCTTCTAAAATCGGCCGGCTACGCTACTTCTATGGGCGTCATTAAGGCCGACAGTCTTGGGGCCGCACAGCGCCGAATCAGGCACTTTTTAATTGCGGCGAAGGAAGCACCGATAGAGCCGGACTACCTTACGGCGTTCGCCGACTCGCTGAAGGCTCAGAGCATGCCATTATCATGGGCGATCGGAGATCTACTTGATTTGCAATCAACCGATCTAATGAATTCGAGCCCCGCCGTAACTCCAGTTAACGCCGAGAGAATCAAATATCTGTTCGATCACCATCTTTACGACTTGCCGGATGCCCAAAGGCCCGACTGCCACAAGAACGGTACATCTTACACGGCTGTATATGGTCGAATGCATTGGGATCGGCCGGCACAAACCATAACAACCGGCTTTGGGACGCCTGGGCAAGGGCGATACGTTCATCCAATTGAGCGGCGGCTCATAACACCAAGGGAAGCGGCTAGGATTCAGGGGTTCCCAGATTGGTTCGATTTCGCGCCCAGCGGATTAGCAGTCAAGCGCAAACACCTTGCCAAGTGGATAGGCGATGCAGTCCACCCTGCTTTGGGTTATGCGGTGGGATTGGCCGCACTGAGCGCTATGCAGATCGAAGATCAATACCGCGTACAGAGCGCAGCCTAAATACCGCCATTTGTCGGCGGCACTGAACGAAGCAGCGCATCCGGCGCCGGCGCCCCACGGCACGCATGGTGTCGATAAATCATGAGGGTTGCAGTCAAAAGAGTGACGCCGAGGTGGACGTGGAAAAGAGCCTTGCAGCTGATTCGATCGGCCGGCTGTTTTGTGATCGAATGGTACGAGTGGAACCATTAGACTTAATGGGATCCACTCCTGCCCGCCCATCACCGTCACGTTCCACCTCACCGATTGCTTGGAACCCTATCGGCCTCGCACGACTTCTTCCTCAGCAAACTTTCGAAAGGAGCGCCCCGTGCCCGCACCACCCGAAATGGATGTCGTTCTCGAAAAGCTGCCTTTGAGGATCGGCGCCTATATCCCCGACGACTTGCTGGAGGACTGGTTTGCGCCGGGAACCGGCATGAACCCGGTCAGCAAGGAGGCGCTTGCCACCGCCAAGAACTACGGCTGGCGCTTCGAATGCGAGTTCAAGCACTACCCCGAACGCAAGGAAGGCGTGTTCTGGAAGTGGGTGCCGGCGATCTGACCGGCGCTGGACGGTTCATCGTTCCGCGGAAACGCAGAACCGGCCTATCTTATTGTTTGACGCAAATACCGGACGGAAAACCGCTTCACACTTTTCCTGGAATTGCTCAGCCGCCTATCGGCGTCGTCACCTTGCCGGTTCCGCCGCATTCGGGGCAGGTGCGGCCGTCGATCATGCCTGACCCTGCACAGCGGCGGCAAATATTCTCGCCAGCGCCTGGAGTGCCTGCGGGGACTTCGTCCGTGTTGGTCTGACCGGCTTGCCGGGGCTTGCCCTGTAGCTTGTTTCTCAGCCGGGCGACCCGGCCTTCGTCGACCTCGAGCGGCCTGCTGCTGTCGTCCGGCAGGCCTTCGCCGGATTGGCCGATGGTTTCATTGCGCGGCCGGTCGTTCGCGCCTGTCGTAATCTTCTGAGCCATTGCGTTTGCCTTTACGCCTTGCAATTTTCGAACGCCTCAGCGCCGCAGAGGTTCCGGTTCGACCGGCAGCCTTTCAGCCGGGTTTTCGCCGCACATTATCTATCCTGAACCCGGATTTCGGCCGCGCCGGCATGCGGGCAAGCGAGACAGTCATATCCTGATCAGGCACCTGGTAGGCCATCGACCGCGTCAGCAGGCGCACCGCTTCCATGATCAGCGCGACGGTGACGGCTTCTCCGGGGCAGCGATGGGTAGTCGCCGGATCTCCGCCACCATGCGGGATGAAGTCGAAGCCGCGGGTTTTCCAGCTCAAGCCGCGCTCCGGGATAAATCGGTCCGGCTCGGCAAAAAGGCGTGGATCATGGTTGGTGCCGTGCAGGTCGAGCAGGACCCAGTCGCCTTCGTGGAAACGGTAGCCCTTCCATTCGAAGGGGTGGCGGGCGCGGCCGCCGATGAACGGGAAGAACGGATAGAGCCGGCGAACCTCCTCGGCGAAGGCTTCCAGCCCGTCGTCATCGCCGGCGGCGAACTTATCGTACCATTGGCGGTGCTGGTGAAGCGCCAGCGCCGCAAACATGATGAAGCGGCCGATGGCGACAACCGGCCGGATGATGTTGATGATCTCGACCGCAGCACTGGCAAGATCGAGCGGCATTCCCTCGGCATCGACATATTCGCTGACCAGGCGGACCGGGCTGTTTGCCGGCAAATCAAGCGCGCCGCTTGGAACGCGCCGTACAAGGTCGCCGATAGTGCGTTCGGTCCGGCGTCGCCGCCACAGCGCCAGCATGGTCGACGGCCCAATGCCGCCGGCGTTCTCGACCATGCCGCTGAGCTCGCGGCAGAGTTCGGCGCGATCCTTGTCGGCGGGGATGCCGGCCCAAGCCGCTGCCGCCTGGGTCAGGACGAGGTTTACGGCGTCGAACAGGACGATCTCGTTACGCCGCTGCCAGTCTTCCAGCTGGTCGAGCCAGGCGCGACGGAAGGTTGCGCGGAGCCGCTCGATCTGGTCACCATCCAACAGGATCGACAGGAAAAGCGCCTTGCGGTGGCGGTGAGCGGCGCCGTCGAGCGCGTGGACGCTGCCTTGTCCTGCAGCAGACGCAGCGTGGTCTGCGGCATCGCACCAATTCGGGTGAAGTGGTCGCCGCCATAAAACATCTCGGCAGCCTCGGCACCGCGGACGCAGATTGCCGGCCGCAGCATCAGGCGCGTGGCAAAGATGTCGGTGTTCATGCGCCGGCAGCGGGCCGAAATGAAGTCATAGCCTTCGCGCAGCAGGGCCAAGGTGCTGTCGAATGCGGCGCGCGGAATGGGCTTTGCGACACGCTTGCCGCCGTCGGCATCGATCAGTTCACGTCTGTTCATGGCGTGCTCCCTGGCGTTGAAACTCCTCAACGCACGGCCGGCACTTTCGATCACTCGACTTTTTGACGGCTTTGCCGCGCCGCCTTTCGGCCGCGGCTGGCAAGGATGGTGGTCAGCGTGACCGGACGAAAATCCCAGCTGTCGACGCCGACGTCATACTGGCGCGTGACCGGGGTCAGCCTGCCGTGGGAATGGCCATGCAGGTCGATCGATTTCCTGCCGATCTGGTTCCAGGTGCGAAAAGGATAGTGGCAAAGGATCAGCAGGCTGCCGTCGAGCGCCAGCTCCTTGTAGTGCTGCGTGCTCGCCCAACCTGTGGCCTCGATGGTGGCCGCAGCATCGTTGTTGCCGATGATCAAATGCTTGCTGCCATGAAGAGACGCCAGAAGCGACGACACGAATGCGGCCGATCCCCTGGCAAAATCGCCGAGATGCCAGACCTCGTCGCCCGGCCCGACAGTCTCGTTCCAGAACGCAATGAGCGACCGGTCATGTTCCGCCAGCGAGCCGAACGGGCGGCGGTCGATGCGCAAAATGCGCGGGTCGCTGAAATGCGTGTCGGCGGTGAAGTAGATCATGCGCTGGAGCCTGTTTCGAACTGCCGATCTGGGCGCGTGGCGCACCAAGTCCATGTTGCTCTCCCGATGCTTGCTCAACCCGCTCGATCGCCGGTTGTTCCTGGAAGCAGGCCTAGGCGGTTTTCGCTCGTTGGCACTTTGAAACGGGGGAACTTTGAAACGGGGGAACTTTGAAATGAGACGCAGGTTAGAATGCTTGACGCCGATGCTCTGAAAGGACCTCGACAATGACCGACGCAGCACCTCTTGGGCGAAGCCCGGCTCAGGCGCGGGGCGATATCGACGCCGGGCGCGAAGGGGACAAGACCCCGGGTATCGATCCGGCTGCGGCTCCCATGGAAACGGACGCGGAATCCGCCGGCAACGCTCCGCCGAAGAGCCCTGCCCCGCGCCATGAAACGCCGAAGTTTACCAACCAGGCGAGCTATGCCAATGCGATGCGCCCGCTGAAGGATGGGCCCGACGTCCAACCGAGCAGATATGGGCCAGTCATGGTGATTGCCGCCATCGTCGTGCTGGCCGCGGCGGTTTTCATCGGCGCAGCCGTGCTGCGCTGAATATCTTCATCCGAGCGCTGCGGCTGGACATTTTGTGTCCGGTCCGGGACCTTGTTGTCGCGTCAGGTTCAGGCGCGACCGAGTCTGCTGCACAATGACCACCACCCATCAATTCTTTGCCCGTGACGCCACCACCGTGGCGCGCGACATGATCGGCGCCACGCTGCTTGTGCACGGCGTTGGCGGCGTCATCGTCGAGACCGAGGCCTATCGCCCGGATGACCCGGCTTCGCATGCTTTCGGTGGCAGGACCGTGCGCAACGGCGCAATGTTCGGTGCCCCGGGCAGCGCGTATGTCTATCGCTCCTATGGCCTGCATTGGTGCCTCAATGCCGTCTGCCTGCCCGGCAGTGCCGTGCTTGTCCGCGCAATCGAACCGCAATCCGGGCTGGAGGTGATGCGGGCCAATCGCGGCGTTGACGATCCGCGGCTGCTTTGTTCGGGACCGGGTCGTCTTTGCCAGGCGCTGGCAATCGACAAATCCCATGACGGGCTGCCGCTGGACGTGCCGCCATTCGAATTCAGGCAGCCGGGCGACGCCAGCGCCGTTCTAACAGGCCGCCGGATCGGCATTTCCAAGGCTGTCGATGCCGAGTGGCGGTTCGGCCTGCGCGGCTCGGACTATTTGAGCCGCAAGTTCTGATGCCCGCGGCAGCGGCAGAGCAGTTGCCCGGCATCACTCGTCGGGTTTGCCGAGATGCATAGGTGTCGCCTGCTGGCGGGCTTCCCTGGTCACCTCGTCGGCTCCGGCAGGTGAAATCCCTCGCAACGCCTTCGCGGCTACGGTCAGCCGGCCGCGATCATTGCCGAAGCTTTTGATCAACTGACGGACCTGGTCGGCGGTGATGCCGTTCTGTTGGGCAAAATACTCGACTTCACGGTCGTCTTCCGTAGAAACGCGGTCGCGCTCGCGGAAATCTCGCTTGCTCTTATCGTCGGCCATTTTTTCCTCCTGATGGAGCTTTGCATCAACGGCAACGTGGGTGAGCCGCTTTCGTTGCCGCGATCAGGCGGACTTTTCCGCCGCCGTGCCGACTGCCCAGGAACCATGAGGCGAGCAGCCGGTTTGGCTTGGATGCAGACACGTTCAGCCTCCAATTCATACCGATGGAGAATACGATGACGCTCGCAAGCAAAACCACTGCAATTGCCGCGGCGCTGGCCATGTTGGCCGCGCCGGCATTCGGCCAGACGAGCCCACCTGCGCCCGCCGCGCCGGCACCGGATCGTGGCGCCGAACCGTCGCCCGGAATGAGCGGGCAGAGCCAGGATGCCATGCGCGAAATGATGCGCCAGATGATGACTGAGATGCTGGAGGAGAGAATGCAGGAAGATCGCGCGCCCCGGGCAGAACGGCGAGGTCCCGACCGCTGGCATCGTGGCTACAGGATGGGCCCGCCTGACCGAGGTTGGGAGATGGGAGGCCGCGGTGGCATTGCACGCGGGATGCATGGCGCGAGGATGCGCATGATGTTCGCCATAGTAGATGCGGACGGCGATGGCGCGGTTTCTCAAAGCGAAGTCCAGGATTTCGTCGGGCGAATATTCAACGCCGTCGATGAGAACGGTGACGGTAGCGTCGACATGCAGGAAATCCGATCCTTCTTCCATGGAGGAGGCGCCGAGGATCAGGAGTAAGTCTCCTACGGTCGGCAGGAGGCCTGTCTGGGGCAGCGCGAGCTCGTCGGCCGGGGAGGATAAAAAGTCGCCGGCAACTGGATACCAGGCTGCCAGCCGGGGAGATGCGTTCCTTGGCTGGCCTTGCCGAACGCCGCGGACCAATCAGACCAGCAGGAATTCATTGGCCATGACAGAGAAAGCTACAGAGAAACGCCCGACCATCGCTCGTATCTGGCGCGGCAGAACCGTGCCTGAAAAGGCGGATGCCTATGAGAGTTACAATTACAAGGCCGGCATCAAGCCGCTGATCGAGAAGGCGCTGGGCGTGCAGACTTTTCGCGAGGACACGCCGACCCATTCGGAGTTCGTGACGATTTCCTATTGGGAAAATGTCGAGGCGATGGCGGCCTTCACCGGCGGCGATCCGACGAAAATCCACCATCTCGAGCGGGACGAAGAGTTCCTGATCGAGCTGCCGTCGCGGGTGCAGGTGTTGCGCATCCGATCGAGTCACGGGCGGCTGGGATAGGGCAGCGCCGCCCGGTTCGGCCCGATCTAAGAAATCGCCGTCAAGTCGATTTCGGTGATGTGCCAGCGGCCGAGATTTGCGGTGTAGAGCTTGTCGTCCTTGAAGGCAATGTTGGTTGGGTGGGCGAGCGTCGTTGCCGCCGGATCCTCGATCAGCACCTCGAGCCCGCTATCCTTTCGCCAGCGGTAGATGCGGCTCGGCTCGTAGCAAGAGATGAACAGCGACCCGTCCGGTGCCAAGGCGACGCCATCGGGAACGTTGTTCACGCCCTCCACAACGAGCTGGCGAGGTCCTGCCGTGCCGTCGGCACGGATCGGCACATAGCTGAGGCAGGCCGCATGGCTTTCCACGACGTAAAGCCCGTTGCCATCCGGCGCCATCGCCATGCCATTGGCGAAAGCCATGGTCTCGCTACACCACAGGCCGCCTTCGCCGGTCTTCAAATCGTAGCGAAAGATGCCGGAGCGGTTGTCTTCACCGAGGCTGTCGGAAACGTAGAGCCAGCCGCGCGCCTCGTCGATCACGGGATAGTTCGGCACGCGGATGCCGGCCGAGGCGAAGCGCGTCATATCAGCCGTCGCGGCATCCCAGCGAAAGATCGCCGCATGTCTGAGATCGCACGCGAAGCAGTTGTCCGCGCTATCGAAGGCGATGCCGAGCAGAAAGCCGTCCGTACCGCCCATGCGTTCGACCGAGCTGCCATCGGCGGCGAGGCGCAGCAGGTCGCCGGTTTCGGTGCCGCACCAGATCGAGCCGTCGCGATGGATGGCCACGCCTTCCGGATGGGCGACGCGCGGGCTGGTGAAGATGCCATCGAAGAAGACCCTCGCGGCCGACATTTCGAGCAACGGCTTTGCCATGCGCACCCCCTTCAATCCGGTGCAGTATGCGACCGCCGTGCGGCAATACAGCGCTCGACCATCCGCCGGTCGGCGGCGAGGATCTCGGCGATAAGCGCGCTGCGCTCCCTGGCGCTGACGAATTCGAGGCGGCGCAGACCGAGCGGGTCGATGCGGTTTCGCAGGATGTCGAGCGTCTCGTTCGAGGGTAGCGCAACTTCGCGGCAATCGGCATCGAATGTCAGGGCAAAGCCGGTGGCATCCTGGAGCTGCTGGCGCGTCACGCCCGGCATGGTCTCGACGACGGCCAATTGCCGGCTCTCCCCGTCGAGCCGAAACACGCAAAGGTCGGTGAACACCAATGCCGCGCCGGTCCGATAGCCCATCGGCTCGCGTTCGGCCTCAGTCAACAGGCCGCGCGCCGAGCTGGCAATCTCGACCGTCTCGACCAGCGACTGCACGGAATGGCGGGGGACGTAGAGCAGATAATCGCGATGCATGTTGGCGACGTCGGCCATGCCGCCTTGCCCGGGCAGCCGGATAAGGCTGCCGTCACGCTTGCGCAGCGCAATGGTGTTGACGCGCCCACGGCGGTCGACCTGCGCGGCACCGACGATCTCATGCGTCACCGCGCCGGGCTGGTAGTAGGTCGAATAGGTGTCGTCGCCGCCGGCATGCGCCACCGCCGTCTCGCAATCGAGGCTTTCGATCAGCGACAGGATCATCGGGCTCGGTGCTATGTCGAGATGGCCGCAACTCATGGTGGCGATGATCATGTCCGGCGCGTGCGTCGCTTTGGCCAGCCGGTAGGCGACATTGGCGAGCGGCGACACCGCGCCGGCACTGGCAAAGCTCTCATTGTCGAGCTCAGCGGCGATGCGGGCGGCGATGATCTCGTCGATGGACGCCTCCTTGTTGCCGTGCACGAGCCTGGGCATTGCGAGGACTGTTTCAGCGCGGACTTTTGCAGCGTCTTGAACCCGCTCCGGCACGCCTTCCGAAGGCATGCTCAGGCTGTCCGACAAAGGTATTTCCTTGGCCGCGAACGCCCCCGCCAACGCCTGATAATCCGTCACATAGAATGGCAGGCAGGAGGCGGGATAGGCGCCGCCTGGTGCCAGCGCGATCGCCGACACCTGGTTGCGGGTCAAAATGCTCTGCCGACCATCATGCCGCAGCGCTCCGACCGGGACGATCTCCTCGACCGTCACCAGCACCTCGCGCGCCGCGCCGGCCATGGCGAAATCCAGCGCCCGTGGTCCGATGATCTGGACATTGCCGCTCTCGTCGGCACGCTGGGCATGGACGACGAACGTATCGAGCCGCAAGGCCGGGATGATCCCGGTCGTGATTCCCGCGATCGGATCGGGCGCGGCGATCGCACCCGGCACGCGCGCCAGCATGTCCGAACCCTCCGGA
This sequence comes from Mesorhizobium sp. M0074, assembly GCF_040322975.1. Classification (NCBI taxonomy): domain Bacteria; kingdom Pseudomonadati; phylum Pseudomonadota; class Alphaproteobacteria; order Hyphomicrobiales; family Phyllobacteriaceae; genus Mesorhizobium; species Mesorhizobium sp. M0074. The sequence goes on from NZ_JAMYUM010000026.1 coordinate 43,353, forward strand.
AGCTGAAACGGCATCAACGGCAGGTTCTGCTGCCCCGCCCGCAGCGCCTGGATCATGGCCAGCGCCGTCCAGTCGCGGACCGGCACGGCATTGGTCTCGGCAGCCGCGCGGAAGCGCGGCGGCAAGCCAAAAATATCGAGGCTGGAAAAGCAGATATCGACCTCCGCCACGGCATTCGCTTCGAGAAGCAGTTCGAGCGGCAGGCCGCCGGCCCAGCAGACATAGCGAAGATCCTTGACGCCCAAGCGGGCGATGGCCCGCAACAAGGCGATCGGCAGCCGGGCAAAATGATGGCCACCGACACCGAAGACGTCGCCGCCGCCGACCATCGCGGCCAGGCCCTCGACATCGGTGAAGCGCGGCCGGTTTTGCTTGACCAGGGACGTCATTTCGCAGCCTTCGGCCGCGTCGCGCTCTTTTCAGCAAATTCCTTGACGCGCCGCTGGCCGGTCTCGCTGCGGTACAGGCCACCCAGGACATCGCGCTCCATGGCAAGGCCGTCGGCCAGATCGCCCGACACGGCATGCGCGGTCAGCGCTTTCAGCCCTTCGATCGCTGCGGCCGGTTCGGCGGCGAGCATCTCGGCAAGGTCCAGCACCCGCGGCATCAGCCTTTCGGCATTGACGATCTCGTTGACCAGACCGGCGCCGACGAACTCGGAAGCCGGCACGATGGCGCCGGTCATCAGCAGAAAATTGGCGCGGTTGCGGCCGAGCTTCTGGACGCTGCGCTGGGTGCCGCCGCCGCCGGGGACCAGCCCGAGCTTGATCTCGGGCAGGCCGAGCTTCGCGAACTGGTTGGCAATGACGATGTCGCAGCACAGCACCAGCTCCATGCCGCCGCCGAGCGCAAAACCATTGACCGCGGCGATGACCGGCTTGCGGTTCTGCTCGATGGCCGCATACATGCGCGTGCCCGCCGCCTGGAAGGCGTCGAACTCGATAGCTGTCTGGGCGGCGTATTCCTTGATGTCGGCGCCGGCCATGAAGCCGCGCCCCTCGCCGGTCACCACGATCGCGCCGACGCTGTCATCCTGCGACAACGCCTCGAAAACCTCGGTGATCTCGCTCTGCATCAGCCGGTTCATGGCATTGAGCTGATCGGCGCGCCGGAAGGTGACGACCGCGACGCGGCCGGACATTTCCAGAGTGAGTGTCCGGTAAACGCTCATCGTCAGGCAGCGTCCACGGTCATGTCGCCGGACGCCTCCAGCGCGGCGATCTCGTCGCTGTGGAGGCCGAACTCGGCCAGTATCTCGCGGCCATGCTGGCCGACCAGCGGCGCCGGCCGCTCGATGGTTGCCGGCGTCTCGCTCATCTTGACCGCCGGCGCGACCACCCTGACCTTGCCGCCGCGCGGATGATCGTAGCTGGTGATCATGCCCAGGTGCTTGACCTGCGGGTCCTCGGCTGCGCGCCTTATGTCCTTCACCTCGGCACACCAGATGTCGGCTGCCAGCAGCCGCGCCAGCAGGTCCTGCGTGGCAAACTTCCTGGTTTCGGCGTTGACCTTGTCGAACACCTCGTCGCGCCTGTCGAACAGCGTCTTCAGATCGTCGTAGACAGCAAGCTGCGGCGCCTCCAGCACTTCATACAGCGTCTTGAACGGGCTCATGGCGATCGACACATAGCCGCCGTCCTTCGCTTCATAGACACCGAACGGCGCCTGCATGCCGGGGTGGCCGATGCCGGAATTCGGGCGCACGAAATCCTCGCCGAGATTGAGCACGGCGACATATTCCTGATTGAGATGCGCCAGCATGCCGGCGAGCAGATTGACCTCGATCTTCTGGCCCTTGCCGGTCTTCTCGCGATAGTAGAGCGCCGACAGGATGCCGTAGACCATGTTCATGGCGCCGATCTGGTCGGCCAAGCCGGCACCGGCCGGAACAGGAGCCTGATCGCCGCGGCCGGTGTTGGAGATCAGCCCGGACAATCCCTGGATCAGCATGTCCTGACCGGGGCGCTCGACATAGGGGCCTTCCTCGCCATAGCCGGAGCCCGAGCAATAGATGATGGCGGGATTGACCGCCCTGAAATCCTCGTAGCCATAGCCGAGCCTGGCGAGCACGCCGGGGCGGAAATTCTGCACCACCACATCCGCCTTCTTGGCCATGTCCATGATGATGGCATGCACCTTGCGGCTTTTCAGGTTGAGCGCGATGGAGCGCTTGTTGCGGTTCCAGGCGAGGAAATTCGGGCTTTCGGAGCCGCCGACCCATTTGGCGAAAAAGGTCATGCTACGGAACATGTCGCCGGCGCCGGCGCGCTCGATCTTGATGATGTCGGCGCCCATGTCGCCGAGCAGCTGCGTGGCGAACGGCCCTTGCAGCAGATGGCTGAAATCGAGAATGCGGACGCCTTCGAGGGCTTTGTTCATTTCATGTCTCGTTGGTTGTCAAAGCAGGTCGGGTACGTAGCGGGGTGCTGCGGTGAGGCCGCCGTCGACGCGCAGGTCGGTACCGGTGGTGAAGCCGGCGGCGTCGGAGGCCAGATAGACGGCGGCTTCGGCACCTCGGACGGTTTGCCGATGCGGCCGAGCGGATGCATCTTGACCCAGGCCTTGGCGAGATTGCCGCCGATCTCCTTGACCAATTTGTCGTTCATCGGCGTGTTGATGGTGCCGGGCGAGATCGAGTTGACGCGGATGTTGAGCGGGCCGAACTCGACCGCCATCTGGCGCGTCATCGCCATCACCGCACCCTTGGCGCCGGCATAGGCGGTCCAGCCCTCGAGCCCGATATGACCTTGCGCCGAGGCCATGTTGATGATCGAGCCGGATTTCTGCGCGATCATATGCGGCAGCGCATATTTGCAGCCGCGGAACACGCTGGTCAGGTTGACCGCGATCAGCCGGTGCCACTGCTCGTCGGTCATCTCATGGACCGGCATGCCGCCGATGGCGATGGCGGCATTGTTGACGAGAATGTCGAGATGGCCGGTCTTGCCGACGGCTGCGGCGATAAGAGCGGCGATATCGGCCTCGTCCGCGACGTCGCAATGGATGTAGTCGGCGCGGTGGCCGGCGGCGCGCAGCTCGGCTGCGAATTTTTCACCCTTCTCGTCGGCGATGTCGCCGAGGAAGACGTGCGCGCCTTCCCTTGCCATCGCCTCGCTGATCGCGTGGCCGATGCCGTCGGCGGCGCCGGTGACGATTGCGGTTTTCCCTTTGAGACGATCCATATCAGCCTCCAATGGCGTGCCGGCGCTTTGCTTCGTCGAAGGCGACGGCGGCAATGATGATCATGCCGGTGATGACCAGTTGCCACTCGGTCGGCAGGCCGAGACCGCGCAGCCCGTTGGACAGGAACTGCAGGATCAGCACGCCGAGCGCCATGCCGGTCAGGCTGCCTATGCCGCCGGCAAGGCTCACCCCGCCGAGCACGGTGGCGGCAACGACCTGGAACTCGAAATTCAGCCCGGCCGTATGCTGCGCCGAACCGACGCGGGCTGCCAGGATGATGCCGGCTACCGTCGCCAGCAGCGCGCTGATGATGAAGCAGGTGAACTTGACGCGGCGCACGTCGTAACCCGCCAGCCGTGCCACTTCCGGATTGCCGCCGACGGCATAGATCTGCCGCCCGAACGGCCGGTGCTGCATCACGTAGGCGAAGACGGCGAGCAGGACGATGGCGATGACAGCCGAATAGGGAACGACGTTGAACAGGCGGCCGTCCGACAGCGCGATGAAGCTGTCGAGCGCGGCATCGTCTGGAATAGCACGCTGGCCGGTATAGAGATAAACGCCGCCGCGCATGATGAACATCGTGCCCAGGGTCACGATCAGCGAGTTGATGCCGGCATAGGCCGTCAGATAGCCATTCACGACGCCGATGATCAGCCCGAACAGCAGCGCGCCACTGATGCCGAGCACAAGCGAGTTGGTGTCGTTCATGATGATGATCAGCGGCAGCGCGATCGTCGCCAGCAGCGAGCCGATCGAGATGTCGACCTCGCCTGATATGAAGACGATGGCGCAGCCGATGCCGGCTGTCAGCGCCAGCGAAGCCTGACCGAGCACATTGGTGATGTTGCGCACGGAGAAGAAATTCTCGGCGGTGAAGGAAAAGAACGCGATCACCAGGATGAGGCAGAGGAGCAATGCCAATTCCTGCCGCGCGACGAGCCGCGCCAGCATGGACGGCCCAGCTTTCATGGTGTCGGTGCTTGCCAGGCTCATCGCTTGGTCCCTTTGCGAAGCGTCATCGTCTTAGCCGATCGCCGCATTGAGGATGTTCTCCTGCGTGGCCTCGTCGCGAGGCATGATCGCGGTGAGGCGGCCTTCGCACATCACCGCGATGCGGTCGGCAAGCCCCAGCAGCTCGGGCATTTCGGACGTCATCATGACGACCGCCAGGCCCTCGCCGGCGAGCCGGTCGATGAGCGCAAAAATCTCCGACTTGGCGCCGACGTCGATGCCGCGGGTCGGCTCGTCGACGACGATCACCTTCAGGCCTCGCATCAGCCAGCGCGAGATCAGCACCTTCTGCTGATTGCCGCCGGACAGATTCTTGACCTGCTGGAACAGGCTGGGCGTCCGGATGCGGAAACGGTCGACATAGTCCTGCACCGCCTTGCGTTCGCTGACCTTGTCGACGAAGCCCATTCTGGCGAAGGCGCCGAGTGAGGCGAGGCTGGCATTCTGGTAGACCGGCAACTCGCCCATCAGCCCCTCGCTCTTGCGGTCCTCGGTGAGCAGGCCGATGCCGAGCCGGACGCCGGTGTGCGTTTCGTGCGGCAGCAGCCGGCTGCCATCGACCGAAATGGCGCCGGAAGTGATCGGGTCGAAGCCGACGATGGCCTTGGCGAGCTCGGTCCGGCCGGCCCCCATCAGGCCGAAGAAGCCGAGGACCTCGCCGGCATGCGCCTCGAACGACACATCCTTCAGCTTCTTGGCGGTGCTGAGCCCTTCAACGGAAAGCGCGACCTTGCTGCCCGGCGCGCCGCGCTTGCGAGGGAACAGGTTTTCGATGCGCCGGCCGATCATGTCCTGGATCAGCGTGTCGTTGGTGTGCTCGCCGATCGGCCTGGTCGAGACGTGGCGGCCATCGCGCAGCACGGTCACGGTGTCGGCGATCTCGAAGACCTCGTCGAGCTTGTGGCTGACATAGAGCACCGCGATGCCGAGCGCGGCCAGCCGGCGGATGACGGTGAACAGCAGCGAGACCTCGTTCGGCGTCAGCGAGGAGGTCGGCTCGTCCATCACCACGACGCGGGCCTCATGGGCGAGTGCGCGGGCGATCTCGACCATCTGCTGCTGGCTGACCGGCAGCGATCCCGTGCGCGCCGCCGGGTCGACATTGAAGCCGATACGCTTGAACAGAGCGGCCGCATCGGCACGGATCTTCTTCCAGTCGATCGAGCCGCCTTTGCCGGTCGGATAGCCTTCGAGGAAGATGTTTTCGGCGACGCTGAATTCAGCGATCAGCGCGATCTCCTGGAACACCACCTTGATGCCCTCTTTCAGGCTATCGCGCGGCGACTTGATGTCGGCCTCGCGGCCGCGCAGGCGGATGGTGCCGGCATCCTTGCCGTAGACCCCGGCCATGATCTTGATCAGCGTCGACTTGCCGGCGCCGTTCTCGCCCATCAGGGCATGGATTTTGCCGGGTTCCAAGGTCAGATCGACATTGTCCAGCGCCACCACGCCGGGAAAACGCTTGCCGATGCCGCGCATCTCCAGCGCCGGCACGCTTTTGTCGACGGCCGCGGTTTTGCCGGGGTGAAGGAAATCAACCGACATTGGCTCTGTTCCGGACGATGTCGAGATAGGTCGCCAGGATGATGACGATGCCAGGCACCACCATCTGCAGGTCCTGGTTCCAGCCGAGGATGATGATGCCGTTGTCGATGACCTTCAGCACCAGCACGCCCAGCAACGTGCCGAGCAGCGAACCGCGGCCGCCAAGCAGGCTGGTGCCGCCGAGGATGACGGCGGCAATCACCGTCAGCTCGAAGCCGCGGCCGGCGGTCGGCTGGCCGGCATTCATCAGCGACGACAGGATCATGCCGGCGATGCCGACGCACAGGCCGGTGACGACGAAGGCGAACAGTTTCAGCCGTTGCGAGCGCACGCCGGAGAGACGAACCGCGCGCTCGTTGGCGCCGACAGCGTAGAGATAACGGCCGAGCGTGGTGAAGCGCAGCGTTGCCGCGGCCAGCGCGAAAATCAGCGCGGCAATGACTACGGGCAGCGGGATCGCGCCGAGATAGCCGGCGCCGAGATCGGTGAAGCCGGCAAGCCGGTGGTGGTTCTGCACCGCCTCGCGGGTGAACAGATAAACGCCGCCCTGCAGCATCATCATGGTGCCGATGGTGGCGATCAGCGAGTTCACTTTGAGCCTGGTGACGACCAGCCCGTTGAACAGGCCGACGGCACCGGCAAAGGCGAGCGCCGCCAGCAGCCCGAGCGTCAGGCTGTGCGTTGAATTCAGCACGGCCATGCCGATGCAGCCGACAAAAGCCAGCGATGCACCGACCGACAGGTCGACTTCCGCGGTGATGATCAGCATCGTCATGCCGGAGGCGACGATCAGCACCAGCGCGCATTGGCGCAGGATGGCGATGATGTTGGCCTCGGAATAGAATTGCGGCGCGGCAATCGAAATGGCGATGCAGAGCACGGCCAGGATCACGCCGAGCACCAGCTGGCTGCTGCCCAGCAGCTGGCCGCCGATGAAACGCCTTGGCGCGGAGGATTGCGTAAGCTCGCTCATGTCCATTTCATTTCCGGGCCCGTATCGGTGCCGTCGCCGTCTGGAACTGCCGGCCAAAACAGGACGGTTGCCCTGTTTTGCCGTCGGCATATCCGATCCGCCACCCTTCCCGCCGTGCGGGAAGGGCTACCCGGAATCCTTACTTCTTCAGATCGGCGGAAGTTTTCATGCATTTTTCCGGTGGCTGAAGCGCATTGACGGCATCCCATTTGATTTTGCGTGTGGTGCCATCGTAGTCGTAGAACTTCTTCCAGTCGTCACCGTTCATCGGCGCGGTGGGGCTGACGATGTGTTCCGGCACCTCTTCGCCGTTGAAGAGCTTAACCGCTGCATCGATGGCGGTGTAGCCTTCCTTTTCCGGGAACATCGCGGCTTCGATGCGATAGGACGGCTCGTTCTGCATTGCATTGATGAAGGCGAGGCCTTCGCCGCCGGTGCCGACCGTCAACAGGCCGTCCTGCGACTTGCCGGCCGCTTTCCAGGCCTGAAGGCCGCCGAGCGAGGAGGAATCGTTGATGCCGTAGATGATGTTGATGTCGGCGTTCTTGGCAAGTGCCGCCGAAGAGACCTCGAGCGCGCGATCGGGATTGCCGCCACCGTCGAGGTCGTGGACCATGACCGCGTCGGGGATGATGGTCTTCAGGCCATCCATGAAACCCTGCGACCGCAGCACCGTGGCGGACAGCAGCGGCAAGCCGACATTCATCACCTTGGCTTTGCCTTCGAGCTTTTCCTTGGCGTATTTGCCGGCTTCGACGCCGGCGGTGTAGCCGGTGTCGTAGTCGCAGATCGCGACCATTGTGGTCATGCCCTTGACCGGATTGCCTTCGAGCACGACTGGAACGTTGTTGGATTTCGCCTGGCGCAGCAGCGGCACGACGCCTTCCTCGTTGACGGGCGTGATGATCAGGACGTCGACGCCCTTGGCCATGAAATCTTCGGCGGCGGAGACCTCCTTGGCAACGTCCAGATTGGCGTCCTGCACCTCGAGCTCGATACCAAGTTCCTTGGCGCGGGACTGCATGCCCTTGATGACGTTCTGATACCACTCATGCGTGGCGTAGTTGGTGACGTAGCCGATGCGCTTCGGCATGTTTTCGGCGTGTGCCGCGGCGGCGCTCAGAGCAAGCACCGCCGCCGAGGCAAACAGCATCGATTTGGACCAGTTCATGTTTCTTCTCCCTGTATTTCTTGTCAGTTGCTGAACGGATAGTCCCGCCGTTCCGGGTCGGCACGTGAAGAGGCGGCAGCTTCGCCCGCGCCCAGCGCCGCCGATATCGTCTCGGCCGCCGCCTTCGTCCGCTCGAAGACGGTGCTGCGATCGAAGCGGGCGGCCTTTTGCGGCAGGAAGGGGACGGTGAGCGCGGCAATGACGGCGCCGGTATGGTCGCGCACCGGCATCGAGATGTTGGTGCAGCCCTCGACAGCCAGCGAGGCGCGCATTTCATAGCCGAGCCTTGCGACCTCGTTCAGCCGCGCTTCGATTTCCGTCCGGCTGCCTTGGCCTTCGCCTGCGGCGACGATCCGTTCGACGATGCGGTCGCGCTCGGCGCGGCTCGAATGCGCCAGCAGCACCGCGCCGGAGCTCGTTTCGAGTATCGGGAAATGCGAGCCAAGGGCAACCGAATAACGCATCGGCAAAGGCGAATCGATCTGCAGCACGACCAGTGCGCTCTCGCCTTCGCGCACGACGAGATGGCAGCTCTGGTCGGCATTGGCGGCCAGGCCGCGCATCACCGGCAGCGCACATTCGACCAGGCGGTTTACCGGCGGATGCATATGCGCCAGCTCGAACAGCTTCAGCGACAGGCGGAAGCGGTCCGATTGCGTCCGGAAAATGTAGCCGCGCTTCTCCAGCAACAGCAGGATGCGGTAGATCTCGTGAATGGAGCGCCCCATTCCGGTGGCGATCTCGGTTTGGGTCAGCGGCTCGCCGCTGGCAGCCATGAATTCCAGTATGTCGAGCGCCTTCTCCACCGCCGGCACCCGATAGCCGTTGCGGCCGCTTTCGCCTTCGTCGACGATCTGGGCAATATCGGCGGCCATTACGCGACGCTCCGTTGCGGCTGGCCATGCCTGGTCTCGCGATAGAGCCGGTTCAGCCGATCCGCGAGCTCGGCCGCCTGCAATTCGCCGGCGATCGCCGCCGCGGCATGAGGGGCGCATTGGCGGAAGAAGCTGATGAAGCCCGGATGGGTCGGGCGCAGATAGGAGGCTTCGATCGTCGCCAGAGTCGAGGCGAAGAAGCCGCCCGAGAGCGCGTTGACCTCGGTATCCTGCCACGCCGCCAGCGACCCCGGCTGTCCGCCGGATTTCACATAGTCGCCGCGCTGATAGCCGGGCGAGCACAGAAATAGCGCGTAATCGATGGCTGCCTGCTTGTGTTTCGATTGGGCGCTGACGCCGATGCCGGCGCCGCCGAGCAAGGCGCCGGCGGATCGCGGCGTCGGCACGTCGGCGAAGCGCAGATACGGCCTGTCTGCCTTAGAGGCGTAGTTCACATAGCCGAAGGCGAACGGCACGTAGACCACGTCGTCATGCGCGATCATCTGATCGTAGCAACGGATCGGGTTCCATTTCGGCGAGTTCGGGTGCGACAGCGCCGCAAGCTGGCGCAACTGCCCGACGGCCTGCTCGATTTTTTCCCCGGCGATGAACTCGTCGCCGTCTTCCCGGGGCTCACCCAGCGTCAAAAGCAGGCACATGGCGTCAGTCGGCACCAACGGCAGCCCAAGCCATTTGCCGTCCTTCAAGGCGCGCCGGCCGAGCTCCAGCACCTCGTCATGGCTGCGCGGCAGCGGCCCGTAGCGCTCCAGCAGATCGGGGCGATATGAGGCAACCTGACAGGCAGCATCGATCGGCAACGCCCATTGGCGCCCGTCCCTTGCGTAGGATTGCCAGGACGCGCCGACCGAATCCCGTTCGAAGCCGCGGCGCTGCTCGGCCGACAAATCGAACGGCACCATCAGCCCGCCTTCGGCAATATCGCCGATGAACGGATGGTCGAACACGACAAGATCATAGGCGCCGAGCACCGGACCAAGCGCGCCCTCGCCGAACTCGTAGAGGCTGCGGCGGTCCCATTCGATCTCAAGACCGGGATTGGCGGCACAATACGGCCCGATGCTGGCGTCGAGCGGACCCCAGCAGCGTCGGTGATCCCACGCGAGGCCGCGCAGTCTTGTCATGCCGAAATTCCTCCCAGAGGCGGCCATGCGCCGGCCCAGCCGATTAGTAGCAACTATTTTCACCTAGACAAGTAGTTTTTACATACGCAAAGCCAGTCCTCGCTTCTGTTTGGCGAGAAAGCCGCCCAACCATCCTTGGTGCGCATCGCGTTGCCGCCGGCCTGCAACCAAAGGCTGCGATGGATCTGGCTTTTTGGGAACTTTCGCGACGAACATTCGTTCGGTTGGCGCAGCCATCTGGAGCAGCATCACTGGGCAGCGTCACTGGATTCAGCGCCGAGTCGCGGGGAGCGGACTAAATGGACAACGGTGGGCGCGGCCATGAACCGGTTTACCGCCTTGGCATTCGCCACGTTTCTGGCGATAACTTCGATCTGGGTCCTGTCGCTGGTTTCTTAAGATTTGGCTCTGGTTGCTTGGGATTTGCCGCTGGTTTTTAGGATTTGGAGGGGTTCTCGACAGGTCGACCGCTTAACGATGACGTCCGCCGCATGTGGTTCTGCCAGCCGGAGCCGCGTGCGTGAAGAAACTGTCGCCAGGAGCACACCGGCGCGCACATTCGGGGTTGGCAGCCACGCTGCCTGCAACGTTCCAATCGGTTTTCAGGAAACGGCGAGATCTCATGCTGCTGAGGGTGATCGTTCGAAACTGTGCCGCCATCCGTCTTGGCTGCCTCGGCGCGACGATTTTGCTGGTCGGGCTGCTTGCCGGCTGCCAGGGCGGCGTGCTCGATCCGCAAGGGCCGGTGGGGGCGGCGCAGCGGACGATCCTGCTCAATTCGGTCGCCATCATGCTGGCCATCGTCATCCCGACGATCGTGGCGACGCTCGGCTTTGCCTGGTGGTTCCGGGAAACCAACACAAGAGCGCGGTACCTGCCGGAATGGGCCTATTCCGGACGCATCGAACTGGTGGTCTGGTCGATCCCCATCCTCGTCATCCTGTTTCTGAGCGGCATCATCTGGATCGGGTCGCATGACCTCGATCCAATGAAGCCGCTGGATTCGCAGCAAAAGCCGCTTGAGGTGCAGGTCGTCTCGCTCGACTGGAAATGGCTGTTCATCTACCCCGAGCAGAATGTGGCGAGCATCAACCAGCTCGTGGTGCCGGCGGGCAGGCCGGTGCATTTCTCGCTTACCTCGGCAAGCGTCATGAACGCGTTCTTCGTGCCTCAGCTTGGCGGCATGATCTATACGATGAATGGCATGACGACGCAGCTTCACCTGCAGGCGGATCAGCTCGGCGAATTCTATGGGCGGTCGGCCCATTTCAGCGGTGACGGTTTTCCAGGCATGCAATTCGTGCTGCATGCCGTCGCAGCGGATGCCTTCGACGCGTTTGTCAATTCGGCGCGAAGCCAGGGACAGGCACTCGACAAGGCCAGCTACCAGGAACTGGCCAGACAGAGCATCGACGTGCCGCCTTCGACCTATCGCTCGGTCGAGCCGGACCTTTTCCATGAAATCGCGACGCAGGGCGTTCCGCCCGCGCCCGGTCCCCAGGCCGGTCGCCCCGAGCCGAGCGTATCGCCCGCGACAGGAGGCTGACAATGCTCGGAAAATTGAGCTGGGACGTCATTCCGTTCGATCAGCCTCTGCCGATGATCGCCTCGGCGGTCGTCGCCCTGGCAATTCTCGGCGTGCTGGCCTGGGTCTTCCTGGCCGGCCATTTCCCCTATCTGTGGCGCGAATGGATCACCAGCGTCGATCACAAGCGGATCGGCGTGATGTACACGCTGCTGGCGCTGCTGATGCTGCTGCGCGGCTTCAGCGACGCCGTCATGATGCGGTCCCAGCAAGCCCTCGCCTTCCAGGCGCCCGGCTATCTGCCGCCCGATCACTTCAACCAGGTCTTTTCCGCCCACGGCACCATCATGATCTTTTTCGGGGCGATGCCGTTCGTCATCGGCCTGATGAACCTGGTCGTGCCGCTGCAGCTCGGCGTCCGCGACGTTGCCTTTCCGACGCTCAACTCGGTGAGCTTCTGGCTCACCGCCACCGGTGCGCTGCTGGTCAACATCTCGCTGGTGATCGGCGAATTCGCCCGTACCGGATGGCTGCCCTATCCGCCGCTCAGCGAGACCGCCTATTCGCCGGGCGTCGGCGTCGACTATTATCTGTGGGCGGTGCAGATATCGGGCGTCGGAACGCTGCTCACCGGGATCAATTTCGTCACCACGATCCTGAAGATGCGGGCGCCCGGCATGAGCTACCTCAGGATGTCGATGTTCTGCTGGACCTCACTCGCCGCCAGCCTGCTCATCGTCGCCGCCTTCCCGATCCTCACCGCCACGCTCGCGATGCTGACGCTCGACCGCTATTTCGGCTTTCATTTCTTCACCAATGAAGCCGGCGGCAACATGCTGATGTTCGTGAACCTGATCTGGGCCTGGGGCCATCCCGAGGTCTATATCCTCGTCCTGCCGGCGTTCGGCATCTTCTCGGAGGTCATCTCTACCTTCTCCAGCAAGCCGCTGTTCGGCTACCGCTCGATGGTGGCCGCGACGCTCTTCATCTGCATCGTCTCCTTCATGGTGTGGCTGCACCACTTCTTCACCATGGGCGCCGGGGCCGACGTCAACGCCGCGTTCGGCATCGCCACCAGCATCATTGCTGTCGGTACCGGCGTGAAGATCTACAACTGGATGTTCACCATGTATGGCGGCCGCATCCGCTTCGCGACGCCAATGCTGTGGTCGCTGGGCTTTATGGTGACGTTCGTCATCGGCGGTATGACGGGCGTGTTGCTGGCCGTGCCGCCAGCCGATTTCCTGCTCCACAACAGCCTGTTCCTGGTGGCGCATTTCCACAACGTCATCATCGGCGGTGTGCTGTTCGGCGCCTTCGCGGGATATACCTACTGGTTTCCAAAGGCATTCGGTTTCCGGCTGCACGAGGGCTGGGGCAAGCTGGCCTTCTGGCTGACTCTGATCGGCTTCTACGTCACTTTCGTGCCGCTCTACGCTGTTGGCCTGCTCGGCATGACCCGCCGAATGCAGCATTTCGACGTGTCGGCATGGTATCCCTGGGTGCTGGCTGCCGGCGTCGGCATGTTAATCACTACCGCCGGCGTGGTCGCGCAGATCGTACAGCTCGTCGTCAGCATCCGGCAGCGCGCGGCGCTTCGCGACGCCACCGGAGATCCCTGGGACGGCCGCTCGCTGGAATGGGCCACGCCCTCGCCGCCGCCGGTCTTCAACTTCGCCGCGCTTCCGCATGTCGAGGGCGAAGAGCCCTACTGGAGCATCAAGCAGCGGGCACGCGAACAAAACCGGCTGCGCGACGAGCCTGACTACGAGCCGATCGAGATGCCGCGCAACAGTCCCACCGGGTTCATCTGCGCCTTCTTTGCGACCGTAATGGGTTTTGCCCTCATCTGGCACATCTGGTGGATGGTGGCGCTCGGCGCTCTCGGTGCTTTGGCCACCTTCGTCGTATTCGCGTGGCGCGACATCCCCGAATACGTCATTCCTGCCGCCGAAGTCGCCCGGATCGACCGCGCCAACCGAAGTGCCCGCCGCGAGGCGCTGGTTACCTACACAGGGCCAAGGCCATGACCGCGATCGATGTTCGAGAGCGTGACCCTTACCGCCTCCATGGCGGGCACGGCCATGCACCTGGCCACGGCGACGGCGGCCCGGCACCGATCCGGATCGTCGTCGGCTACGGCTTCTGGATCTTCCTCCTGAGCGACATCGTGATGTTCTCGGCCTTCTTCGCGGCCTACGCCGTGCTGGCGGGCAAGACGGCGGGCGGACCAAGCGGGGCCGAGCTGTTCGACCTGCGCAACGTCGCGATCGAGACGGCGGCCCTGCTTTTGTCGAGTTTTACCTGCGGTCTCGCCAGCCTCGCCGTGACAGCGCGGCGAAGCTCCTGGTTCTATGTCGCGATGGCTGTCACTTTCGTGCTCGGCGCCAGCTTCATCCTGCTCGAGTTGCGCGAGTTCGCGCATATGGTTGCCCGCGATGCCGGACCGACGCGCAGTGCTTTCCTGTCGGCGTTCTTCACGCTGGTTGGATGCCATGGCCTTCACGTGACGGCGGGGCTGCTGTGGCTGCTCACGATGATGGCGCAGATCTTCGCCAAGGGATTCCGTGACGATATTCTTCGGCGTTTCATGTGCTTCAGCCTGTTCTGGCACGCCCTCGACATCATCTGGGTCGCCCTGTTCACGGTGGTCTATCTCCTGGGAGCAAGTCGATGAGCAATGCGGACGATCGCCACGCGCAACGGCGCGACACCGATGGGCTGGAGCGCTACGACATCGATACGGCGCCGGGTGACGAATACCTCGGCGACACCGAAGTCGGATCCGGGCTACGCGGCTATGTGATCGGCCTCGGGCTGGCAACGCTGTTGACCATCGCCTCGTTCTGGTTGCTCGGAACCAACCTGATATGGGCACCCGGCATTCCGGTGGCGCTGGTCGTGCTTGCGATCGCCCAGATGGGCGTGCATCTCGTCTTCTTCCTGCACATCACGACGGGGCCGGACAACACCAACAACGCTCTAGCGCTTGCCTTCGGCGTGCTGATCGTAGTTCTGGTGATTGGCGGCTCGATCTGGATCATGGCCAACCTCGACCACAATTTGATGCCGATGAACGCGATCATGAACATGAACCGCTGATGCATGTCGCGCAAAAGTGTGCAGCGGTTTTGTGATAACGACATGCGTAAAAACAAGAATCTAAAGCGCGTCGCATGAGGCCGATCGAACGCGACGCGCTTTAGCGATTATTCCGGCCGTTCGCCGCAGTTCATGCGACAGCGAGCTCCGGTCTCAAGCCCGTTCGAATGTGCCGACGAGCTCGGCCTCTCCCACAACGTGCGGCGCGGCCTGTTTCAGCACGTCTTCGACGGCAGCCTTCTCGTCGAGACGCAGCGTCTCGACGTCGACCGCAAGAAGCCGGAAATGGTAATGGTGGAGCCCATGCCCAGGCGGCGGCTGGGGGCCGTCATAATGAGGATTGCCGAAATCATTGACGCCGTGTCCGAGGCTCTCGGTCTTGGCGCCGGCGGTCGTGCCTTCGGGAAGAAAGTTCCGCTGTGCGTCGATGTCGTAGACCGCCCAATGACGGAACATGCCTGAAGGGGCGTCGGGGTCCTCGACGGCCAGGACGAAGCTTTTGGTTCCTTGCGGCGCGTCCGTCCACTCCAATGGCGGCGAGACGTTGCCGCCGTCGCGGGAATAGCGCGGCGGTATTTTTTCGCCATCGAGCTTTGAGCGTGAAAGCCATGGTCTCGATCTCCCTGGCTGAGGTTCCCGCATAACAACCGCGAGCCACCGATGTTCCGGGCAGCCACCTGGTCAAACCCGCAGCCGGCCGTTGGCCGGAACATTCGCCGAGGAAGCGGGTTTTTCGGTTCGGACGCATCGCCGCGGAATGGCGGCAAGAGGCTCGGCAATGGACGAAGGGCGCGACATGACCGGGCTAAGCGGTAAGCAACCAAGCGGGGCGAAAGGTGTTGTGGTCGCATTCTCCGTGCCGGGCGGCGAGACAATCTATACCCACGAGCGGGAAACCGTCGCTGCCGTTGCGCGCACGATTGCGGCGTTGAAGGGCTTTGCCTTCCGCCAGGGCCTGCGTGACGGCGGCGGTGACAGTGGCCGACTGTATTTCGTGCCGGACGACAGCCTGCTTGCCGTCGATGCGCTCCAACTGGGCATAAACGGGCCGGACGACCTCTTCGGCGGTGTGGTGCCCTGGCGCCTCGCAACCACCAAGGCCATAACCCACGAGCTGGTGGACGGATCGGCGGCACGGCCAAAAGAATGGCACGCCGGCTTCGGCAGGGCCGTCGCCGCGGCCGTACTGCCCGGTTACACCGCATTTTCACGCCACGACGCGCTGCGCGCAGCGGAACGTCTGCTACAGCTCGGGCTGGTCCGGTTCAAGCCACCGCGCGCTTCGAGGGGCCGCGACCAGCACACCGCCGCGACCGTCGCCGATATCGAAAGGCTGCTGGATCGATATCCATCCTCCGACCTGAGGGAATACGGCCTTGTTCTCGAAACGGAGCTTCGCGACATCGTCACGCTGAGCATTGGCAGAACGGCGATCGACGGAACATCGGTCGCCTATTACGGCGTGCAGCGGATGACGGCCGACAATGCCGGACAGCCCGTTTACGGCGGATCCGATCTGGTCGTCGTGCGCGGCGGATGGGAGGCGCTCAACAGGCTGCAGCTTTCTCCGGCGCTAAGTTTGGCTGTGGCGCAGGCGAGGACCTACGACGCGGCGATGGATGGCTATCCCGGATTTTTCGCCTCACGGCGCAACTACGACATCGGCCAAGGTGTCGATTCCTCGAGCATCTGGCGATCGGGAGTGCTGGAAGCCAGTTGGCGGATCGGCGGCAGCAGCACGGCCGAGCTTGCGGCAATGGACGCCATGACGCGTGACCCCGACGTGCAGATTGTGCATGTCTCCGCCGTCAAGCAGTTCGGCAACACCGCGCAGCTGCCGCTGAATGCAGAAATCCACTTCGACGGAGAGGACCCCGAGGAGGGCCAAATCACGCGTTACACCGTCGTCACCCAGGTGATCCGAGGGCCGGTCGGGGAAGCCGGCCGATCGTCATTTTAGGTCGAAGTGAAACACGCCTTTGGCAGGGAACATCCGCGAATGGCCCGAGTTTGTTTCAGGCAGCCAGCCAGTCAGAAACCGGGGGAAAAATGATCGAGATGATTTCCGCTCCCCAGAACGTCGCCGCCTTTCGTGTCACCGGCACTGTGACAGCGGACGACTACGACAGAGTCATCCCGGCAATCGAAGCCAAACTGAGCGACCATAAGGACATCGGCGTCCTGACCGATCTTACCGATTTCGAGGACATGACGGCTGGCGCCTTGCGGCGCGACCTGCAGTATGGGCTGAGCAAACTTGGCGAGTTCCACCGCTTCAAACGTGCCGCCGTGATTTCCGACAAGCAGTGGATCAAGGCAGCTACGGAAATGACGGACGCGCTGTTTCCGCAAATCGAGGCGCGGGTGTTCCCGGAGGACGAAAAAGCCCAGGCCCTGAAATGGGTGGCAGGCGTACAATAGCGGTGTTGGAGAGTGCCATGCCGTTCGACAAACGACAGGATTCAGAAGGCCTCTGGGAGGTCTATGACAGCGAGAGCGACGAAGCCGTCGTGGTCGGCGGGTTGCCGCTTTCCGGTCTCGACGAAAGCGAAGCCGATGAAGCGATCGAAAAGCTCAATCGGGGCGATCTGACGTCGGACAACATCCCCGAGACGGTTCGGTCAGGGTGGCCTCCGACCAAGGACGGCTTGTGATGACAGCCTGACGGACGTCACCGAGGACCGGTCGCGGATCTACGACGAGGCCTTGACCCCGAGCTTGCGGGCTTTGTCCTCAAATTCGTCGCGAATATCCTCGATCGTCGGCAGATGCAGGCGCCGCAGCTGGGAGTGCAACTTTTTGGCGGCATCTGAGCTCAGGTCGCGCTTGAAATTGGTCGCGACCTCCTCGGCCGAGCCGTAATGGCGATAGCGCTCGATCTCGGTCTTCGTGGCTTGCTGGACGTGCTCGAGCGTCTTGCGTTCGGCATCGGATTTTCCGTCTGGTTTGGCCCGCACGACCGGATTGAACGCTTTGCTGATAACGAATTCGACCAGTTCCTGCTGGGCGTGAGCCATGATTGTTCTCCCTCGAAGAAGGGCTGTCCGAGCCTAGAACGGTTCATCGGGGGAAACGCTGAACCGATCTCTCTTGTTTGACGCAATTCCGAACGGAAAACCGTTTCACACTTTTCCTGGAATTGCTCTAACCGCACCGGCAATTGAAGGTTCTGTGGCTTCGGATTTCGTTATCGCTACAGGCCCAAGGCGGTTCCTCGAAGGTCACAGCCGCGCCTTGGTGGTGCGCGGCGTTGCCAGGAGCAGGCTTGTTTCGCTGCCGGTAATTCCGGGGATCAGGCGGATACGTCTCAGCACCGCGTCGAACTCGCTCAGGGTCTGGGTTCCGAGTTCTATCACCAGATCCCAGCGGCCATTGGTGGTGTGGATGGTCGAGACCTCGGAGAAGCCGCCCAGCGCCCGAATGACGCGATCGGCGGCGTGGCCTTCGATCTCGATCATCATGATGCCACGCACGCGCTGATCGACCGCGTCGGCGCGCAGAATGACGGTGTAGCCGACGATGACGCCGTCTCTTTCAAGCCGCTCGATCCGGGACCTTACCGTTGCCCGGGAGACACCCAGGCTAACGGCAAGGTCGGAAATGCTGCGCCGGGCGTCGTGCCGCAAAGAGGTGATGATCTGCTCGTCGAGGCGGTCCATGATTGCTCACAACGGAAGTAGATGCTGCCGCTATGGTAAGGCACTTCGACAAATTTGCCAATTTGACATGTTCATTCTGCCAGCGATGCCGGCTTCAATAAAGGCATCGTAATTGGCGGGGTATGACAAATGCATTGCACGATCGTTGGGGCGCCGATCCAGGCCGGCTCAGGCCGCATGGGCTGCGAGATGGGGCCGAGTGCGCTGCGCACGGCCGGCCTGGCCGGCGCACTGACCGAGCTCGGCCATACGCTGACCGACCTCGGAACGATCGTCCCTGCCGACATGCGTCCTGTCGTACACGGCAACGCGGCGGTGAAGGCGCTGCCGGAAATTGCGGCCTGGACGGCGGCAATCAGCGAAACGGCCTATGCCGCGAGCGCCGATGCGATGCCGATCTTTCTCGGCGGCGACCACAGCATTTCGGCCGGCACGCTCGCCGGCATTGCCCGCCGGGCGGCGAATGCCGGCCGGCCGCTCTTCGTGCTGTGGCTCGATGCGCACCCCGATTTTCATACGCTCGACACGACGACCAGCGGCAATTTGCATGGTGTGCCGCTGGCTTATGCCAGCGGGCAGCCCGGCTTCGAGGGCTATTTCCCCCGCCTTGCAGCGCAGGTGGACCCGGCTCGCATATGCGCGCTGGGGATCCGCAGCGTGGACCTGGCGGAACGGGAAGCGTTGCGCCGAGCCGGCGTGACGGTCCACGACATGCGTTCGATCGACGAGCACGGCATCGCGCAACTGCTTCGCGCCTTTCTCGAACGGGTGAGCGCCGCCAACGGCATGCTCCATGTCAGCCTCGACGTCGATTTTCTCGACCCGTCGATCGCCCCGGCGGTGGGCACCACCGTTCCCGGCGGCGCCACCTTCCGCGAGGCGCATCTGGCGATGGAAATGCTGCATGACAGCGGCCTCGTCAGCAGTCTCGACCTGGTCGAGCTCAACCCTTTTCTTGACGAGCGCGGCCGCACCGCCACGCTTTTGGTCGACCTGACCGCAAGCCTGATGGGCCGGCGGATCATGGATCGCCCGACGAGGGGGTTCTGAGCCATGACGGTCAATTTGAACATCGTTCCGTTCGTCAGCGTCGACCGCATGATGAAGCTGGTGCTTGCCATCGGCATCGAGCGTTTTCTGGTCGAACTCGCCGCCTATATCGAAGAGGATTTCAGGCGTTGGGAGCTGTTCGACAAGACGCCGCGCGTCGCCTCGCACAGCATTGACGGCGTCATTGAGCTGATGCCGACCAGCGACGGGCAGCTTTACGGCTTCAAATATGTCAACGGGCATCCGAAGAACACGCGTGACGGCCGTCAGACCGTGACCGCTTTCGGCGTGCTTGCCGATGTCGGCAACGGCTATCCGATGCTGCTTTCGGAAATGACCATCCTGACCGCCCTGCGAACGGCGGCCAGCTCGGCGGTTGCCGCGAAATACCTCGCTCCCAAGGCCGCCCGGTGCATGGCGATCATCGGCAATGGCGCGCAATCGGAATTTCAGGCCATTGCGTTCAAGGCGCTGCTTGGCGTCGACAGGCTGCGCCTCTACGATATCGACCCGGCGGCCTCGACCAAATGCATGAAGAACCTTGCCGGCATGGGTTTCGACATCAAGCTCTGCGCGTCGGCGCAGGAGGCCGTCGAAGGTGCAGAGATCATCACCACGGTGACCGCCGACAAGCGGTCGGCAACAATCCTGACCGACAACATGGTCGGGTCCGGCGTGCACATCAACGCGGTCGGCGGCGACTGCCCGGGCAAGACCGAGCTGCATCGCGACATTCTGCTGCGCTCGAATATTTTCGTCGAGTATCCGCCGCAGACGCGCATCGAAGGCGAGAGCCAGCAACTCGATGCGGACCATCCGATCACCGAATTGTGGCAGGTGATGACAGGAAAGGCAGCAGGCCGGACGGACGCCGGACAGATCACGCTGTTTGATTCTGTCGGCTTTGCGATCGAGGATTTTTCCGCGCTGCGCTACGTCCGCGATCAGCTTCAGCGGACCGGCCTTTACGAGGAACTAGACCTTCTGGCCGATCCCGATGAACCGCGTGACCTGTTCGGCATGCTGCTGCGCGCCGAAAAAGTGGCCGGGCTGGCGGTTGCCGGCAGCTGAGCTGCGATCCTGTCGGTCAGTCCTTCTTTTCCTGGTACAGGCGCTCGGTCGCGCGGTCGCTTTCCCTGCGCTCCGCCGGGCCGCGACGGCGCTGCGTGAGCAGGGCGTAGGCGATCAGGATTGCCAGCAGCAGTGGACCGCCTGCAACAACGAGCAACCACAAACTAGTCTCAAACATCGAACCGTCTCCTTTCCTTCACAACCGGGAAGGACCAGAACCGTTCCTCCGTCTTATCGGAGGTCGCCCGCACGGCGTGGCGCGATTCAGGATTTAATGCTTCGAGCGGGGCGTTCCACGCCTTGTCTGCACTCAGGATGCCCTTATCTAGAGTCTTATCATTCGGTCACAGGCACTCTCTGCAAAGTGAAGGGAACCACAAGGGCTTTCCGACATTTGGTTGTTCAAGAGACAAACGTGCAGCCACACCGGCTCCGGGGCTAGGAATACCATGCGTGAGAATCAATCCGACGTCTTCGATCTGTTTTCCGAGGTTTACAAGAATGCGGCGCAGGAGGAGATAAGCCTCCAGCAATATCTGCTTGCCTGCCGCGAGGACAAGTCGATGTACGCCTCGGCGCCCGAGCGGATGGTCGAGGCGATTGGCGAGCCGACCTTTGTCGATACCAGCAAGGACGAGCGGCTTGGCCGTATTTTTTCGAACCGGACGATCAAGATCTATCCGACCTTCGCCGACTTTTACGGCATGGAGGATACGATCGAGCGTATCGCCGGTTATTTCCGCTATGCCTCGCAAGGGCTCGAGGAACGCAAGCAGATACTCTATCTCCTCGGCCCGGTCGGCGGCGGCAAGTCCTCGCTTGCGGAGCAGCTGAAAAGGCTGATGGAGCAGCGTCCGATCTATACGCTGAAGGTCGGCGGCCAGGTCAGCCCGGTGTTCGAATCGCCGCTCGGGCTGTTCGACCCCGACCGCATGGGCGACCTTTTGGAGGACAAATACGGCATCGCCCGGCGGCGACTGAACGGCCTGATCTCGCCCTGGGCGGCCAAGCGCCTCGACGAATTGTCCGGCGACATCTCCAAATTCAGCGTCGTCAAGCTGATGCCGTCCAGGCTTCGCCAGATCGGCATCGCCAAGACCGAGCCGGGCGATGAGAACAACCAGGACGTTTCGGCCCTGGTCGGCAAGGTCGACATCAGGCAGCTGGAAAACTTCAGCCAGTCCGATCCGGATGCCTATTCCTATAGCGGCGGCCTGAACCGGACCACGCAAGGACTGCTCGAATTCGTCGAGATGTTCAAGGCGCCGATCAAGGTGCTGCATCCGCTGCTGACCGCGACCCAGGAAGGCAGCTACAACGGCACCGAGAATTTCGGCGCTTTCCCCTATCAGGGCATCATCGTTGCCCATTCCAACGAATCGGAATGGCTGCAGTTCAAGAACAACAAGAACAACGAGGCGTTCCTCGACCGTATCCTGGTGGTCAAGGTGCCGTATTGCCTGCGGGTCACCGAAGAGCGGCAGATCTACGAGAAGCTGTTGCGCGAAAGCGAATTGGCCTCCAGCCCCTGCGCTCCGGAAGTGCTCGATATCCTCAGCCGGCTCACCGTTTCGACCCGCCTGGCCGAACACGACAATTCGCCGCTCTACACCAAGATGCGCGTCTATGACGGCGAGAACCTCAAGGAAACCGATCCCAAGGCGAAGTCGGTCCAGGAGTACCGAAACGCGGCCGGTGTCGATGAAGGCATGACCGGCGTCAGCACCCGCTTCGCCTTCAAGATCCTGTCGCAGACCTTCAACTACGACACCGAAGAGGTGGCCGCCGATCCGGTGCATCTGATGTACATCCTGGAAGAGGCGATCAAGCGCGAGCAGTTCCCGAAGGAAACAGAGGCGGACTATCTCGATTTCATAAAGTCGGAGCTGGCGACCCGTTATGCCGAGTTCATCGGCCACGAGATCCAGAAGGCTTATCTGGAATCCTATAGCGAATACGGCCAGAACCTGTTCGACCGCTACATCGCCTATGCCGATGCCTGGATCGAGGATCAGGACTACAAGGATACCGATACCGGCCAGATCCTCAATCGCGAGGTTCTGGACAACGAACTGTCGCAGGTCGAAAAGCCGGCCGGCATCGCCAATCCCAAGGACTTCCGCAACGAAGTGGTGAAGTTCACGCTGCGCGCGCGGGCCAGAAACCATGGCCGCAACCCATCATGGACAAGCTACGAAAAGCTGCGCGAAGTCATCGAGAAGCGGATGTTCGGGCAGGTCGAAGATCTGCTGCCGGTGATCAGCTTCGGCTCCAAGCAGGACAGCGTGACGGAGAAGCGGCATACCGAATTCGTGCAGCGGATGATCCAGCGCGGCTACACCGAGCGCCAGGTCCGCCGGCTGGTGGACTGGTACATGCGGGTGAACAAGGCGGGTTGAAGCCAGCCCGGGGTAACATATGCCGATCTTCATCGATCGCCGACTGAACCCGAAGGACAAAAGCCTCGGCAACCGGCAGCGTTTCCTGCGGCGGGCGCGCGAAGAGTTGAAGCGCACCATCCGCGATCAGATCCGCACCGGCAAGATCGCCGACGTGGACGCCGAGCATGCCGTTTCGATGCCGGCGCGAGGCACCGGCGAGCCGAGCTTCAAGGATGCCCGGAACAGCGGCAGCCGCCAGCACGTCCTGCCCGGCAACAAGCATTTTGCCCCAGGCGACCGGCTGCCTAAACCCGGCCAGGGCGGCGGCATGGGATCCGCCCCGGGGAGAACCGAATCGGAGGACGATTTCCGTTTCGTGCTGTCGCGCGAGGAGGTGCTCGACCTCTTTTTCGAAGACCTCGAACTGCCTGATATGGTCAAGCTCAACCTCAAGGAGATCCTCGCCTTCAAGCCGCGCCGGGCCGGCTTCGCCGCGACCGGCTCGCCAACCAACATCAATGTCGGGCGCACGATGCGCAACAGCCATGGCCGCCGCATAGCGCTCAGGCGTCCCAAGCAGGAGGCGGTCGACGCTGTCGCGCAGGAGATCGCGACGCTGGAGGCGAAGCCGCAAAACGCCGAGATGCGGCAGCGCATCGTGGCGCTGCAGGAAGAGCTTGAGCGGCTGGAGCGCCGCCGCAAGCGGATCGCCTTTGTCGATCCGGTCGATATCCGCTTCAACCGCTTCGACGCCCAGCCGGTGCCGAACGCCAATGCGGTGATGTTCTGCCTGATGGACGTGTCCGGTTCGATGGGCGAACGCGAGAAAGATCTGGCCAAGCGCTTTTTCGTGCTGCTGCACCTGTTCCTGAAACGGCGCTATGACCGCACCGAGGTGGTCTTCATCCGCCACACGCACGAGGCGCAGGAGGTGGACGAGGAAACCTTCTTCTACAACACCCAGAGCGGCGGCACGGTGGTTTCCACGGCGCTCGAGGAGATGCACCGCATCGTCGAGCAACGCTATCCCAGCCGCGAATGGAACATCTATGTCGCCCAGGCCTCGGACGGCGACAATTTCGTCACCGATTCCGAGCGCTGCATCGCCTTGCTCGACGAACAGATCATGCGGCTTTGCCAGTATTTCGCCTATGTCGAGATCCTCGACGAGCGTGAGAGCCACATCTTCGGCGCCACCGACAACGGCACGTCGCTGTGGCGTGCCTACAGTGCGGTCAAGCTGAGATGGTCGAACTTCCAGATGAGCCGCATCGCCACGGCGGCCGACATCTACCCGGTTTTCCGCCAGCTCTTCGCCAGACAGCCGGGTTATCAAAAGAGCGCTGAAAGAGGGGGCTGATGGCGAGCAAATCCGGGTTGCTGTTTTCCGGTTCCGACTGGGATTTCAGGACGCTGTCGCGTGCCTACGAGACCATCGAGGCGGTCGCCACCGAAGAGCTCCACCTCGACGTCTATCCGGTGCAGATGGAGATCATCTCCTCAGAACAGATGCTCGACGCCTATTCCTCTGTCGGCATGCCGCTGATGTACCGGCACTGGTCGTTCGGCAAGCACTACCTCTACCAGGAATTGCTCTATCGCAAAGGCGGACGGGGGCTCGCCTATGAACTCGTCATCAATTCCAATCCCTGCATCGTCTATCTGATGGAGGAAAACACCATGGCTCTGCAGGCCCTGGTGACGGCGCACGCGGCACTCGGCCATAACCATTTCTTCAAGAACAATTATCTGTTCCAGCAGTGGACGGACGCCAGCGCCATCCTCAGCTATCTCGACTTCGCCAAGGGCTACATTTCCCGCTGCGAGGAGCGGCATGGCGTCGATGCGGTGGAAGAGATCCTCGATGCCGCACATGCGCTGATGGAACAGGGCGTGTTCAGATATCACCGGCCGCCGAAACTGTCGTCGGAAAAGCAGCGCGAGGGCGTTCGCGAGCGCCTGGAATACGAGGAGCGTTCCTACAATGACCTATGGCGCACGCTGCCGCCTTCGAAGGATGGCACCAAGCCCCGCGAGACGGATACAATGGCGGAGCGCAGGAAATCGCTCAAGCTGCCCGAGGAAAACCTGCTTTATTTCCTGGAGAAGAACAGCCTGATCCTGGAACCCTGGCAACGTGAGGTCATCCGGATTGTCCGCGTCATCGCGCAGTATTTCTATCCGCAGCGCCAAACGCAGGTGATGAACGAGGGCTGCGCGACCTTCGTGCACTACACGCTGATGAACCTTTTGTTCGACCGCGGCCTGATCGGCGAAGGCGCCATGCTGGAAGTGCTGCGCAACCATTCGAACGTGATCTTCCAGCCGGGCTTCGACGATCCGCGCTTTTCCGGCATCAACCCTTACGCGCTGGGCCTCGACATGATGCAGGACATCCAGCGCATCTCGACCGCGCCGACCGCCGAGGACCGCGACTGGTTTCCCGATATCGCCGGCAATGGCGACTGGCGCCAGACCCTGCTGGACGCCTGGGCCAACCATCGCGACGAGTCCTTCATCCGCCAGTATCTGAGCCCTACCCTGATCCGGAAATGGCGGTTCTTTGTGCTTGCCGATGCGGCCAACGATCCGCACTACGAAGTCGCCTCGATACACAATGAGCGCGGCTACGAGAGCATCCGCGCCGCACTCGCCCACAGCTACGACATCGGCGCCAGCCGGCCGGATATCCAGGTGGTGGACGTGGACCTGCTCGGCGATCGGCATCTGCGCCTGCAGCATAAGGTCAAGGACGGCATAGTGCTGGAAGGCGGCAGCCGCGACGCCACGCTGCGCCATATCCGCAAGCTCTGGGGCTACGAGGTCAGCATGGCTGCGGTCGACGCACAGACCGGCGCCACAGTCCACGAACGGTCGACCAGCCAGATCGGGGAATGACCGAACCGGACTTGCCGGCGAAGTCGGGTGTCGTTGCCTTTATCGGATCACCAACCACCCTAAGTACGCGCGCGCCACGAGGGCATCATTCAGGGAGCAGGAAAATGCGCGCATTGATGATCGCCACCCTCCTTCTGGTCGCCGTCTCGATGGCGCTCTCGCTCGCGCACGCACTGGAATTGCCCGGCAAGTTGCGCCTCAAGGAGGCCACCTACAGATCAGTGCAGGCGATCTACTATCCCGGCTTCACGATCGGCGGCTTTGCCGAGATCGGCGGCATCATTGCCCTCGCCATCCTGCTCTACCTGACGCCTTATCCAAGCGCTCGATTCTGGTGGACCTTGGCGGCGCTTGCCTTCTTGCTGGCGGAACATGCGACCTATTGGTTGATCACGCATCCCGTCAATAATTTCTGGGTGCAAGACGTTGCCATGCCGCAATCAGCCGCGACGTTTTTTTCAATGTTCTCTCGAAAGCAGACCGGCGACTGGAGAGACTTGCGCAACGTCTGGGAGGCTTCGCATGTCGCCAGGGCAGGCCTGGCGATGCTGAGCCTCGTCTCAATTGCTATCGCCGCGACATTTTTTGCTGAATAGCGCCAGGGATCAAGACGGCCCTCGTCCGCCAACTTGCCGCCACGAACGCTGCATCCGTCAGATCAGGGAACGGAACCGGCGTACTATCTTAACGTCAAGCGATCCTGCCGTTTCAGCGGTCGGCGCGATGCTTGTTGTGGGCGCTTTCCTGGTGCTCGCCGCGGATTATGTTGCGGTCGTCGGGATCGGCAATGTCCTTCGGGTCCGATCTGAGCTCGGCACCGCGCCGGAACGCCTCGCGCTCTTGCCTGGTCTTTTTCAAATCCGCTTCGGCGTCGAAATCCTTGCCGGCGTTTTTCGTGTTCTCGCGCTCTTCGATGACGCGCAATTGCTGCTCATGAGTCTTTTTTCCGGCCATCGGTGACCTCCTTCTTTTGATTTTCCGCTTTCCCAGGGTCCAAATTCGCTACAGCCCGAAAGGATAGGTCTCGGGAAGGCCTGTCCCCGCATGTTCCGGCCCAAGCGGCGTCACGGCACTGGTTTCATCGAACCAGACGAAAGCATCGAACTGGCGGGCGAGCGAGGCGTCCGCATAGTGGCTGTGCAGCTCGGTTTCGGGCCGGTAGATGACGCCGATAAAGCGTTCCAGCCGGCGCTCCAGAAGCCGTTCGCGCAGCGTGTCGTCGCGCTCGAAATCGAGCAGGAAAGGCGAGACGCCGCTGTCGTGGCAAAGCCGCTCATAGCTGTCGTTGTGGGAAGGCCGAACCGGTTTCACTTCCATGTCGCCGTCCCAGTCGGTGGCGGCGGCCACCGTCCCGGAATGTGTACTGAGCCCGATCAAGGCAACCTCGTCGCCAAAACGCAGGCGGCAGAGCTGGCCGATATTCACTTCGTCCCTAACGATCCCCATCTCGGTGTAGCGGGCATCGCCGATATGGGAATTATGTGCCCACACCACCGCCTTGGCGTTCGGGCCGCGGGCCTGCAGCAGGTGCTCCAGCGTTTCGAACATATGGGTGTCGCGCAGGTTCCAGGATTGCGCGCCGCCGTAATACATGGTGCGGTAATAGCGCTCGGCGGAGGCGACCAGACGGGCATTCTGGCTCGCGTCGAGGAAATCGATGCCGTCCTGCTGCGCGTAGTCGAGCTCTCTGGAAAGCAGTTCCCGGCATTGCTCGAGCACGGCCTTCTCGCATTTCTGGTAGCCGGAGGTGAGTGCGACACGGCCATAGGTGGCCGGGTCGTTCTGCCACGGCGTCAGGCAGCCATAGCGTTCGCGCGCGATCCTCGCCGCCTGCGGATCGACCCGGTCGAGATATTGCAGGACCGCCGCAATCGATCCGCCCATATTGTAGATGTCTAGGCCATAGAATCCGGCCCGCCGGGAGGATATGCTGATCCGCTCATTACGCACTCGCATCCAATCGACGAACGCCGCGACGTCGGTGTTGCGCCACATCCAGGTGGGAAAGCGCTGGAACGGCGGCGCGGCGCCCGGCCGCGGCGGTCGATGGCGGACGTAGCGGTCGATCGCCGCGGCATCGGGCCAGTCGGCCTCGACCGCGACGATGGTGAAGCCATGCTTCTCGATCAGCCTGCGAGTGATCGCGGCGCGCGCACGGTAGAACTCCGACGTGCCGTGGCTGGCTTCGCCGAGCAAGACGACGCGGCGGTCGGCAAACCGGTCGAACAGCGCACCGAAGGCAGGATCGTCGAAATCCGGAAGCGGTTCGGCGGCGGCCGCTATCATCTGCGGCAGGCTGCTTCTGCGCTGATGCCGGTGCGGAAGATCGGCCGCTATTTGGCTGTCGCTGCCTGGCTCGCCCCAGCCTTGCTCGCCGATCAGCGGAACAAACCGCACGCCGCCGAAATCCTCCTCGGTGTAGGTTGCGGCGCCGGTACGGGTGACCTTGAGCAGGCGCTGCGAGTCGAATTCATCGCCGACCGGGATGACAAGCCGGCCAGCGACATCGAGCTGTTCTTGCAGAGCGAGCGGTGCGCCGGGCCCAGCGGCCGCAACCAGGATCGCATCGAAGGGTGCCGCCTCAGGCCAGCCCTTGGTGCCGTCGCCGGTGCGGACTTCGATATTGTCGTAGCCAAGCTTTTTGAACCGTTGCCTTGCCGTTTCAGCCAACGCGGCGTGGCGCTCGATCGTGTAGACGCGTTCGACGATCCGGCTCATTACGGCAGCCGCATAGCCCGAGCCGGTGCCAACCTCGAGGACGTGGTCGCCGGCTCCGACCTCGGCCATTTCGATCATGAACGCAACGATGTAGGGCTGCGATATCGTCTGACCTTCGGCGATCGGCAGCGGCCCGTCCTCATAGGCGAATTCTTCAAAGCCAGGATCGACGAAAGCCTCGCGCGGGACCTCGCGCATCGCCTGAAGGACATTGCGGTCGCGAATGCCACGGCGGCTCAAGTGGATGTCGACCATTTGGTTGCGGGCATGGGAGAGATCGAGCATCTTTTTGCTCCTCCTATGGGCCTCCGCTACAATCGCCCAAGCTGCTCAACGCCACCTCGGCCGGCTCGTATCTCAGGGCCTCGGCAGTCCCCTTGGATTCAAGCAATGCGGTGCATCTCCCTAACCGTTAGCAAGCCCCGAGGTTCCCCAAAAGACCGACCCGCTTTTGTGTGGCGAGGCGGGTTGCAGCATCGGCAAGCGGGCGCTAGCCACGCCGCCCAAACTTATTTCGAGGCAAATCCTTTCTCCGACGCGGCGCCACTCCAGATAACGACGGACGAGGGTATTCCGGAGGCATTTCCATGAACGACGAGGCTCGCACCGCTGCGCACACGACCGGCCTTGACCAGGTCGATCTGATGGACCGCTACTGGCGCGCCGCGAACTACATTTCGGTTGGCCAGATCTATCTGCTCGACAATCCGCTCTTGCGCGAGCCCTTGCGGCCCGAGCACATCAAGCCACGGCTGCTCGGCCATTGGGGCACGACGCCCGGCCTCAATTTCATCTATGTGCATCTGAACCGGATCATCCGTGAACGTGGTCTCGATGTCCTGTTCATCTGCGGGCCGGGTCACGGCGGCCCGGCAATGGTCGCGAACACCTGGCTCGAGGGCTCCTACAGCGAAATCTATCCCGAGGTCGGCGGGGACGAAGACGGCCTGCGCAAGCTGTTCCGGCAGTTCTCGTTTCCCGGCGGAGTGCCGAGCCACGCGGCTCCGGAGACGCCCGGCTCGATCCACGAAGGCGGAGAGCTCGGCTATGCGCTGGTCCATGCCTTCGGCGCCGCCTTCGACAATCCGAACCTTGTGGTTGCCTGCGTCGTCGGCGACGGCGAAGCCGAGACCGGCCCGCTCGCCGCGGCCTGGCATTCCAACAAGTTCCTGAACCCGGCATCCGACGGTGCCGTCCTGCCGATCCTGCATCTCAACGGCTACAAGATCGCCAGCCCGACCATCCTCGGCCGCATGGAAGACGAGGCGTTGCGCAGCCTGTTCCTCGGCTATGGCTACGAAACCTTTTTCGTGGAAGGCCATGAGCCTGCCCCGATGCATCGGGAGATGGCCCGCACGCTCGATACCGTGCTCGACCGGATCCACTCCATCCAGGAGCCTGCAAGAGCCGCGGGCTGGAAGGGAGAGCGGCCGCTGTGGCCGATGATCGTGCTGCGCAGCCCAAAGGGCTGGACCGGGCCGAAAGAGGTCGACGGCAAGAAGGTCGAGGATTTCTGGCGCTCGCACCAGGTCCCGGTGTCGAACGCACGAGGCGATGCGGCGCACCGGCAGATCCTCGAAGACTGGATGCGCAGCTACGAACCGAAGACGCTGTTCGACGAACGCGGGCATCTCCTGGCGGAGCTCGCGGCGCTGGCACCGACAGGGTCAAGACGCATGGGCGCAATCCCCTACGCCAATGGCGGCCTGCTGAAACAAGACCTCGTGCTTCCCGATTGGAAAGGCCTCGCGCTCGACGTACCGCGTCCGGGCGGCACTGTCGGGGAGGCGACGCGGACCGTCGGCAGCTATCTTCGCGATGTGATCCGCTTGAACGCCGAGGCCAGGAATTTCCGGCTGATGGGACCCGACGAGACGTCCTCCAACCGCCTCGACGACGTGTTCGAGGTTACGGATCGGGTCTGGATGGAGCGGATCGAGCCTTACGACGTCCATCTTTCCCGTGACGGCCGCGTCATGGAAGTGCTCAGCGAGCATCTTTGCCAAGGCTGGCTGGAGGGCTATCTGCTGACCGGCCGCCACGGCCTGTTCTCGTGCTACGAGGCGTTCGTCCACATCATCGATTCCATGGTCAACCAGCACGCCAAATGGCTGAAGACCTCCGGCGAACTTGCCTGGCGCAAGCCGATCGCCTCGCTCAACTACCTGCTGACCTCGCATGTCTGGCGACAGGATCACAACGGCTTCAGCCATCAGGACCCAGGCTTTGCCGATTTCGTCGCCAACAAGAAGGCCGACACGGTCAGGCTCTATTTCCCGCCCGACGCCAACACGCTGCTGTGGATCACCGACCATTGCCTGAAAACCTACAACCGCATCAACGTCATCGTCGCCGGCAAGCAGCCGGCGCCGCAATGGCTGTCCGCCGAAGACGCGGAAGCACACTGCAAGGCCGGCGCCGGCATCTGGGAATGGGCCGGGACGGTTGCCAAGGGCGAAGATCCGGATGTGGTCCTGGCCTGCGCCGGCGACGTGCCGACGCTGGAGACGCTGGCTGCAGCCGATATCCTGCGCTCGGGCATTCCGGACCTGAATATCCGCGTCGTCAATGTCGTCGACCTGATGATTTTGCAGTCGAATTCCGAGCATCCGCATGGCTTTGCCGATGACAGGTTCGACGCGCTGTTCACCAGGGCCAAGCCGGTCATCTTCGCCTATCACGGCTATCCCTATCTCATTCACCGTCTGACCTACCGGCGCGCCAACCACGACAACATGCATGTGCACGGCTTTCGCGAGGAAGGCACGACGACGACGCCGTTCGATATGGTGGTGCTCAACCAGCTCGACCGCTACCATCTCGCGCTCGCCGCGATCGCGCGTGTGCCGGGGCTGGCCGAGCGGGCGAAGGATCTTGCCGCGGCGTTGCACGGGAAATTGGCTGAACACACGGCCTATGTCCGCGAACATGGCGAGGACATGCCCGAGATCCAGAAATGGTCTTGGCCGCAGGACGGCGCGACGAGGGCCGGCGATTGATGCGACGATCGATCCTTGCGTTGAATGCCGGCTCGTCGAGCATCAAGTTCGGGCTTTACGATCTTGGAGTGTCCGCTGAGCTGGATCTTGCCTCGCGCGGTTCGCTGGATTTGGGCGATGCGCCAAGGCTGACCGCAAAAGCCGCCGATGGGGCGGTGCAGTGCGATCGGCCACTTGCAGCAGACGCATCGCCCGATTTAGGCATCGGCCAGATGCTGCAATGGATCGAGAACGAACTTGGCGGAAGGAAACTCATCACCGCCGGCCATCGCATCGTCCATGGCGGCCGCGACTTCGTCGAACCTGTCCGCCTGACGCCGACAATTGTCGAGGCTCTCGACAGGCTGACGCCGCTTGCGCCACTGCACCAGCCGCGCAGCCTCGCGCCGATCCGGGCGCTTGCCGCGTTGCGGCCCGACCTGCCGCAGGTCGGATGCTTCGACACCGCCTTCCATCGGACCATCGAGCCTCTGGTCAGCCGTTTCGCGCTGCCGCGCCGCTATGAGGCAGACGGCATCCACCGCTACGGCTTTCACGGGCTTTCCTACGAATATGTCGCCGGCCGGCTCAAGCAGATATCGCCCGATCTGGCGGCGAAAAGAACCATCGTCGCCCATCTCGGCAATGGGGCGAGCCTGTGCGCCATGCGCGCCGGGCGCAGCGTCGATACGACGATGGGCTTTTCGGCGCTTGACGGCCTGGTCATGGGCACGCGCTGCGGCGCCATCGATCCGGGCGTGCTTTTGTACCTGCTGCTGGAAAGAGGCTTTTCGGGAGAGGCGCTGCAGCACATGCTCTATGAGGAATCCGGCCTGCTCGGCGTGTCCGGTATTTCCGGCGACATGCGCTCGCTGGAGGCCAGCGACGACCGCCGGGCGCGCGAAGCGCTGGAGCTTTTCGCCTTCCGCGCCGGCAGGGAAGTTGCCGCCCTCGCCAACACGCTGGGTGGCCTCGAATGCCTGGTGTTCACCGCCGGCATCGGCGAGCACTCGGCCACGGCCCGTAAAGCGATTTGCGACAGGCTTGGCTGGCTTGGCGTGGCGATCGACGAGGCCGCCAACCGCTCTCATGCCGCGCTGATGAGCCAGGCGGAGAGCAAGGTGGAAGTCCGCGTCGTGGCGACCGACGAAGAAGGTGTCATCGCCCGCCACACGCGCAAGGTAATGGAGGGGCCCGGCTGAGGCGGATGGCCTCGAATGGCGGCGCTTGCTCGACCGGCTACGTCGCGAGGGCGGCCGATCTGTTGAACACGATGGTCACCCGCGTTCCTTTGCCGGGGGCAGAATCCACCTCGAACCGGGCTTTGGCATTTTCGGTCAGCGATTGAGCGATCAGTGCTCCGAGCTTGCCGGGTTTCGGCCAGGTCTCGCCTTCGCTCGGTTTTTTCGGCTTCGGCGGACATTCCAAGCTTTCGATGTTTTGGGTGGGACCATGATCAATATCAGGTCGCTCGCCAACTGCGAAGTCCGCTCATTGCCACCACGCGGCCAGGCATGGCGGAGAGCCGAGATCGTGGTTGAGAAGCGGCTGAAGGCTCAGCTCGAATGGCTCTGCTCGACCAGATGGTATTTGTACCGGTCGCGAATATGCTCGTTGAAGAACCGGCCCTTTGACGAGGCTTTGCGGAATGCCGCGTGGACCTGCGGCGGCACGTCCTCGTAATCATAGCGGCTTCCGCTCGGGGCGAACCATACGGAGAGGATCCTCGTCGCCGGTTGGTAATCGATGCTTCTGATCGCAGTTGAAGGCATCCTCGACAGGTCCAATGCTCGGCAGTGCTCCATTCCATATCGTCATGTGAATAACCCTGCACGGAGAGCGAGGTTCCTTGCTACCGAAGCAGCCTTGCCGCTACGGGCCGGCTTCACCAAATACGGTTGATGCCATCGCCCAAGACATCGGCTGCAGCCCGCCAGGGCGATCTCTTTGCCGCCGCCGACGACCTGCCGGAAGGATTCCGCTACCGGCCCGAACTGATCACGCCGGACGAAGAAGCAGCGTTGGCGAGCCAGCTCGCAAGCCTGCCTTTTCAGGCCTTCGACTTTCACGGCCATCTGGCAAACCGGCGGGTGGTCGGTTTTGGGCTGCGTTATGATTACGACCGGCGCGAAGTCGTCGAGGCACCGCCGATACCCGGCTTTCTGCTGCCGCTCAGGGAAAAGGTTGCAGCCTTCGCCCGCCTGCCCGCCGAGACCTTCGTGCAGGTGCTGATCAACGAGTACCGGCCGGGCGCCGGTATCGGCTGGCACCGCGACAAGCCTCATTTCGAGGCCGTCGCCGGTGTTTCCCTGCTGGCCGCCTGCAGCTTTCGCCTGCGGCGGAAAAACGGCACGCGATGGGACCGCAAGACGGTCACCGTCGAGCCAAGATCGGCCTATCTGATGACGGGCGCCGCGCGCAGCGAATGGGAGCACAGCATTCCGCCGGTTGCGGAGCACCGCTATTCGATCACGTTGCGCACGCTGCGGCCGCAACGCGCTTAAAGCAGAGCGGTGAGGAAGCCCGAGCACTGCCCTAAGAACTGGGCTGAAACAAATTCATCCGTCGCCATGCCGGCCGGCAAAGTCCGCCAACATGGCGCGCTGGCCTTTCAGTATCTTGAGGTTGGCTTCAGGCAGGGAGAACCAGCCCGCTTTGTCGACTTCGGCAAATTCCTTCATCGAGCCGGACCTTGGCGGCCATTCCATGACGAAGGTGTTGCTGCTGATGGCGTCGCTGTCGAAATCCGCCTCGACGCACCATGCGATGACGAGCTTGCCGCCCGGCTGCCTGTAGCTGCCAAGGCTTTCGAAATCCCCGTCGATGGCAAGACCGAGTTCCTCTTCGGCCTCGCGTTTTGCTGCCGCCAGCTCGTCCTCGTTCTCGTCGACCAAGCCCTTCGGGATCGACCATGCGCCGTCGTCCTTCTTCGCCCAGAATGGTCCGCCCGGATGCACCAGCAACACCTGGAGATGTCCTTCCCTTCGGCGAAAGATGAGCAATCCTGCGCTGCGTTGGGCCATTCCGCTATTCCCCTGACGAAAATGAAACAAGCGTCCGGGCCGGCATGTGGAACAGCCTGCCATGGCGGAACGATTTCCGCGCGCAGCCGTTCCGTCCGTTCGACAAATGAGTGATCGACATGGCGACGCCGCGAGCTGCCTGGAAGGGCTTTATGAAAGTCGGATCGGTTTCCTGTGGCGTCAAGATCATCGGTGCCGTCAGCGAGGCCGAGAAAGTGCATTTCAGGATCCTGAACCGCAAGGACGGTCTCCCGGTCAAGAGCGCCTATCTAGACGAGGAGACCGGCGACACGGTCGAGGCGGCGGAGCAGGTAAAAGGCTATGAGGTCGAAAAGGGTGAGTTCATCCATATAGAGCCGGACGAAATCAAGAAACTGAAGATGGTATCGCAGCATACGCTCGAGATCGGCGAGTTCGTGCCTGCCGCCGAAATCGACGCACGCTACCTCGAAAAACCCTACTATCTGGTTCCGGCCGATGCGCCCTCCACGGAGGCTTTCGCGGTGATCCGGGACGCGATGGCCAGGAAAAAGGTAGCAGCCCGCTCCTGCGTCGTGCTCTACCAGCGAGGCCGAGAGGTGCTGATCCAGCCGCTGGGCAAGGGCATGGTAATGACGGAATTACGCAACCACAATGAAGTGGTCGCGGCGGACGCGGTGTTCGAAGGGCTGAAGGCTCGCAAGGTCGATCCCGAGATGCTGGAAATCGCGCAATTGCTGATCGACAAGAAGCCGGCCAAATTCGACCCGTCGAAGTTCGACGATACTTATGAAAAGGCGCTGGTTGCAATGATCGAGGCCAAGCGCAAGGGCAAGAAACCGCCCAAGCCGGCACCTGAGCCCAAGACGAACGTCATCAATCTCGCCGATGTTCTGCGCAAAAGCCTGGCGCAGGAAGGCGGCAAGGCTCCCAGCAAGAAGCCGAGAACGGCCCCGAAACGAAAATCAGCCTGAATGTCCGAAAGCGGATCGAACGGAACCGAAAACGCTCGCGCGCATTTAGATGACGTAGCAATCCGTCGGCAAGCCAAGCGGAGCGGGGGACTGGTGGACGTCGTTGAACTAAGGACTGGCGGGATCCCGCAAGTTTCCTCCGCCGATCTGATGCAGGCGTTGCCTGTGGCCGTCTACACCACCGACAAACAAGGCTACATTACCTTCTTCAACGAAGCCGCTGCCGATCTCTGGGGATATCGTCCGGTTATCGGCCAGGATCGCTGGTGCGGGTCATGGAAGCTTCGCCACCTCGACGGGCGACCGATGGCGCATGACGAGTGTCCAATGGCCGTTGCCTTGCTCGAGGAGCGGGACGTTCGTGGGGGCCGAGCCATCGCCGAGCGGCCGGACGGCCAACTCATCCCGTTCAGTGCGCATCCGGTCCTGCTTCGCAATGAAGCCGGCGAGGTTGTCGGCGCCATCAACACCCTGCTCGACCTGCGCGTGCAGACGCTGGCCGACGACGCCGGCATAAGGCTCGCCGCCATCGTCGAATCCTCGATGGACGCCATCGTGTCCAAAGACCTGAACGGCATTATCACCAGCTGGAACGACGCGGCACAACGCCTGTTCGGCTATACGCCCGCCGAGGCGATCGGGCGCCCGGTGACGATCCTCATCCCGCCCGACCACCTGGATGAGGAAGCCATGATCATCAGCCGCATTCGCGCCGGCGAACGGATTCCTTCATACGAGACTATCCGGCAGCGCAAGGACGGCACCCTGGTTCCGGTTTCGCTCACCATCTCGCCTATACGCGACGGCATCGGGCGTATCATCGGCGCCTCCAAGATCGCGCGCGACATCAGCCCCCACAAGGAAAGCGAACGGCGCATCCGCACACTCATGCGCGAAGTCAACCATCGCGTTAAAAACCAGTATTCGGTGATCGTCTCGATGATCCGCGAGACCAGCAAGCTGGCGGGTACGCCAGAGGCCTTCCTTTCACGGGTCCGGGAACGCATCATGGCGCTTTCGGAATCGCACGACCTCCTGGTCGATGCGGAATGGCGTGGCGCGACCATCGGCGAATTGATCCATGCCCAGACCAAGGCCTTCGCGACACAGGCCCGGCTGTCGATGAGCGGGCCGATGATCATGCTGCAGCCGAACGCCGTGCAATATCTCGGCATTGCCTTTCACGAGCTGGCCACCAATTCGGTAAAGCACGGAGCGCTGTCGCACCATGACGGACGGGTCGAGGTCGAATGGACCGTGACCCCAGCCGCCGATGGCAGCGATGGCTTCCGCCTTGTCTGGCGGGAGCTGGACGGACCATTGGTGGATGAAAACACGCGACGCGGTTTCGGAACGGTTGTGCTCAAACGCGTCACGCCGCAGGCGCTCAGCGGCACCGGCCGCCTGGAATTCGCCAGGCACGGCATCAGCTGGACGCTGGAAGCGCCGCTGCGCTTCGTTCAGATGTCGACGGCCGGCATCGCGGCTGATTGAAGGCCGCTGCCTCGGCCGCGGCTTGGCGGCCGTGTGTTAGCGCAATCCCTGTGGTAGCAATCAGGAGGAGCAGCGATGAGTTGGCTGGGCACCTGGCGGAATCAGTACGGGTCGGTGGTCGAACTGACCAGCGAAGAGGGCGGACGGATCAGCGGAACCTTCAGGACGGCGCTAGAGGACAGCGCCTTCTTCGGCATGACCGTGCCGCTGTTCGGAGCCTGCCATGGAGATGTCATCGGCTTCACCTGCGCGGCCGAAGGGCGGGTCGGAGCCGCAGCGGTGAGCTATACCGGCATTCTCAGGGATGGGAAGCTGGAGATGCTGTGGCACACCGTTGCGGATGCCGCTCTGTCGGCGGAAAAGGAAGGTGCCCCGGCCCGAGCCAGGAAACTGCCCGCCTGGCGCGCCTTTGGAACCAGCCTCGACAGTTTTGAACGCGTCTCCTGACGTGTCGGGCCCGCCGCCGCGGCATTCAGCTCGCAAGTGAGGCAGCAGGGTTCCCGCGGTGCATCGGAACTCGCGCTGACGATGGCGCGTTAGCCAGGACATGCGCTGTTCGTTACGGGGTCGACCTAATGAGCGTGCTTTATCGCGCAGCGAAAATCGCCGAACAGGCTCATGCCGGGCAGACGGACAGGACAGGGCGGCCTTATATCGAACATTGCCGCCGGGTCGTCGATGCCGTCGAAACGCTCGACCAGAAAGCCATCGCCTATCTTCACGACGTCATCGAAAAAGGCGACGGCTGGAACCGCGACCGGCTTGAGGCGGCCGGGTTCGGGCCGTCCATCGTATCGGCCGTCGACGCCATGACGCGGCTGCCGAACGAGGGCGATGCCGCGTTCGTTCGCAGGGCTGCGGCCAACCCGCTGGCATTGCCGGTCAAGCACGCCGATCTCGCCGACAATCTATGGCAGGCACGGCAGATCGGTGCCTCGACAGCGAAATACGAAGACGGCCTGCGCATTCTCAGGGAAGAGTTCGCGAGCTGACGGACAGCTGGCGGCTGTCGCCGATGTGGGGTCTACTCGGTGACGTGCGGCGTGTGCCGCTTGTCTTCCGCGGGATCGGCGTCGATCCGCGCCCTGCCGGGATCGAACGCACCATGGCGGGCGATCGCCAATGCCGGGGTGTCGGGCGTCTCGTAGGCCCACATGAAGTCTTCTGCCGACGAACCGACCGCATGAACACGCCAATAGCTTGCCGTGCCCTTCAGCGGGCCGTGGCTCGTCGTGTTCGTCTTCTCCAAGAGGTCGAAATAGATGTCCTCGAAGGGTATGTAGAAAACAGGATCATGGCCGTCTTCATAGAGCACCTTTGCCCGCTCGCTCGACGCAATAATGGCATCGGAGAACCGAACGGTTACGGTTCCATCGAACGGGACAATCCTGAGCGGGCCTGGGCGGGGGGCGGAATCTGCGGCTAAGGACTGCATTCGACTTCTCCGTTGACTGCGCTGCCTTCCCGAAACGTACTATCGCCGGTCAGGGTTCCAGTTCTACGCTTCTCCTCTTCCGAAACTGTCGAGGAACCCGACAAGGTGATCGGCAACGCGCTCGGGTGCTTCGCGCGTCGGAAAGTGGCCGATGCCAGCCAGAAGCTGGCGCTCGTAATGGCCCGTGAAGTATCGTTCCTTGCCTTCGGACGATTGCGGCAGCACAACGCGGTCGGCATCGCCGTGGATCGTCAGAGTAGGCGCGGGAATGGACTTGGCGGAAATCTGGCGCCGGGCAAGATCGGCGTAGCGCGGATCGGGATCGGCTTCGCCCCAGCGAACCCTGTAGGAGTGCAACGTCACGTCGGCCCAATCGGGATTTTCGAAGGAAGCGGCAACGCTGTCAAAAAGCTCTTCCTCGAACCAGCCGGGCGGGCTCCAGCTTTCCCATTGAAAATGCGCGAACGCCTTGCCTTGCTGGCGAACGATCTCGGCGCCGCGATCCGTTGCCATGAACCATTGGTACCAGAATGCCCTGACCTGGTCCAACGGCGGCGTTGCGAATTCGCCCGGCTGCCAGCCAAGCGACAATGCCGAGCAGCAGCGTATCCGTTCGGGAAATACCGAGGCGAGCAGGTAAGCGATCCGAGCGCCCCAATCGTGGCCGACGACCGCAAAACGGCCGAGGGCAAATGCGTCGGCGAAATCGATCACGTCCTGAGCCATGGCGGCAATTTCACCGGATCGCATGGTCTCGTCCGACAGGAAGGTGGTTTTGCCGAACCCACGCAGCCACGGCGCAAAGGTGCGGAAACCAGCACGATGCAGGACAGGCGCAATGC
This sequence comes from Mesorhizobium sp. M0074, assembly GCF_040322975.1. NCBI lineage: Bacteria > Pseudomonadati > Pseudomonadota > Alphaproteobacteria > Hyphomicrobiales > Phyllobacteriaceae > Mesorhizobium > Mesorhizobium sp. M0074. The sequence goes on from NZ_JAMYUM010000026.1 coordinate 82,385, forward strand.
GCGTGAAGGTGGTTGCGTCGTCCGGCCAGCCGTGGAGAAGCAGGACGGGCGCGCCGGCTCCAGGGCCGCCAGCGATGTACGCGATGCGCAGCAACGGCGTGGTGCAGAAGGCGGGTGTTTCCATGATCCGGCCATCCCGTTTCGATCACGCCGCATGGCGTCAGATCGTTTTCGGCGCAAGTTTGCTGAACCGCGCGCGGCTGCGATTGTTCCATGACAGAGGCAGACTTCCGGTGAAACCTCACCGCTGCTCGCGGTGGAAGAAGACCGACGGGAACGGTTCTGCAAGGTCGTCGTTGTTTCAGACCTCCGCACGCGCCATAATCGCAATGGCCGCCACTCGCCGACTCAACAGCAAATGGACCACATGCTGGATCGATCGCCTACCCTCCCAAGGTCGCTTGGCGCTGCGCTGCGAAGGGAAGTGCCGCGGTTTGCGGCACCCGGCAATGAAATTTCATGCACTACGGTTGCATCCTACAATGTACATAAATGCGTCGGCACCGACGGCAGGTTCGATCCGGAGCGGGTCGCGGCCGTGGTCAAGGAACTCGACGCCGATATCATTGCTTTGCAGGAGGCCGACGAAAGAACCGGAAGCAGGCAGGGATTGCTGGATCTCGCAGCACTCGAGCGCGACAGCGACCTCGTCCCCACACACATCCCGGAAAACCGCCGCAGCCATGGCTGGCATGGAAATCTGATCCTGGCACGCCGCGGCGTGGTCGAAAGCGTGAACCAGATCCGGCTGCCCGGCCTGGAGCCGCGCGGCGCGGTCATCGCGGACCTGGAGCTGAAGGGCGTCTCGCTCAGGATCATAGCCGCACATTTCGGCTTGCTGCGGCGCTCGCGCTCGCAGCAGGCCAACGCGCTGGTCGAAGCCACGCACCCGGTTCTGCGGCCAACAATCCTGCTCGGCGACCTCAACGAATGGCGGGTCCGCAACAGGTCTTCGCTGCTGGCCCTGCTGCCGCATTTCGGTCCGATCGATGCGGTTCTGCCGAGCTTTCCGTCGCGCTTTCCGCTGTTTGCGCTCGACCGCATCCTGGCCAGGCCGCCGCACCTGATTTCCAGCATCGAGGTGCACAAGACGCCGCTGGCGCAGCGGGCTTCCGATCATCTGCCGATCAAGGCCCGGCTGAACCTGGACGCGATACGGCAGCCGCGACTGCAACCAGAATGAACCTGAAGGGTTGTTAGTCAGATTTCAGACGGTTTGCTTCGCTGATGTTTGTCGGTGCACTTTATGGATACAGCCATTTCGCGGTTTGCCCGGGACAAGATCGCTGCCGGCAATAGCGGGCTGGTGCTGATCGCCGACAATTATGACGCGTTTGCCGCACGAATCCTTGCCGCGCGCAGTGCCACCAGCAGCCTCGACCTGATGTACTATCTCTGGCACGACGACCATAGCGGCCGGCTGCTGATGCAGGAGGTCGTCAAGGCGGCGGAGCGCGGTGTCCGCGTCCGCATGCTGCTGGACGATATAAATCCGCGCAACAGCGACGCCGCTTACCTGGCGCTCAACAGCTACAAGAACATCGAGCTGAGGCTGTTCAACCCCAGCGGCATGAGGAACGGCAGCATCTTTCGCTCGCTGGAGATGGTCGCCCGGCTGTTTGCGATGACCCGCCGCATGCACAACAAGGCCTGGATCGCCGACGGGAGCCTGGCCATCGTCGGAGGAAGAAATATCGGCGATGCCTATTTCGACGCCGCGGAGACAAATTTCCGTGATCTCGACCTGTTGCTTCTCGGTCCTGCCGTAGGGCAGACGATGCAGATCTTCGAGGCGTTCTGGAATTGCGAGGCGGCAAAGCCGATCCAGCTGCTCAATCCGGCTGCGGTGGGCTCGCGCGCCGATTTCCTCGACAATCTCGATGCGACCGCGGACGGCCAGCTTTTGAACAGCCTCAGTGCCTGGCGCACGATCACGGAGTTCATTGCAGCGCACAGCGACGTCTGCTGGACGAAAGGCGTTCGCGTCATTTCCGATCCGCCGGAAAAGGTGCGCGGCAAGCGGCGTAGGAACTGGCTGACCAAAGAGCTGCTTCCCGCTATCGCGGCGACCAGGCAGCGCCTCGAAATTGTCTCGCCCTATTTCATCCCCGGCCGCACCGGGTTGGCCATCCTGTCGAAGCTGGTGGATCGTGGCGCCGAGGTTGCAATCCTCACCAACTCGCTCGCCGCGACGGACGTCGCCGCCGTGCACGGCGCCTATGCCAAATACCGCCGCAAGCTGCTTAAAAAAGGTATCCAGCTTTTCGAATTGCAACCCTTCAACCGCCAGGCCAACATCTCCGTTTTCGGCTCAAAGGGAGCCAGCCTCCATACCAAGGCCTTTACGGTCGACGACACGCTGGGGTTTGTCGGTTCCTTCAATTTCGATCCGCGTTCGGTGTCGTTGAATGCGGAAATGGGCGTGCTTTTCCACGATGCCAATCTGGTGATGGAGTTGCGCCGGCTGTTCGAGCACGAAAAGTCACCGCAGACGAGCTATCAGCTGGTCCTGGACAAAGGCGCCTTGCGGTGGCTCGGCATGGCGGATGGCGAGATGCGGCAATGTTCGCGTGAACCGGAGGCCAGTCTCTATCGGCGCATCGTTGCAGCGCTGGTTGGCTGCCTGCCGATCGAATCGCAATTGTAGAAGCGACGGATTTGTCGGAACGCAACTCTTTGTCGGAACGGAAATGCGGGACCACGAGTTGTAACCGTTGTCCGGAGCATGCCGATGAAGACCACGATATACAGTTTTCTTGCCGAGCTCTTGCCGTTCTGGATGGCGCATAAACGCAAAATGCGCGCCGACCGCGCCGCTGAGCGGCCGGCACGACCGGCTGCTGCCGATGACGATGGTCGGCCGACAAGCGATCCGAATCGAGCAACACCGGCGCGTCGGCGCAACACGTCTTAGGGCGGGATGCTTTCAAATTAGATCCCGCTCCAACTGTCTGGTTAGACGCAATTCCGCGACGCCAAGTGATTCCATTTGGCTGCAGAAGCTCCAGTTCCTAGCAATCACGCTATCGTCAAGTATCGCTACCCGAAATCCGGCGTTGCCAAGCATCCATTTTGCAGCACGTACGTTAATGTGCACTACAGGGTTGCCGCTATAGGTGAGCGCCATGAGTGACAGTGCGATAGAATTCTTGCAGGACTGGATCCACGAAAACGTTCATGTGCCGCCGCCTCCGATCAGGCTTGAAAGGGAGGCGGAAATCCTCGCCAGGGAATGCAAGGAAGAGGCGGCCGACGCCGGCGTACCCATCGAAGACATCGAGGAAGAGGTTGGCGACCTCAAGGATCTGCTCGTCGCCAAGCTCGAAGACGCAGCCGAGGACGAGGCCAGGCAACTCAATGGCAATGGCCATGGCCAAAAGATTTCTACGTCAGCGGCCGAGCAAAAGCCGGCCCTGTAAGGCCGGTCCGAGCGCAGGCAAGGCATCACGAGGTGCGCCGCTTCGGCCTATTGTCCGATCAGCGTCAGCCCGAACAGGATCATCAGCCAAAACCCGGCAGCAGCGACCGCAAGACGCGGCAGGACGCCGTCGCTGGCCAGATGCATGAACAGGATGGCGATGACGGCGGTCTTGGCCGCGGCGATCACCAGATTGAGTGCCGAATTGAAGCCGCCGAGCGCGAGGAAGGACGAGCCGACGGTCAGGGCCAGCAAGGCTAAAAGCCCGATATAAGCAAGCGTGAGTTTGCGGAACTCGCTCATCTGTTGATCAGATAGAGGACGGGGAACAGGAAGACCCAGACGATATCGACGAAATGCCAATAGAGGCCGATTGCCTGCACGCGCCGGAACCGGCTGGCCTCGATCGTGCGTGGCCACAGCGCGAGGATGCCGCCGATGACGATTACGCCGCAAATCAGATGCAAGGCGTGCAGTGACGTCATCGCGAAATAGAGGCCGAAGAAGAATTCGGCATGAACAGGATCCGGGCCCTTATAGATGAAAGGTGCGCCGAGCACCGGCGCCAGCCCTTCGCTGAATTCCCTGGCGTACTCCGTCGCCTTGATCGCCAGGAAGACGACGCCGAGCAGCGCCGTCGCAGCCAATGCCCAGCCAGCGGCGCGCCATCGCCGCGCGGCCGTGTACATATGGGCGAGCGCCACAGCGAAACTGCTGGTGATCAGGACGACGGTGTTGGCCGTGCCCAACGGCAGCGACAGATGCTTCGCCGCCCCGGCGAAGGCGTCGCCATAACTCAACCGGGCAAACATGAAGACGAGCAGGATGGCGCCGAACAGCATCACCTCGGAGCCGATGAACACCCACATGGCAAAGCTGTCGGCTGCCGTTTCGCGAGCCGGCCGGTCGAAGGCGATGCTTGTCGTTGGTGACTTCAAACCAGATCCTCCACCGGGTCCGACCGTTTCTCGGTCAGGCCTTTCATCGGATAGTCGTAGGCTGGTCTGGTGACGGTCGGCATGCGATCGAAATTATGCGCTGGCGGCGGCGAGCTTGTTTGCCATTCCAACCCGGTCGCTCGCCACGGATTGGCCGGCGCCTGCGCGCCTCGAAACAGCGACCATGCCAAGTAGAGGAGCGGCATCAGATAGCCGATCGCCAGCACCACGGCGCCTGCCGACGACAGGATGTGCCAGAAAGCGAATTCCGGCGGATAGGTATGGTAGCGCCGCGGCATGCCCAGAAAGCCGAGCACATATTGCGGAAAAAAGGTCAGGTTGAAGCCGATGAAGGTGACCGCCGCGGCTATACGCCCCCAAACCTCCGAATACATTCGGCCGGTGAGTTTCGGCCACCAGAAATGCAGCCCTGCCATGTAGGCGGTCACCATGCCGCCGACCATGATGTAGTGGAAATGGGCGACGACGAAATAGGTGTCGTGAACGTGGACGTCGATGGCGAGCGCGGCAAGGAAAAGGCCGGCCAGCCCGCCGAAGGTGAACAATGCCAGGAAGAACAGCGCATAAAGCATCGGCGTCTCGAAGCTGATTTCGCCCTTGCGCAGCGTCAGGCTCCAGTTGAAGACCTTTATCGCCGATGGGATCGCGACGCAGAAGGACAGGAACGAAAACACCACGCCGGCATAGGCCGACTGCCCGCTGACGAACATGTGGTGGCCCCAGACGAGAAAGCCGAAGACGGCGATCGCCATCGAAGCCAGGGCGACGGCCTTGTAGCCGAACAGCGGCCGGCGGCTAAAGCAAGGCAGCACTTCCGAGACCACTCCCATACCTGGCAGGATCATGATGTAGACGGCGGGGTGCGAGTAGAACCAGAACAGATGCTGGAACAGCAGCGGATCGCCGCCGAGGGCGGGATTGAAGATGCCGATGCCGAAGACGCGCTCCAGCACGATGAGGATCAGCGATGCTGCAAGCACCGGCGTCGCCAGCACCATCACCAGGCTGGTGGCGTACAGGGTCCAGACGAAGATCGGCAGCCGGAACCAGGTGAGGCCAGGCGCTCGCAAGGTGTGGACGGTGACGATGAAATTGATGCCGGTCATGATCGTCGAAAAGCCGACGATGAAAACGCCGAATGCCGCGGTCGAGACAAACCCGTTGGCATAGAGCGTCGACAGCGGCGTGTAGAAGGTCCAGCCGGTGTCGACGCCGCCCAAAACCACCGAGGCGAGCGCGAACAGGCTGCCGAACATGAAGACGTACCAGCTTGCCAGGTTGAGCCGGGGAAAGGCGAGGTCGCGCGCGCCGATCATCAGCGGCAGCAGGAAATTGCCGAGCGTTGCCGGGATCGACGGCACCAGGAAGAACCACACCATGATGATGCCGTGCAGCGAAAACAGCCGGTTGTAGACATCGTCGGAGACCAGGTCGCCGGCCGGCGTCGCAAGCTCGATGCGCATCAGCACGGCAAAGGTTCCGCCGAGGAAGAAGAAGGCCGTCAGCGAGACGAAATAGAGCCACGCCACCCGTTTGTGGTCGGTTGTCAGCAGCCAGGAGCGCGGCCCGGCACCTTCTGCGAGATAGCTTGCCGACGCCAAATCGCTGCTCATTGCGGCGCCTCGTTTTTTGCCGCCGGTAACGAGGGAGATTGGAGCGATAGGGATTTGAGATAGGCCATCAGCATCTGCAGTTCGGCTTCGTCAACGAGACCGTCGAAGCTCGGCATCACCGGCTGGTAGCCGGCGGCGATTTCCTTGTTCGGGACAAGGATCGAATCGCGCAGATAGCGTTCGTCGGCGATGACCGTCTGCCGGTTGGCCAACGCCACCGGCTGGCCGAAAACCCCATCGAGGCCGGGCGCCCGCACCTTGCTGGAATTGCCGTGACAGCCGGAGCAGCCGAGCGCGCGGAACAGTTTCCCGCCGCTCGTGGCAAGGCTTTCGCCTTCACCTTGACTGCCGAGCCATGATGCATATTGCTCCGGCGCCAGCACCGTCACCCAGCCGCCCATCTCGGAATGCTGCGTGCCGCAATATTCGGCGCAGAACAGGTGATAACGCCCCGGCTGCGTGGCGATGAACCAGACATTGGCCGTGCGTCCGGGAACGGCATCCTGCTTGACCCGAAAGGCTGGCACGTAGAAGGAGTGGATGACGTCCTGTGATGCCAGCGACACCACCACCGCCTTGCCGACCGGCACGTGCAGCTCGTTGATCTCGCGCTGGCCGCCGGGATGGCGGAATTCCCACATCCATTGCTTGCCGAGGCCGGCGATCTCGACGGCGTCCGGTGGCGGACGGTCGCGCCGGACAAAAAAGGACTGCGCCCCAGCCGAAGAAGATGAAGGCCATCACCAGGCTGGCAATGGTCCACGTCATCTCCAGCGGCAGGCTGCGGGCACGCGCCCCTGTACGGTCGGCTGCGGAGCCGATACGATATTTGACGGCGTAGCCGACAACGAGAACGGTCAGGAACAGGCCGAGCGCGAGTGCGAAAGCCAGCAATGTGTAGAACAAGGCATCGACGCTGCCTGCGATGGACGAGGCTTCCTGCGGGAAAAACCGGATGCCGAAGCTCACGCCCGCCTCCCGCGCGCCAGCAGTATGGCCGTCGCCAACCCCACCACCATGACGATGCTGGCGAGCTTCAACGCAGCCCAGATCGCCGGCGTATATCGCCCCTTGGACGCATCGAAGCCGGCGCAGAGCAGGAAGACATGATCGGCGATCGAGCCGAGCCTGCCGGAAGATGCCTCGACAAGGGCAAGCTCAAGATCGCGCGGCGTGAAGCTCAGCGCCGGCAGCACCTGCGCTATCCGGCCTTTTGGCGTCAGCGCGATGACCGCGATCGGATGGGCGAATTGGTCGATCCTGGCGCGGGTGTCGAAACTGATGCCGGCTTCCGCGGCAAGGGCGCCGCCGGCGCCGTCGGCACTGGTCAGGAACCGCCACGCCGACAGGTTCCTCGCGTCGGCCGCCGCGGCGACCGTGGCTTGCGCATCGCCCGCATCTTCGGGCGTGTCGGCGGCATCGATCGAGACGAACAAAGCGCGATAGGTGTCGGGGTCGAGCGAGGTCTTTTTCAAATCCGAGGCGACCGCCTGTTGGGTCACACCACAAAGGTTCGGGCATTTGTCGTAGCCGAAAATCAGCAGCGCCGGCCGGCCGGCAAGCATTTGGCCGATCGTGCGCTGCTCGCCGGACGCATCGCGAAACACCCGGTCGAGGCTGAGCTGCGCGCCGATCTCGGGATCGAAGGCCGGGCGTGCGAAAGCCATGGCCGGCAGTGCCGCGAGAAGGGAAAAAGCGGTTAGCCAGGCCTTCACGGCCGGCCTCCCTGGCCTGGCGCGGTCCGGCAGCGCGCGGCCTGTGGCGCGCGTGGTATCTCGGCCTCGCCCAATCGGCAGTCGGCGCCGGCGGCCGGCGCCGGCTGCCCCCAGTTCGGCAAACCATGGCTGACGATCGCCCACATGGCGTCCTCGATCGGAATGCGGGCAATGCCGGCGGTGCGGTCGACCCAGCCGACCTTGTTCAGCTCCTGCTCCTCCGCCTTGCGGAAGGCAGCGAGGTCGTCTTCTGGAAAGCGCTGCAAGGCTGGACTGGCCCGGTTGCCGACCGATGATGGCCCCGGCAGCGGCCCGAACGGCCTGGTGTCGAAGACGAGCCCGAGGACGATGACTGTTGCGGCCAGGAGCAGCAGCAGGCCGGCCGCGAAGGCAAGCAGCGCGCCCGGCCAGACGTCGCGCGTTTCGGGATGGCGGGCTGCCCTAGCCATGGACCGGCCTCCGGCACCAGAGGGCGATCCGGTCCGGCCGGCCAAGCGCGAAAAGCAGCAGCGCAAGCCAGAGGCCGCCAGCTCCTGCCAGCGCGGCAAGATCGTACCAGAATGCGATTACATTACCGTCCGCCAACGGCGGTCTGATCCGCCAGAGGACATCGACGTAGTGGCCGGCCAGCACGATGCCGCAGATCGACAGCAGGCCGGCATGGCTGCGCTTCAGATCCCGGCTGAGCAGCCCGGCAAAGGGGACCGCGAATTGCAGCGCAATCAGCAGCCAGAGCAGATACTGCCAGCCATTGCTGCTGCGGATGAGGTACCAACGGATCTCGTTCGGCAGGTCGCCGCCCCAGGTCACCAGCCATTGCATGAACGACAGGTAAGTCCAGAGCAACACGAAGCCGAACAGCATGTTGGCCAAATCCTCGCCGAGCGCGACATCCTCCTCGCCGCCCGGCATGACCTCGATCGAGCGGTTCACGCACAGTACCGTCATCGCCAGGGCGTAAGCGCCAACGACTTCGGCGGACGCTTCCAGCAGCGCATAGATGGTCGAGGAGAACTCCGGCTCAAGCGAGAGCATCCAATCGATGGCAAAGATCGTGACCGCCAGCCCATGCGCAATCAATCCAGCGGCATAGGCCTTGCCGCGGCCGGCGCTGCCACGGCCGCTATCGGTCGTTGTCCAGTCAAGCACGCGCCACGCCACCACCAGCCAGATCGCGGCGCAGGCGGCAAAGCGCAGCAAAAAGAACGGAACGTTCAGATAAGAGAATTTCTGGCGCACCGTCTCGGGCAATGCAGCCGCGTCGGCACTCGCCCAGGGAAAGACCAGGTCGAGCCTGAGCAGAACCGGCAGCAGCAGAAGCAGCGCCAGCGGCAGCGTCGCGACGAGAGCGCGCAGCGGCTGGCGGATTGCCTCGCCCCAGCGGCCGCCGGTCAGCCCATGCACGATCAGGATGGTCAGCGCCCCGAGCGGCAGGCCGAGCAGGAAGAGCGCCGCAGGCAGCCAGCCGGCCAATGTGGCTCTGAAGTCGAAGGCCAATCCCGTGGCGCAAAGCACAAGTCCGACGGCGGCCACAGCAAGCGCCGGCAGAATCAAACGTTCGGCGGCAAGCCGCATCATCGCCCGCATCATCGATCCGGCTCCGCATTGAGCTCGGCGCGGAGGCTTTCCGGCAGCTCGGCAATTGGTGCATCGCGCGAATATTGCAGGGCGCGGATATAGGCGACGATCGCCCAGCGGTCGGCAGGCGGGACACGCGCCGCGTAGGAATACATGGCGCCATAGCCGTTGCTGATGACGTCGTAGAAATGCCTGTCGCTCGCCTTGCGCAACGCGTCCTGGTGATAGGTCGGCGGCGCCGGAAAGCCCCGCTCGACGATCATGCCGTGGCCGTCGCCGGCGCGGCCGTGGCAAGGCGAACAGAAGATGTCGAAGCGTTGCTGGCCTCGCCGCAGCAGCGTCATCGTGACCGGATAGGGAAAAGTGTCGGGTACCGGCGAAAGATCGGCATCGCGTGCGACTGTGTCCTCGACCGGCGCCCGCGCCGACATGCCGTCGGCGAATTGGTTGCTGCTTTCGAGCGGATCGTAGCGCGGCTGGTCCTCCATGTCCTGCCGGCAGCCGGCGACCAGCAAGGCTGCCGACAGCAGGATCGTGCGCATGTTCACGCCTCCACCTCCTCGACGGTTTCGGCGCCGAGCCGTGTCAGCTGGCCCTTGGTCACGCCCTTGCGGAACTTCGGATCGGCGGCCTCGACGAGCAGATAGAACTTGCCGCCGCGCGCATAGGTGAAGCTCGTGGCGTTGAAGACCGGGTGGTAATATTCGGGCAGGCGATTGGCGGCCAGCATGCCGAAGAATGCGGCCAGCGCAGCGCCAAGTATCGCGGCCTCGAAGGCGATGACGAGAAAGGCCGGCCAGGAATGCAGCGGCCGGCCGCCGACATTGAGCGGAAAATCGATCTCGACCGAATAGAGGATCAGGCCATAGACAAACACCGCGCCGGCGACGGCGCCGCCAAGGATGGCCCATGGCAAGCGCGTCTTGCGCATGCCGAGCATGTCGGCCAGCCCATGCACATGGAACGGCGAGAACGCGTCCATGCGCCGGTAGCCGCGCGCCCGCATGGTGCGGACCGCCTCGGTCAGCGCTTCGGGATCGGCGAAAGCCGCAATGACGCCGTAAAGGCTCATCTTGCGCCGCCCCTCTCCCCGGCCAGCTCCTCGACCTCGAAAATGGTGATGGCCGGCAGGACGCGGATGAACAGGAAGACCAATGCGAAGAAGGTGCCGATCGAGCCGAACAGGATGCCGAAGTCGAGCCATCTCAGTGATTGTTCGCCCCAGGACGACGGCAGGTAATCGCGGCTTGGCCCGGTGACGACGATGACGTAGCGCTCGACCCACATGCCGACATTGATGATCAGGGCAATGGCGAACAGCACCGCCATGTTGAGGCGCACCCGGCGGAACCAGAGCAATTGCAAAACAGCGCCGTTGCAGGCGAGCATGGTCCAGAACAGCGGCGCATAAGGTCCGAAGGCGCGCTGCCACATCATCGTGCGCTCATAGGTTTCGCCCGAATACCAGGCGAAGAAAGCCTCGGAGGCATAGCCGTAGATGACGATCATGCCGGCGGCGATCATCAGCTTGGCGGCATTGTCCATGTGCCGCGGCGTGATCAGATCCTGGACCGAAAACGCCCAGCGCAGCGGGATGGCGATGGTAAGCACCATGGCGAAGCCGGACAGCAGCGCGCCGGCAACGAAATAGGGAGGAAAGATAGTCGAATGGAAGCCCGGCGTGATGGCGAAGGTGAAGTCGAGCGAGACGATCGAATGCACCGAGACGACCAGCGGCGTGGCCAGTGCCGCCATCAGGAAATAGACCGTCTGGTAGCGCGCCCAATGAAAGGCCGAACCGCGCCAGCCGAGCGCCAGTATCCCGTAGAACAGCTGCGCCGGGCGCGATTTCGCCCGGTCGCGCAGGACGGCGAGATCGGGCAGCAGGCCCATATACCAGAACATCAGCGAAACGCTAGCATAGGTGGCGATCGCCGCGAAATCCCAGACCAGTGGGCTGCGCCATTGCGGCCAATGCATATGCGTGTTGGGTAGCGGCAGCAGCCAGTAGAAGAACCACGGGCGGCCGAGATGCAGGATCGGGAAAAGCCCCGCCATCGCCACGGCAAACAGCGTCATCGCCTCGGCAAAGCGGTTGATCGAGGCGCGCCATGGTTGGCGCAGAAGCAGAAGCACCGCCGAGATCAGCGTGCCGGCATGGCCGATGCCAATCCACCAGACGAAATTGCCAATCATCGTGCCCCAGACAACCGGAATGTTGACGCCATAGGCGCCAACGCCGACCGAGATCAGATAGGTAATCGAATAGAGAAAGATGAGGACGAAGACGAAGCAGGCGAAAAACGCGGTCCAGAAATAGCGCGGCAGCCTGCCGTCGAGGACGATCGCACTGATACGGCCGCTGATCTCCGGAAGGTCGTGCCGGCCGCGCAGAACGGGCAGTGCGCCCGGTTTTCCAGCAATAGCCTCAGCCATCGGCTTTCCCGCCTGGCGAGAGACGGCCGTTGATATTCCTGATCTTGCCGAGATAGGTGGTGCGGGGTCGCGTGTTGAGGTCCTCGAGCAAGGCGTAGTGTTGCGGCGCTGCTTTTTCCTGCACGACAGCGGCGCCCTTGCTGTTGAGGTCCCCGAAAACGATCGCCTGTGTCGGGCAGGCCTGCTGACAGGCGGTCACCACTTCGCCGTCGGCGATGTGGCGGTTTTCGATCTGCGCCTTGATGCGTTTTTCGGAAATGCGCTGGACGCAGTAGGTGCATTTTTCCATCACACCGCGCGAACGGACGCTGACGTCTGGATTGTGCGCGGCCTGTTCCGGTCCGGCCGCATCCTTGTCGAATTCCTGGAAGTCCAGGAAGTTGAAGCGCCGCACCTTGTAGGGGCAGTTCTGCGAGCAGTAGCGCGTGCCGATGCAGCGGTTGTAGACCTGCGCGTTCAGCCCGTCATGGGTGTGGGTGGTGGCGTTGACCGGACAGACGACCTCGCACGGCGCCTTCTCACAATGCATGCAAGGCACCGGCTGGAAAAAGACGTCGGGATCGTCGAGCGGGCCGGAGTAGTAGCGGTCGATCCGCAGCCAATGCATCTCACGGCCGAGTGCCGACTCGTCCGGCCCGACGGTGGCGATGTTGTTTTCCGCCTGGCAGGCAGAAACGCAAGCCATGCAGCCGATGCATGCCGACTGGTCGATCGACATGCCCCAGGCTTCCTGGCTGTATTGCCAGTCGGGATAGAGCGATCCGGTTGGCGCGGGCGGGGCGCCGTCGCGCACGAAGTGTGGATTTTTGCGGAAGGCCTCGAGCGAGGCATGGCGAACGATCGCCCTGCCCTCCATCGCCTGATGGTGTTGCGTGGTGATGACCCGCGCACTGCCGTCCCGCGGCGCGACCGTGGCGCCATAGACGATCCAGGGAGCCTCGAGGCTTCGCAGCCTGTACGCGTCGTGGCCGTCGGCGAGTGCTGCCACCGAACCGAGCTTCCGGCCGAAGCCCAGAGCAAGTGTCACGGTCTCGTCGGGATGGCCAGGCATGATCCAGACCGGCGCATCGATGTCCGTGCCGTTCGAGGCGATATTGACGACCCGGGCGTTTTCCACCTGAAGCCGCCCCGCCGTCGCTGGCGACATCAGCGCTGCATTGCCCCAGACGATCTTGCTCAGTGGCCGCGGCAATTCCTGCAGCCAGGACGAGTTGGCATTGCGTCCGTCGCGCAGCCAGGGATCGGCGACGAAACGGATTTCGACGCCTTTGGCCGCTTCGACGCGCGGGTTCAGGCCGCGCAAATCCGCCGGCATCGCAACATCGACTGGAGTGCTGGCACTGCCGGATACAAAGCCGTCGCGAAGCGCCTTTCGCCACGCGGGATCGTCCAGTGCTTGCGCCCAAGTCGTTTGTGCCCATGTCCGGCGGACGAGCGGCAGCGCAGAAACAGCTAATTCACCGCCAAGCACGGCCAGGATTTCATGCACCGCCCGCCCCTGGTAAAGCGGCCTGATCAGCGGCTGCACGATCGACGCGGTTCCGTCATGGGCGCGCAGGTCACTCCAACTCTCGAGATCATGCGCAGCAGGGACATGCCAGTGTGCGACGAAGGCGGTTTCGTCGCGGTAGAGACCCCAGTGGACAAGAAGCTTCAGCTGCGAAAACACGTCGCGGACATCGAGCCCCGCAGGTGCGGTGTGGAGAGGATTGGCGCCGAGTATGACAACGGTGTCGATATCTCGCGCGGCGATCGCCTGGCAAAGTGCAGCGAGGTCGCCCTCGATGGGCATCGCGTCGGGCGGCTCGATCAGTTCCACGGTGTTGCCAAGCGCACCAAGCCGCGCATTCATGGCAAGAGCCGCGGCATGGACGAACGGTGTTTGATGGGCGCCCGGCACGATCAGCGCCGAGCGGCCGGCCGCCTTCAGGTCGTCCGCAGTGGCAGCCAACCAGGCCGGGTCCAGTGCCAAGGCGCTTGGCGCCGCTTCGCCGCCAAGCACCGCGCTCAGCGCCGCGGCGACGGCTTCGACCTCGCTCGGCCGCACCGGCCTGCGGTGATCGGCGGCAGCGCCGGTGATCGTCGGCGTCGATTCCACCGCATAGACCCGGCTCATCGTATCGTCCGCCCGGCGCACGCGACGCCGCGCGGCAAAGTCACGGGCGTAAGCGAGACGGCCGGGGCCCTCGCCCAGGAAATCCGCGTCGAGACTGACAATCGCGTCGGCGCGATCGAACCGGTAGACCGGTGCAAGCGCCCTGCCGAAAAGAGTCTGCGTGGCTTCGGCGCCGGATGGCGTTGCCAGGGGATCGTGCTGGAACAGCCTCAGCCTGGGGTAGCGCGCGCGCAGCGCCTCGAGCTGCGCCTTCATGGTGGGCGAGGTCGTCGCCTCGATCAGCAGCGCCGCGCCGGCACCGCCTGAGCCGGCCAGCTGCGAGGTGAGCTCGGCCATGTCGGCAAGGAAGTCGCCATAGGCCGCCGGTTCGCCGTGTTTCAGCGGCATGCGCGAGCGATCGGGGTCGAAAAGCGACAGCACCGCCGCCTGCATGATGGCGTCCGTCGCACCGCGCGAGGCCGGATGGCCGGGATTGCCTTCCACCTTGGTCGGCCGGCCCTCATGGCTTTCGACCACCGCACCGATACCGTAGCCATCGCTCGAAAGCGTGGTCGCGTAATAAAGCGGCTTGCCGGGAACGATGTTTTCCGGCTGGCGGATATAAGGCAGGATGTCTTCGGCCCGGCTGCAGGCGGCAAGCCCGGCCAGCGTCAGCGATGCACCCATCAGCTTCAGCAGCGTGCGCCGGTCGAGCCGCGGGATGCGCTCGGCGATCGAGGGAAATTCGGCATCGACGAAGCGGCGGAATTCCGGCGTATCGGCGAGCTCGTCGAGGCTTCGCCACAGCTCCGGGCCGGGCGAAAGCCGTTCGCGCAGGCCGGCCATGTCTGGAGCCGCGATCGGTTTGTCAGCGGTGGCAGACATAACAGTCGGTCATGGTCTCGGGGTGGATATCGAGAAGGCTGATGAGTGACCGGCGGATTTCGGCGATGCCGGCCGGTGGCTTCCAGTGCATCAGGAACACGTCCTGCGGCGGACGCAAATTAGGCTCGGGATCGCGATGGCATGCCAGGCACCATTCCATCGATAGTGCGTGCGCCCGCCGCATCAGCGGCATGTCGTCGACCTCGCCATGGCACGTCTCGCAGGCGACGCCTTTAGCGATATGGATCGAATGATTGAAATAGACGAAGTCGGGGACACTGTTCACCTGCTGCCACTGCAATGGCTGCCCGGAAGCAAGGCTTGCCCGTATCGGCGCCAGCATGTCCGCGTTGGTGAACAGCTGCGAATGGCAGGTCATGCACACCTCGGTCGCCGGCAGACCCGCCGATGACGCAGTCTCGACGCCGCTATGGCAATAACGGCAATCGAGGCCGAGCTCGCCGACATGGTGCCTGTGGCTGAACGGCACTGGTTGCGCCAACGGCCGGCCAACGCCGGTGACGAAGTCCGAACGCAAGACGGCGGTACCGCCGAGAGCCGCAAAGATGGCCATGAAACACGCGCCCCACAGAGCGAAGCGTGAAATGCCGTTGGCACTCCTTGAAAAGACCTGCGGCATCCCCTCGCCGATTTCGCATCCAGCAAACCATACTCACCCCCCAAAGTGCCTAACTGCGGCTGCGTGGGTAAGTTCCGGCTGGAGCAGCGGAGATCACAGAATGGTTACCCCGCCCTGGCCCATCAGGTCGGGCTGACCGGAAACCATCGAACCCTCCATACGTTCGGATGAGGTCACGTTCTGTTTCACCTGGATAAGCATCATGACCATCCCCCACCCCCATCCCATTCGCCGCCGGTCCGGCGTTGCCTTCTGGTGGACGATGTTCGTCGGCGCGCTGCTGACGATCCTCGGCCTGCTGATCGGAGGGGGCGGTGCCTGGCTGATCGCGCTGGGCGGATCCTGGTACTATCTGCCCGCCGGGATCGCCCTGCTGGCCGCCGGCAGCCTGCTGCTTGCCGGCAATGCCGCCGGTGTATGGCTTTACGTCCTGACCTGGCTGGCGACCCTTGCACCCGGCGGCCACCATTTCATGGAGACCAGGATCGGCGACGACATCATTGCCTACGCACTGCCAAAAAGCTGACGCCCGACGATGACGGCTTCGCGGGACGCTTCCATCCTGATCGTCGGCGCCGGCCCGACCGGGCTGACGGCGGCAGTCGAACTGGCAAGGCGCGGCATTGCACCTCGCATCATCGACCGCAAGGAAGGCCCGACGCCGCTCGCCAAGGCGGTCGGCATCAGTTCGCACAGCCTCGACATCCTTGAACCGTCCAAAGTCGCTGCCCGATTGCTCGCCGAAGGATTGAAAATTCGCCGAGCCCGTTTCTACTTCGAAGGACGAGCGCTCGGCGAGATCGATTTCTCGATCCTGCCGCACCGCCATAATTTCCTGCTGTCGCTGCCGCAGCGCGACACCGAATCGCTGATGACCGATACGCTCAAGGGATTTGGCATCGACGTCGAATGGCGAAGCACATTTGTCGGCATGGCCGAGCACAAAGGCCGCGCCGAGGTGCGGATCGAGGCGCCAGACGGCCGTGACGAGGCAAGTTTCGACCTTGTCTTCGGAGCCGACGGTGCGCAAAGCACCGTGCGTGATGCCATGGGCATCGGCTTCGATGGCTACACGCATCGGCGGCAATGGAGCATTGCCGACGCCGACATCGACGATTGGCCCTATGAGCCGATGGCCGCCCACGCATTTCTTCACAGGAACGGCGACGTCGGTTTCGTCATCCCGATCGGCGAGAAGCGCTATCGCGCGGTTTCAAACAGCGAGGATGCGTTGGCGCGCATCCCCGGCAATTACCGGATCACGCGGTTGTTGCGGGCCGACCGCTTCCATATTCCGGTACGACAGGCGCCGCGCTATCAAACCGCATGCGTCTTCCTGGGAGGCGATGCCGCGCATGTGCATTCGCCGTTGGGCGCGCGCGGCATGAATCTCGGCATCGAGGACGCCGCGTCATTCGCCAGGCGTTTCGTCGACGGCACGCTTGCCGGCTACACAAGCGAACGCCACCCGGTGGGGCAACGGTGGATCACGCTCAGCGAGCGCATCCTCTCGCTGGCCCAATCGGACAACGGCATCATGCAAGGCGTCAGGAACGCGGCCTTCAGCGTCGTCGGCCATCTGCCGCTGCTGCAACGGCCGCTGCTGAGCGTGTCGCCGGGCTCAAGGAATGACGTGGTCGCATAAACCTTTTCGCCGGATATGCGTTGTTGGGTTTCAAGCCAGGGAGATGACCATGCAGATGAAATCGGAAATCGCCGGCGAGGCCGCCAAGCAACGGCATATCCAGCGCCGTATCGACGAGAAGGACAAGTCCAAATCCAATGGCAAGCAAAAAGGCGCCATGCAGGCCGGCGCCCGCAAATATCCCGAGCCGCCCTTCCCCGAGCAGCACCAGCCGAAGCCGGGCCATGAATGGGCGATCGAGCCGGCGCCGCTTTACGATGCGCCATTTTATATCGGATCGAAAAAGCTCGACGGCAAAGTGGCCGTCATTACCGGCGGCGATTCAGGCATCGGCCGTGCGGTGGCCGTGCTATATGCGCGTGAAGGCGCCGATGTGGCGATCGTCTATCTCTCGGAGGATAGGGACGCCAAAGATACCAAAAGGGCCGTCGAAGCGGAAGGCCGGCGCTGCATCCTGATCAAGGCCGACGTCAGCGAACGCAACCACTGCCACAACGCGGTGGCTGAGATCGTGCAGGAGTTTGGGCGGATCGACGTGCTGGTCAACAATGCCGCTTTCCAGGTCCATTCCAGCGATTTCAGCGAGCTGACCGAGGAGCATTTCGATACGACGCTGAAGACCAACCTCTACGGCTATTTCCACATGGCGCAGGAGGCCGTGCCGCACATGAAACCCGGTTCGGCGATCATCAATACCGGTTCAGTGACCGGCATCGAGGGCTCGAAGCAACTGGTCGATTACTCCATGACCAAGGGCGGCATTCATGCCTTCACCCGCGCGCTCTCGGGCAACCTTGTCGAGAAGGGCATAAGGGTCAACGCCGTGGCGCCAGGCCCGGTTTGGACGCCGCTCAACCCCTCGGACAAGGAAGCCGGCGATGTTTCGAAATTTGGCGCTGATACGCCGATGAAACGGCCGGCGCAGCCGGAGGAGATCGCGCCGGCCTACGTGTTCCTCGCCTCGCCGCACTGCTCGAGCTACATCACCGGCGAGATATTGCCGATCGTGGGCGGCTATTGACGGCATGTATTTCATTGCCCTGGCCACTGATTATGACGGCACGCTGGCGCATGAAGGGGTCGTTGCCGAGAAGACGCTTGCGGCGCTTGAACGCTTCAAGAAGAGTGGCCGCAAACTCATTCTCGTCACCGGGCGCGAGCTGCCCGACCTGAAACGCGTCTTTCCCGAAGTCGCGATCTTCGACAAGGTGGTCGCGGAAAACGGGGCGCTGATCTACACGCCGGCCAGCGAGGAGGAGCGGACGATATCTCCGCCGCCCGCCCCCGAGTTCATCGCCAAACTCAGGAAACGCGGTGTCAAACCGCTTTCGGTCGGACGCTCGATCGTCGCAACCTGGGAACCGCATCAGGCTACCGCGCTCGAGGTCATCAAGAAATTGGGGCTGGAGCTGGAAATCATCTTCAACAAGGGCGCGGTGATGATCCTGCCCAGCGGCATCAACAAGGCGACCGGGCTGACAGCCGCGCTTCAGGACCTCAGATTGTCGCCGCACAACGTCGTCGGTGTCGGCGACGCCGAAAACGACCACGCCTTCCTGCGCGCCTGCGGCTTCAGCGTCGCCGTCGACAACGCACTGCCGGCAGTCAAGGATACGGCGGATCTCGTGACACGCGGCGCGCGCGGAAAAGGCGTCGAGGAACTGATCGCCAAGGTGGTCGAGCGCGATCGCGAGCTTGTGTCGAACCGCGACGGCATTCTGCTTGGCTCGGAGGATGGCAAGGAGGTGTATCTGTCGCCAACCGATACGGTGCTGATCGCCGGCAGCTCCGGCATCGGCAAATCGACCCTGGCGACCGCACTGACGGAGCGCTTCGTCGAGAGAAAGTTCCAGTTCTGCATCTTCGATCCGGAAGGCGACTATGACGGCCTCGAAGGCGCCGTCCGGCTGGGCGACGGCTCGAACGCGCCGACGAAGACGCAGTTGCTCGATCTCCTGGAGAAGCCGGACAACAATCTGGTCGTCAATGGCCTGGCGCTGCGCGTCAACGAGCGGCCGGACTTCTTTGCCGACCTGCTGCCGGGCCTTGGCGGCGTTCGCTTCCGCACGGCACGACCACACTGGCTGATCATCGACGAGGCGCATCACCTCTTGCCGAAGCGGCGCGACGACACGCCAATGGTGCTGGCCATGGAATTGCCGGGCACGATCCTGATCACGGTTCATCCGGACGCGATCTCAACCGAGGCATTGCGGCTGGTCACCGCCGTCATCGCACTCGGCCCCAAGGCGAAAAAGGTCATCAAGACGTTCTGTCACGAGACCGGCACCGAACCGCCAAAGGACAAGGACCTGAACTCTCCAAAAGACGAGCGCGTGCTGTTCTGGCGGCCGCAGGCGCGCAAGAAACCTGCCATGGTCGAGCCGATCGAACCGCGACAGTCGCTCAAGCGCCACAGCCGCAAATATGCCGAGGGCCAGCTGGACGAGAAGGGCAGCTTCTATTTCCGCGGCCCCGACAATGCGATGAACCTCCGCGCCCATAATCTGATGATTTTCGCCCAGATCGCCGAGGGCATCGACGACAGGACCTGGGAACATCATTTGCGCGCCGGCGACTATTCCGAATGGTTTCGCCACCAGATCAGGGACAAGGAACTGGCGCGCGAAACCGCCGAAGCGGAGAAAGACGGCACACTTTCGGCGCAGGAGAGCCGCAACCACGTCCTGGACGCGGTGCGCCGCCGCTATACCGCGCCCGCGACCGCGCCGAAGGAATAGATGCAAACGGCGCCCAGCCGGTCCCAAGCCGGCTGGGTTCACCTCGTGGTCGATCTCCGTCCCGCCTCGGCAGACGGCCGAGTCCCAGTCGGTTCCAACCGTCGATGGTCCATCGTGGAACCTCATCCGCCAAACGAGATTGTGTTCTATCGGGCGCCAGATCTATTCAATGCTGAATAATTGCCCGAAAGGAGATGATGGATGAGCAACGACCGGGACAAGGATGGTCCTGTCTTTTCAGCGGAACAGGCGCGGCAGGGCGAGATCATCCTGCGGACGCGGGCGCGCCGGATCATTTTCATCGCCGGCCTAGTGGGTCTCGTCTTGCTGGCATTGCTGGTGTGGTGGATTTGAATTCCTGACGGCTGGAGCGAAATCATGAAATCACAGCTTGTTGCCGAAAGCGCCGGACAGAGAACGTTCGTCGTTGTGCTTGATCCCGGCGAAGAGGCGTTTGCGCAGCTGACCTCGTTTGCGGTCGACCGTGGCGTCGGCGGCGCGTCGCTGACCGCGCTCGGTGCTTTCGAAACGGCGACTGTCGGCTGGTTCGACCCCGGGGAAAAGACCTATCGGAAAATCCCCGTCCGGGAACAGTGCGAAGTGCTGAGCGCGATCGGCGATGTTGCTATCGGCGACGACGGCAAGCCCAGCCTGCACGTCCACGCAGTCCTTGGATTGAGTGACGGCACCACGAGGGGCGGTCATCTGCTGGACGGCATCGTGCGGCCGACGCTCGAGGTCACATTGGTGGAGACGCCTGGCCATCTGCGCCGCAGGCACCGTCCCGAACTCGGCGTCGCCCTGATCGACTTGGAGGCTTGATCCGAGCCGATCATTTCGTTGATTTGACTGCGGCCGTTTCGGGTACGACCTCCCAACCGAAGACGCTGCGGCCGCCGAGCAGATGCGATTGCTCGAACTCCCCGGCGACGATTTCCTTCAGGCTTGGGCCGGTGACATAGCGCTCGACCTGCCTCGACTGGTCGTCCAGCCGCCGCAAGGCGCCGATCTCTTCGTCACGGCCGAGCCTGGCCTTCTGGACAGCCGACTTCAGCACGCCGATCGTCTCGTCATAGACCTTCAGCGGCACGGGGAACGGGTGCCTGTCCTTGCCGCCATGCGCCAGCGAGAAACGGCCTGGATCGGAAAAACGGCACGGCGCGCCATGCACGACTTCGGCGACCAGCGCCAGCGCCCGCACCGTGCGCGCGCCGACATTGGGCACCAGGAGAAGCCCGGCGAAATCTGTCGGGCCGCGCTCGGCCGCCGCCGCGATGTTGCCGTGCAGGCGGCGCATGACGACGTCGCTTTCGCGCACATCGTGGTGCGCCGGCATCACCAGATGCGGCAGCAGCTTTTGTGCCGGCTCCGGCGCTGGCGCCGAACCCCGCTCCAAAGCGGCAAGCTCCCTCACGATGCGATCCGGTCCAAGGTCGTGCAGAAGGTCCAGTTGTCCCTGGCGCGACGCTTCAGCGCGCCGGTCGGTCAGGTTGACGATCTCGCCCTGGTTGGCGCCCTCGATGGCAGCATGCGGCTGGTCGACAAAGCTCTTCAGGCCTTCGGACAGCCAGTGATAGCGGCGCGCCACCTTGCTGTCGCCGTTCATGCCCTGCTGCACCACCACCCACTTGCCGTCGTCGGTGACGATAAAGCCGTGCAGATAGAGATCGAAACCGTCCTGGACCGCGGCGCTGTCCACCTTGGCGACAAGCCGGCTGGCAGTCGCGAGGCCTTGCCCGTCGAGGCCGACACGCTCGCCGATCAGGGCAAGCTCGTGCGGGGTCTTGCGCGAATGCGCGCCGCGGCCGCCGCAAACGTGGATGCCGAGTTCGCCGGAAAGCGGCGACAGACCGCGCTTCAAGGCACCGACGACGCTGGTGGTGATGCCGGAAGAGTGCCAGTCCATCCCCATTACGGCGCCAAAGGACTGGAACCAGAACGGATGCGCCAGCCGGCGCAGCAATTCATCGCGGCCGTAATGGTGGATGATCGCCTCGCACATGACCGCGCCAAGCCGCGTCATGCGGTCGCCGAGCCATTTCGGCACGCGTCCGCCGTGAAGTGGGAGATCAGCACTTCCCGATCGCTGTGCCACGCTCTTTTGCTTGCTCCTTGAGTCCTGCCTCGACAGATAGGTATCGAAAGGGGTGTGGAGAAGCTATGGCCTGATTCAGGCCGCGATCGTTGCAAGCCGCTAGAGCAATTCCAGGAAAAGTGTGAAACGGTTTTCCGTCCGGGATTGCGCAGAAACAAAGAGATAGAGCGTTTCGGCGTTTCCGTGAAACGATGAACCGCTCTAGCGGGCAGGTTCGCTGAGGAGATCAAACTTCTGGATCTCGCAATGCTCGCCCACCGATGCCAGCAGATCCATTGGCGGTGCGCCAGTGTCGGGCCGCCTCCAACTGATCTCGAACGAGAACACAGGGTCCTTGAGATCTGGGCGCCTCTCTATTGCGACGAGGCGTGCCTGGTAGCCAAGCGGCCCGATGAGCGCATCGAGCTCCTGTCGAGCCGCGGCCTTCCAGGTCAGTGCCAACTGGGCATGGTGTTCGCGCGACATTCGAAGGTCCACCCATTTCAGGACCAGCAAGGTGGCCAGCGTCAGCGCCGTGCCGGCCGCGCCCAAGCCGTATTGGCCCCCACCGAAAGCCAATCCGATCGCCGTCATCACCCACAACGTGGCCGCCGTGGTGACGCCGCTGACAAGATTGCCGCGGCGAAGAATGGCG
Source organism: Mesorhizobium sp. M0074 (assembly GCF_040322975.1). Lineage (NCBI taxonomy): Bacteria > Pseudomonadati > Pseudomonadota > Alphaproteobacteria > Hyphomicrobiales > Phyllobacteriaceae > Mesorhizobium > Mesorhizobium sp. M0074. Next base: position 104,839 of record NZ_JAMYUM010000026.1, read on the forward strand.
CCACCGCCGATAAAGCCGACGCCGGTCAACACGCCCAGCGGAAAGCGCAAGACGTCCATCGATGCAAACGAATCCGGGTGCTTGCCAACGGTCTCGAGCAGAATACTGGCCTGGATCATTGTGATGGCGGCGGCCAATCCGACCAGCACGGTGGTGCGTAGCCCCGCCGCGTGCCCGCGCGCCTCGCGGTTGAGGCCTATCAACAGGCCGGCGAGCGCGGTCAGAAGCAGTCGTGCCGCGATGTCCTGCCAGACCGGAACAACGAGGAGCATCGCGGTCACCCGTCAGGCCAAGCGCTGCTGGCCAGGAATAGCGCCAGGGTCAAAGCGAACAAGGGCAAGAGCGTCTTCATCGCAAATTCTTTTCGTCGATAAGCAACAAACGATGCGCTTGGATTTTGGTTGCGCCGCCGACGATTCACCCCGGCGATGGGCAGCGGCGGAACAAAACCTTCGGCCTGCGGGTTGGTGGGTTCACGCCAACGAAGGATTTGCAGTCATGGTCCGCTTGCTGCTTGCCGGAGCCGTCGCTTATCTGGCCTATCGCATCACCAAGGAGATCGGTGGGTCCGACGAGGTCGATCCGCGGTCGCCTTCACCCGACCAAACCGGCCGCAAGGTGCCGAGGCGGGAAAGCGGGGCGCAGGGGAATGGCCGACGGCGGTAGCGAATGCCTCAGCGGCGGCGCGGACCAGCCATGACCGCATTTCCGTTGCCGCTCGACCTTCGTCCGATGGAAGCCAAAGCCGCCGACGCAATTCCTGGCGGCGACGGGCTTTGGCAGTACGAACCGAAATGGGACGGGTTTCGCTGCCTCGTGTTCAAGGGCGACGATGCCGTCGATCTGCGTGCAAAATCGGGCAAGCCGCTTGGCCGCTATTTTCCCGAACTGGTCGCGGTGCTGCGCGATGTGAGGTCGCGGCGGTTTGTTGCCGACAGCGAAATCGTCATCGAGGTCGACGGATCGTCCTCGTTCGAGGCCCTGCAAATGCGCCTTCATCCCGCCGAAAGCAGGATCCGCAAGTTGAGCCTCGAGACGCCTGCCATGCTGGTCCTGTTCGACATGCTGGCCGAACCCGGCGGCGGGATCATCATCGAAGAGCCTCTCACCACCAGGAGGCAGGCGATTGAGGCCTTTGTCGCGTCGGCGGCACGGCCCGAACTGCACCTGTCCAAATATACGCACGACGCCGCTGCCGCCGAGCGCTGGCTGCAAGGCGCCGGCCATGGCTCGACCGACGGTGTCGTTGCAAAACTGATCGCCGGGCCATACCGGCCCGGCGAGCGCGCCATGGTCAAGGTCAAGCGGCTGCGCACTGCGGATTGTGTGGTCGGCGGCTTTCGCTATCTCGCCGGCAGCAACGAAGTCGGATCCCTGCTGCTCGGCCTCTACAACAACGAAGGCAGGCTGGACCATGTCGGGTTCACCTCGACCATCGGCAAGGACGACCGCGCGACGCTGACCAGGCGGCTGGAAAAACTGCGGGCCAAACCGGGTTTCACCGGCAAGGCGCCGGGCGGGCCAAGCCGCTGGAGCACGGAGCGCAGCGGACAATGGGAGCCGATAAAGCCTGAACTGGTGGTCGAGGTTCGTTTCGACCATGTGACAGGCGACCGGTTCCGGCACGGAACCAAGCTGTTGCGCTGGCGGCCGGACAAAGAGCCCCGGCAATGCACGTTCGATCAGATCGAGTAAGCCCGCAGCGATGCACCGCTTCAAGGCTCTAGCTGCCCGCTCTACCGTTCATGACAGACCAATGCAGAATTCACCGGTTCACCGCGGCCAACCGAGCCTTGGCAACCATTTCCGAGGCTCGGTTGCGGTTTTGAAATCAAGCGGCTTCTTGCATTGCGCGTTCGTTGACACCGCTTTCGCCGAGCTTGGAAAGCGCTTCGTCGGTCGCGACCTCTTCCTTGAGAGTTGCCCTGAGCAGCTCGACAACGTCGCTCTTGCCGAGTTCTTCCGCCCACGCGATCAAAGTGCCGTAGCGAGCGATCTCGTAATGTTCGACGGCCTGCGCCGCGCCGACAAGCCCGGCGTCGAGCGCGGGAGCACCGTTATACTCCTCGAGCACTTCCGAGCCCTCTTCGATGATGCCGTCAATCGCCGGGCAGGTCTTGCCACGGGCCGGCTTGCCGAACTTCTCGAACACCTCCTCCAGGCGGTCGACATGTCCTTCGGTTTCCATGCGGTGTTTCTCGAAGGCGGCGGTCACTTCTTCCGACTCCGCGCCCTTGGCCATTTTAGGCAGCGCTCTCAGTATCTTCTTCTCGGCGTAGTAGAGGTCTTTGAGCCCGTCGAGGAACAGATCCTCAAGGCCCTTGCTTGCCGCCTTCGCGGCCTTTTTCGTGGTCGCCATGATCCTCTCCCGAATGGTTGGTGCCGCCTCGCAAAGTAGAGGCGTCCCATAACCCTCCGACGGGAAACAAGTTCCCTGACGGTCCGGGAGCCTTGAAAATTTTTCCGACCCGCCGTGTAGTGTCGCAAGGGGCCTCGACCTGCGGCAGCAATCGGCCAGGAAAGCGCCGTCAGCGCTCGCCGATATGCTCGACCAGGCGGGTATATTCGGCCTCGGCCAGGCCGTAGCCGCCATCCGCCAGTGCGACGAGACCATCGCGATCGCGAATGATAATTTCGCCGCGGCGGGACCGGATGAGCCCTCGCCCCTCGAGCAGCTGCAGCGCGACCGTGACACCCGGACGCCTTACGCCAAGCATGATCGACAGGAATTCGTGAGTGATCGTCAGCCGGCCGCCGTCCACCCGATCGTCACACATGAGCAGCCAGCGCGCCAGCCGGTCTTCAAGTTTCGATCGCGCGTTGACCAGCGCCGTATAGCCGGTCTGGACATGCAGATATTGCACGTAGCGCAGCAAGAACAGCCGCAGCGTCGGGCTTTGCGTCAGCGCCGCCTTGAACGGCTCGGCGTCGATCCTGGCGGCTTCTCCCGCCAGCTGCACATAGCAATCATGGACCGTACGGTCGTCGCCCATTATCAGGGCCGAGCCGGTCATACCTTCCAAGCCGACAAGGCCAACTTCCGCATCGCTGCCGTTCGGCATTTTCGCAACCACCGAACCGATGCCGTCCTCGAGGAAATAAATGGCCTCGATCGGGGATCCGGACACTTCGAGCGATTGCCGTAACTCCAGTGAACAGCGCTCGATGTGCGGCTCGAGAGATGCGAAATCGCCGGCGCTCATCCGGCGCAACAGCTTGTTTCTGTATCGATTTCTATTGGAAATTGCTGGATCAGACATAGCTAGCCCCAAAACAGGGCAAGAGCTTTTTTATCTCCCAGCCGTCCGCGCCCGGTATAACCTGCGGACGATAACGCTCATATAGGCACTGAAAGGTATGGAGCCTACTAAATAAAAAAATGAATCGATGCACGACAGTTTCTCCTGCCGCTTGCCTACGAAAACATCCGACTGAAAGTTAGAGTTGGAAACGTACCAAAGACGGTTTGGTACGAAAACGACAATTGAGGTCACCGGACGCGAAAGAGCCCGTCGCGAGGGATGCAACGGGCTCCATTCGGGCGTCGTGGGCTACGCCCAATGATCCAAATGAGGGGTGGGTTGGATCGCAGCAACAATGCAGGTGCAAGGCAGTCGTTCCCAAACTGTCTGTTTGGTAATTTCCGTACATTGAGTTTGGACGAGAGCGGCGCTAATTGAATTGGAGTCGTCCACACAGACATGGCGAGTGGACGCTTGAAAGACGCTTCGCGCTTTCGCCCTTTTTCAAGGGAGGATGGCATGTCGATGCAAGGTGCAGCAACTCCAGCCGAACTGAGCGTGCTGAAAAAAGCGCTCGACGACTGCTGCCGCGAGTTGGGTGTTGCGGACGACAGTCCTGTCCGCGAGCGGTTGGCCGCCCGTATCATGTCGCTGTTCAACGAAGGCGTGCTCAGCGCCGATCTGAAAGAAGCGCTGGCCGCCGATCGCCAACACTAAGCTGCTGCTATGGTGGTGTCCTCGGTGCCGAAAGGTTCGGCACCGGGTCGCCCTTTTTAGCCAGGGATCCTGGTTGGCCAAGGATCATGGAAATCTTGTCTCCAAAACGCCCGGCGCTTGTTACCAAGCGGCAGGCGTTTTTGTCGCGAGCGTGACACTAAGGCGCGTCGCGTTCGACTGGCCTCATGCGATGCGCGCTTTAGGTTCCTGTTTTATGCATGTCGCTATCACAAAACCGCTGCACACTTTTGCGCGACGTGCATCAAATGCGCCCAAGCAGGACCAGGATAATGACGATAAGCAGCACCAGGCCGAGGCCGCCACCACCGTAATAGCCGGTGCCATAGAACGGTCCGCCGCCCAAGCCGCTGAAGCCGCCAAGCAAGGCAAGGACCAAGATTATGATGAGAATGGTTCCAAGGCCCATGATGTCTGCTCTCCTTGTTTGCGCTGCCGCCATTCGCATCAGCGCGTCGCATTGTACAAAGGTATGAACTCGCAAGAAGCATTCCTGTTCCGGCGGAACGGTAAGGCGTACGCTCATGCGGCGAGCAAAATGCCGGGCTGTGCCGTTAGAAAAGTCCACAGATGCGTGCCCGCGGAGAATGGCATGGCGGCCACCTTGAACACCTGAGAACATGCTGAATTCATAGGAAATTTGTCGGAACCTTCGCTCGCCCGAACGGTTGTTTTCGTAGTCGCAACGCGACGACCCTCGTAAAAAGGAGAAGCATCATGCTCACGAAAATTCTCGCAGCTTCGGCGCTTACGATCGGTCTGGCTACGTCAGCGATGGCGCAGAACGTCGGCGACCCTTCCGGAGCCGCTGCCGACGGTAGCGGGCGGACGATCGTAGTCCCGGATAATGGCGGCCCTGACACCGGCACGGATTCGACCATCACCAATAGCATTCGCGATTTCTCAACGACGAATTCGAATGCCGACCGGAATTGCCCGCCGGGCCCGCAAGGGGCTCTGCCCGATGCGACCGGCAAGGCTCCGGGCACGATGGCGCCGACGGTGAACGACAACCACTGCGGCAAGTAAGCGCCCGGTCATCACAGCCTGACGAGGCCGCGGAGCTTAAGCTCCGCGGCCGGCTGGTTTTGCCGTAAAATCAGCCTAGCGGCCGCGGTGGTCGAAGCTGACCGCGATATCCCGACCGTCCAGCGCCCGAACGATGAAGCCAACCAGCTCCTCGTCGGTTTGCCGGAACCAGGGAAAGCGTTTGCGCAAATCGGCTATGACGACGGTGGTCGAGAGAATGTCGCCGGAATGATAGTCGGCCATGATGGTATGAACGGCAGCGTCGGTGTCAATACCGATTCCTAGCGGCGACTTGATCTGCCCCACGGAAGCCTCCACCCATCTCTCCCAGCCAACGATAGCAAGACTGCCGCAAAGCGAAAGAGCTTGTACGATTCCGTACGATCTCGTGGCTTGCGTTGCACTTTGCAGGACGCAGCCGGCGTCTTTTGTTTTGCGTTTCCAAACCATTGTCTGGCGTGGTGGGGGGGGGGGGGGCCCCCCCCCCCCCCCCCACGCCACTCATGAAGAGCGGCCCCTTTTCGCGGTTCGGACACCCATAGTCAACCCGGCAGCGTCTGGATTCCCGCTGTGCTCTT
>NZ_JAMYUM010000027.1:0-103223 GCF_040322975.1 Mesorhizobium sp. M0074
CGGCGCTGCCGCTGACGGCCAACGGCAAGCTTGACCGCAAGGCGCTGCCTGTTCCCGACGACGACGCCTATGCGCGGGCGGCCTATGAGGCGCCGCGCGGCGCGATCGAGATGGCGCTGGCGCAGATCTGGGCGGAGCTTCTCGGGGTCGAGCGCATCGGGCGCCACGACCACTTCTTCGAGCTGGGTGGCCACTCGCTCCTGGCGGTGCAGTTGCTCAGTCGAGCATTAGATCTTGGGCTGGACTTTAGCGCCGCTGACCTCTTCCAAGCCCCTGTTCTGAAGGAACTTGCATCGAAGATTCATTTGGAGCCACAGCCCAGGAGTCGCGGAGTGATTTCCATTCGACCAACCGGATCGCAGCCACCGCTCTTCTTTGTCCCCACAGGTTTTGGCGATTGTTCCTATGTCGTCGGTCTGGTGGAGGAAATGGACGTAGACTGTCCCGTCTACGCTCTGCCATGGCCCCCCTTCAATAACCGTTGTCCACCAATTCTTGAGGCGATAGCCGCGGAGACCATCGTGGCGATTAGAAAGATCCAGCCGCAGGGTCCGTATCGTTTCGCTGGATACTCATCAGGCGGGATCTTGGCTTACGCCCAAGCCCAGCTCTTACTGGGTCTCGATGAAGCTATCTCTTTCATGGCGTTGATCGATGTTACGTTACCTGCAAACGTGACAAAGATATCACCCATCCAAATGGTACGAGACGTCGTGCTCGATTCTTTTGAACCCTTAGATGATGAGAGCTTCGAAGTGTTGGAGCAATTTGCTGGACAAAGTTCAATCGCTCAGCTGCTTGAAAAGGGGCAGCAAATTGGGGCAATACCTCTGGATCGTAATCTCCATAACGATGTTTTGATGTATGAAAGGACCGCCCGGTTTCACGAGGCGCTGCAGGCGTACCAAGTCCCAACCCTGCCAATTGAGATACATCAGTTTTATGCCACCGAGGCTCTCTTCAGTTCTCGGGCACGACAAGCTAAGAGTTCATTATGCCCAGAGGCACGTTCGCCTATGCGCGGCTGGGACCGGGTCTTGAGTCCGGAGGCCATTACTGCCGTACCGATTGTAGGCGACCACGTGACGATGATGAGTGTTCTGGAAAACCGCAAGGCTCTGGCCCGAGCCATTTCTACGCCTTTAACCGGGGTTCTTGAAAAAGATCCCTAGCGAACTGCACCGAAGGTTCTGGCACCCAGACGAGGTTCGGTCTCGGATCGCGACAATCCCCAAATGTCGGAGGAGTTCTGGCTCGGTGATCCAAAGATGGGAAACATATGTGGTCCGCCGCCGCTGCTGATCGACGACCGAACCGAGTCAATTCCAAGGCCAAGCTGCATTGGCTGAGCTTCTCATTCGAAAAGCTCAAAGGAACCAAACAGATGGAGATTATCGCAATTGATCAACGGAACATCCTCGTCGGCATCCGTCCAATAGAACCGGGCGACGACTCCACCTTATACGCTTCCGAAGTTACCTCGTTGGGACGCGCTGTTACCAAAGTTCGCCGCCAAAGCGGTGCTGCAAGAGTAGTCGCCAGAACACTCCTTGGGCAACTGGGATTCCCACAACTGCCGATCCTAAAGACGCGCTCTGGTGTTCCGATCTGGCCACCCGGCGTCGTCGGATCTTTGGCGCACCACGATACCGTAGCAGCCGCCGCCATTGCAGGGACGAAAAGGATTGCGGCTCTCGGCATCGACATTGAGCCTAATGAACCTCTGCCGGAGAACCTGATCGAATTGATTGCCACCCCTAACGAGCAACGCATGTACGATCTACATCTGCTCAAGCGGCGGGACCTCTTCGTTCTGAAAGAGGCGGTATATAAGGCGTATTTCCCGCTGTACAACCAGTTCATTGAATTCCAGGATGTGGAAATTGATATCTCTGCGCGATTAGGGTACGTGTCGAAGGCAAATTGCACGTTTTCGCTCGAGTTACTTATTTCCAACAATGTAATTGGGTTGGCGTATTCATGGCCGACATGCGGTGACCTTGCCCCGCTGATCTAATCCGGTTGACGTTCGTTCTGGCCCATCGAGAGGACCAGGACATGAAACGTAGCCGCTTTTCTGAAGAGCAGATCATCCGAATTTTGAAGGAACATGAGGCCGGGGTATCGGTTGCCGATCTGTGCCGCAAGCACGGGGTCAGCGACGCCTCGATCTACAACTGTCGCTTGGCAGATGGGGTGGTTGCCGTCCTCCCTTAACGAGACCGGTAACTTCTCTGGGGTTAGGCGGCGCGCAGGAGAGGCGGTTTGGGCTTGAATAGTGGTGGCACGTTCGGCTCTGGCTGTCGGAACGGTGCCCGCAATCGATTGCGAAGCTCGCCGTTGAGATCTGCCGTCCTGACCTGCATGAGCATGTGAGCACCGTGGAGCGACCACCGCATCTGCTGTTTCTTGACCATCCGCTTGCCGACAAGTGAATTCACCGCCGATCCAGCCAGAGTCGTTGCGACGCGAAGGCCGGCTTGGTAGCGCTTGCCATAGTTGACGATCGCGCCGCGGTTCGAACGGATATAGGTCAGGAGTTGCAAGCCGAGGCTTTGAAGTCGGGCGATGGAGAACTCGCTGTCTCCTTGCGAAGCCTTCACCCTCTCCAAGAGTTGCTCCAGATCGGTGATCGCGCGATCGACCCGCCCATGCCACAGGCGCCACTTCACCGCTCTGATGTCACGGTCGATTGCGGGAAGCGCTTCAGAGAGACCCGATCGGGATCGAGCCATATGATCGGCGATCTGCTGCATCGGCTGGACCTTCATGGCGATGTGGAACCAGTCGATGATGTGGGCCGTCGGCTTCGGCATTGCGCGGGGTAGCCGCTTCAGGATTTCGGCGCCGTCCGAAATCACCGTCACATCGCCAAAGCCGCGGTAGCCTACTTCCCGAAGGGCATGAAGGGCGCGATCCCGGATTGCCCGTTGGTCGGTGCTGCCGGTCACGAAATAGCGACCGCCGCCTTCGCCCCGCCCGCCGCGGCCGCATCGGGCCACAACGAGCTCGAAGTTGCGCGCGGAATTGGAATCGGCGCTGCGAACATGCGCAGTATCGATGCTGATGACGAACTCTTTGCGTCGATCGCCGGGAAGCTGCATTTCAAGCTGGCGTCGTTCGTCGGTTTGCGCCCTTGCGTGCAATTCTTCCTCAGCAACCTGATCGTCGAGCCGTTCGCCAATCCTGATGGTTCGCTTGCGCACGGTGGCATGCGTCTCGGTCGGCTCAACGGGCAGGAATTCGGCAAGCACTCTCGCAGCCTGCCGGTACGGCATCATGCTCCCCAGCCGCGCCGTCAGTTCCATCAGCTCGGATGTCGCTCGATCCGGGCAGATCTCCCGCAGCGGCGCAAAGGCATCGACCATGCCTGGGTAACAATCCCGACACAGCATCCAACGAGGATTGCGCACCTCCACGATGCCAAAGACAGTCCGGATCCGTCGCGTCGTGTAGTCCTTGACCGGCCGAAACCTGTGGCAATCCGGGCAGACCCGACGAAAGAGGGAATACGTCTCCGCCTCATGGTTCACGACCGCGCTCTGCAGCGCCGCCATGATGGTCTTGCTGTCCTCGATCGACAGGCCAAGGTCGCCGTCAAACAGACGTTCCCAGCTCTTGTCGATGCGGACCGCCTTCCGGCAAACGTCTCCGAACTCGTTCCTGCCCTCGATCGTGATCGTCCATTCCACCGCCATCGCTTTCCCTCCGAACAAAGCGGCGCTCATGGACTACGCGGGCCTAACAACCTGTATTCGACCCCAGAGAAATTACCGGTCTCAGCTGGCCGCAATCTCACATTTAAGTGCAGTGCGACATCGTGACCGGCACACGACATTGAGCGACGTCACCATTTTCAGCGACGGTGACGTTGGACCACAAGGAATCGTCCTGAGCGCCACAAGGGAGCCCATCACCCACATTCTCCACTGGTTCCATCTGTCGATGCAGCTTGGGCACATCGAGCGGGCATGGCACGGGATCAAGAGCTCGAGGGATCTGAATGTCTATCTCTGGGAGTCCGCGTTTCATGTGCCCAGGCTCCGTCACTTCTCTGGAGCGCGGCCAGGTCGCGGACTGCAAGGCGGCGAGGTGCTTCTCGGACAGATGCCAGAAACCGGTCCCGTCAATACCGACAAGGGCTACGATAGCAACGCCATCCGCCGCCAGATCAGTGAACGGGGAGCCTTCGCCAACATCCCGCCCAAAGCCAATCGCATCTGGAAAAACTGCTTCTCACCCTTCCTCTACCGCGACCGGAACGCAACCGAGCGCATGTTCTGCCGCCTCAAGGATTTCCGCCGGATCGCAACGAGATACGATCGCCTCGAAACTAATTTCCTCGCCGCAGTCTGCATCGCCGCGACCGTCAGCTTCTGGTTATAAGTCCGGACTCTAAAGACTAGAAGATGCCGCCATCGGTTAGGCACCGGGCTTGGGTTGAGACCTCCAAGCCTTACAGGCCTTTCCGAATGCCTGAAAAAGCTTCTTGGAGAAGTCATCCTCTGCTACATGCCACTCAGGATGCCATTGCACTGCCAACTGGAAAGATCTGGCATTGGCTACGCTGACAGCCTCTATCAAGCCGTCGGAGGCAACAGCCTCACAGACGAGACCTTTTCCAAGCGCTGATATTCCTTGGTTGTGAAGCGAGTTGACGTTGAAGGACTCGTAGCCATCAAAGATTTCCGCGAGAATTCCGTCGGGCTGAACAAGCACTTCGTGAACCGGGTCGTACTGCCTGTCCCGCGGTAGGGTTACGTCTTCCGTGTGGCACAGCATACCCTTCTTGCTCGAAATGTCTTCGTAGAGGTCGCCGCCGAATAGGACGTTGAGTTCCTGAACTCCCCGACAGATGCCAAGGATCGGCGTCCCCGCAGCAAGAGCGGCAGAGAGGAACGAACTTGCCATCAGGTCTCTAAAAGGATCCGATGCTCCACTGCGATACCCATCCTCTGACGGCGAAGGGCGTGGCGCGCCGGATCGCCTGAAGTAGGCGGGATCGAGGTTCGATTCGTCTCCGGTGAGGACAAGTCCGTCGAGACGGCAGGCGATTTTCCGGACGCCTTCTGCGTCGTCCGACGATCGCGTCGGCAGGATCACGACATCGACATCGGCGAATATCTCAAGTGCATCGATGTATCGCCTGCGGACCCACTCCCGGTGAACTCCGTCGTCGACGAGACGGTTTGCGGTAACTCCGACCAGTGGCATCGTTGCCTCTCTCCAAGATCTACGAGACGGCCGCCTTAGCCATTAGCAGGGTTGCTCTGCCCGGCTTACTTCGTACAGCCTTCTGTTGCGATCGATCAGTTGTGAGATAACGCTTGCCTGTCCTTCCGGCCCCTTACAGAAGAGGCCGCCCCATGTCGCCGCCGCCTTGCTGTATTCGGGGTCCGCCATCCGAATCTTCTGCGCCTCTTTGAGCAGCCAGAACGGAATGCCGGGAGAAAGGTGATGTTCGAGATGATATTCGTCCAGATTCACACCCAGCAATTTGCGCTCGATAAAGTTGCCCTTTCGGTTTCTGGTCAGGTACAGGTTCTTGTTCTCCGTTTCGCACATTGGCGAATGCTCGGCGATCTCGGTGAACCAGCCGATGACTTGGAAGGTCGTAAGGTATGGAACAAACCAGAAAAGCACGAGCTTGTCGAAGAACCCGAACGCCACCGACGCGCCCAGAACAGCCAGCCAGAAGGCAAAGAAACCCCACTTGTCGACCAAGATGCCCGTCTTGTCAGTGTAGTCCCCTTCAGTGCTGCCGACACTGAACCTGTAGGTGAAGAGGTATCTCAGGTAGGCCAATGTCGCTCCTCCCAGCATCGGGAAAACAACGATGTCCCAAAAATATCTCTTCGGGTGGCGCACGTCGTACACACCGCTCGCCAGGAAGAATTGGAGATCGGGATCTTTCTGCGGATCTCCAAGGTGCGGATGGTGCAGGTGGACGTGTGAAATCCGGTAGGCCCAATGGCGCTGGAACAACGGATAAGAGGCGAACAGGATGCCGAGGAGGTAGTTCAGCCTGATGTTTTTCGCCAGGGTCTTGTGTGCCGCGTCGTGCGCGATCGTGGTCAAGCCTCTTTGGTGCGCCCCGATAAACAGCACCGCCAACGGATAGAACCACCAGGAAACCCACGACACGAGTGCGGCGAAAGCGATTATGACCGCGTAATCTTTCGCGATGTAGAGCACGCCAGTGACGTTGTCCGGGCGTAGCGCAGCGAGCGACTTTTTGATACCGGAGGGAAAGCGGGCACTTTCGAAACGGTGGTCCTTTAGAGGCCAAACATCTTGAACGTTCATGTTTTCCTCGAAATGTTGGTGGTTGGCAGTTTTTCAACCCAAAGCCGACAAGGCGCGTTCCAGGTCGCGCATGATGTCGTCGACATGTTCAAGACCGACGCAGAGTCGGATGGTCCCGTCGTTGATACCGGCCGCCATACGCTTTTCACGGGGGACCGTCGTATGGGTCGTCGAAACGGGGTGAGTGATGAGAGTGCGGGCGTCACCCACGTTCGAGACGTGGTAAAGCATGTCGACGTTCTCTATGAGGATGCGGCCGCTGGCGGCGTCGCTGACTTCGAACATGAGCATGGCCCCGAAGCCATAGTTCCTATCGAATAGGTCATCCGCTAGTTCCTTCTTCCTGCCAGTGAACAGGGACGGATAGGTCACCTTGCTGACCTTTGGATGGTCCTTCAACATCTCAGCCACTGCCTGGGCGTTATCGCAATGCTCGCGCATTCGCAAATGCAGCGTTTCTAGTCCCTGCAGGAGTTGGAAGCTGTTAAAGGGACTGGCGCAAGCACCGACGTCGCGCAGCCACGTCATGCGCGCTTTCAGAAGCGCTGGGCTCTTGCCCAGGTCGTCGAGATCCCGCACAGCCTCGTGCCAAAGGATGTCGCCGTGCGCCTCGTCGGGGCCTGCGAATAAGGGAAAGCGTTCCGCATGTTCCTGGAAAGGGAAACTGGCATAATCCGTGATAATCCCGCCGAGCGTGGTCCCATGCCCGCAAACATACTTGGTGGCGGAATAGGTTGCCATATGTGCACCAAGTTTCGCAGGCCGGCAGACAAGCGGAGTCGTAGTATTGTCTACCACGACGGGTACGCCCCTCCTTCTCCCCATCTCTGCCAGTTGGCGCAGCGGCAACGGGTCCAGTATAGGATTGGAGATACACTCTCCGAACAGGCATATCGTGCGGTCATCTATCTGCCTTTCGAAAGCTTCAGGACCAGAGTTTTCGGCCGTCCGGGCCTCGATGCCGAGCCTTCTGAAGGTGTTGTGCAGCAGGTTCCACGTGTTCCCGTAGAGATACGGCGAAGCGACAACATTGTCGCCGGGCCTGCCGCTGCAGAGATTGGCCAACGCTATGAAAGTCGCAGCCTGGCCGGATGAGACAGCCAAGCTGTCAGACGCGTTGTCCACCGCCGCGAATCGTCTCTCCAGCGCCCTAGTCGTGGGATTGATAATGCGGGTATAAGTATACCCGTCTTCTTTGACATTGTAGATGTTGGCGATCTTGGAAAGGTCGCCATCCAATTCGTATGCGGTGTTTTGGTATATTGGTACGCAAACAGCCTTCGTCGCCGGATCGCTTCTGAAACCTGCATGCAGTGCTGCGGTCGCCGGGTGCATCCAGGATTCCGGCCCTTTGGCTTTCTTAAACATTCGGTGCTCCTTGTCTCGCCCCAGATCAGGCGGCCTGGACTGAAAACGATGTCGAGATGCGGAAATGCCCGGCTGTGACACCGAGAAGCTTGTCGATCCAAAAGTCTGGGATCTGACCAATGCATCCTATTCGGAACGTGCTGGTTTGCTCGTGGAGCTTCGCGTAGATGCAAATTCCATGTTCAGCGAGGCATTTGTAGAAGCTCTCGAAGGCCGCCTTGTCCGGAACGAGATCGGCTGAGTGGAAGGCCAGGCAAACAGGGGACTGGAACTCCTGCGGAACGACCGTTCCGAATCCGAGTGCCTTCATGCCACCAAGGATCCTGTCGCGGATTTTGCAATAGCGCTTGTTCCTTGAGGGGATCCCCTCTTCTAGAAGCCCTTCGAGTGCCTTGTCGAATGCTTGCACCACATGGGTCGGGGGCGTCGTGCGCCACTCCTGATGCTGTTCGAAGTGTTGCCATTGGTCCAAGATGTCGAGGCAGAATGATCGCGCGTGAGACACTCCAGCGCCGAGCAATCGGTTCGAGACTAAGGCGAAAGCGACGCCAGCAGGCGCTTCGATGCATTTGTTTCCCGACGACACCAAGATGTCGATGCCGTCAGCTTCGACATCGACAGTGAGGGCTCCGAAAGAACTCATTGCGTCAACGACGGTTACGAGTCCGTGCCGTCGGCCGATTTTCAGGAGACTGTGCATCGGATTGACCAGTCCCGTGGTGGTTTCGCAGTGAACGAAACAGACATGGGTGAAACGCTCGCCCAAGATTGTTGCCCGCTCGAATTCGGCGACATCTATTGGCAGGGAAGCTGGGAATCGGAGAGCTTCGAAGTCGATACCGCTTTTCGATAGGATTTGCGCGATGCGTTCACCGTAAATCCCGTTGATGCAGACGAGCGCTTTGTCTCCCTTGCCGATGAAGGTCGAAAGAGCTGCTTCCATTGCATAGGTGCCACTACCCTGAATCGGGATGGCCGAATGCGACAGCTGGCCGCCGGCTATGAGCAACAGCCGGTCTCTCAATTGTTGTGTGACCTGCTTGAAAGTTGGATCCCTCGATCCGAGGTCCACCCTCATTGCGTCCTTGACGGCAGAAGACAGGTTCAAAGGCCCGGGGGTAAAAAGACACCTGTCGCTCATCGCTTGCGCCTTCCTGTTCGAGGGTGAGATAGCTTCGCTGACAAGTCGCCCGGAACGGCCCGTGACACGACGTCCTACTGGCGTGGCTGCTCGGGCTCCAATTGCCAGTTGCGACTTGGCAAGTTGCACAACGTGTATTTCTTGTTACACTTCCTCGCAAACGTAATAGTGTCATGTGACACTATTTTTGGAGTTGTGATGCTTCTAAAATCGCCTTGGGAACCGTATCTTGCGGCCATGAAAGCCGCTCCGTCGGATCGACTGGTAACAGCTTTGGCTGACGACATTCTTACAGGCAGGCTCGGTGCAGACGACCGGCTGCCACCCCACCGTGACATCGCGTTCCGGCTGGGAATTGGCGTAGGAACAGTGACGAAAGCCTATACTGTCCTTGAGCGGCGTGGGCTGATACGGAGCGAACGAGGAAGGGGTACTTTCGTGGCCGCCTTGCCGGGGACGAGGGAGGCCGTAATCGATCTGAGTGTGAACACGCCGCCCCGCCTTCTCAGCGAGCGCATGCTTGGGAGGACCTTGGCATCTATCTCACGCGGCATCGATCCCAATCTGTTTGCCCAGTATCCGCCTGACGGAGGGCACATCGAGCATCGCAGGCAGATGGTACAATGGCTTGCGGGTCTCGGCATGCAGGCGAAGGCAGACAACGTTCTGCTGTGCAACGGTGCGCAACAGGCCTTAGCAGTTGCTTTCTCAGTGACGAACCAAGCGGGGGGAACGATCTTTAGCGAGTCGCAGACCTATCCGGGCGCGATCTCGTTTGCTCGATATGCTGGATACCGTCTCGTCGGTTTGAAGGTAGACGGTGAAGGCCTGAGACCGGACGTGCTCGATGAAGCCCTGCAACGTCCACGCGACGGCCAGAAAGGTGCCGTAGTTTACGTAACACCTACAATGCATAATCCTACCACTGCGACAATGGGGATAGGCCGCCGGCGGGACATCGTGGAAGTCTGCCGCAAGTGGGATGCTTTGATCATAGAGGACGACGTTTATTCCCTCGGCTCAACCGATCACCCTCCCTTAGCGATGCTTGCTCCCGAGAGGACCTTTTATGCCAACAGTCTATCCAAGACCGTCAGTCCAGGGTTGAGGATAGGCTCCTTGGTCGTTCCCGAGAATTTTGTCGGCCGTGCTGCAATCGCGCTTTCTGCCACATCGTCGATGGTGTCCCCGTTTTCTTGCGCGGTCATGGCCGAATTGCTCGTCAACGGCGTAGCGGAGTCCGTTCGCACGTCGATCGGTGTAGAATCGTCCAGACGCCTGAACTTAGCGAGATCATTCCTCGCAGACCGCGTGGTATTCCCTAAATACGAGGGATTCCACATATGGCTGCCGATGCGGCGCCAAGAAGCAGAAAGCTTTGCGATTGCTAGCAATGCAGTCGGCATTCATGTCACCCCGCCGGCAGCGACGGCCGCGGATCCGGCTGCCGATGACGGCGGCATTCGCATCTGCGTTGGTGGACCTGAGCTTTCCGACCTGAAGATTGCTTTGGAGAAAATCTCCGCCATCATCAAAAACTCCGACAATCGCGAACAGCCGCATAGATCTTTCGTCTGATCAGGAATATCCGGAAAGGCACCAATGCAACACAATTTGTGGATCATTTTCACTACGTTAGGGCTGTATGCAGCCATCATAGTCAGCCCAGGCCCCAATTTTGCCCTGGTTTCGCGCCTGTCGATGTCAGGCGCTCTGCCGTCAGCTCTGGGGGCAACACTGGGACTGTCTCTCGCGGCCACGCTCTACGCGGTCTTGTCCATGACCGGCCTCGCCATCCTGATTACTCGAGTGGATTGGCTAGCTACTGCCGTGCAGGCCGTCGGAGGTGCGTATCTTATCTATCTTGGGCTAAATAGCTGGTTTGCTTCTCCCTCACGTGACGAGGCCGTAAAATCGACGGGTGGCACTTTCTGGTCAGGCCTACACATGGGAACTTTGGTCGAGATGACAAATCCCAAGGGCATTGCGTTCTTCTTGGGCCTCTATGCCATGGCAATACCTGCAGATGCCGGCATCCCCCTAAAACTCGCAGTCCTGGCTGGCGGCTTCATTCTGGAAATGCTGTGGTACGGTTTTGTCGCCGTCGTGATGTCTACGCCGCCCGTACAGGCGGCCTACAAGAAATCAGGGGGGTGGATCGATCGCCTTACCGGCACACTTTTGATCGGCTTCGGCATTAAAATGCTGGCCGAGCGTATCTGAGCCAGCCAACTGCCTACATCGTCTTTAAGACAATCCTGGAAGAGCTGTCGCAAAGCGTCGATGAGGCGGATCTCCGCGAAGCCATGGCTGGTGCGGACGCAGGACTCGAGCTGATCATCCTCGACCATTTGACTTTGCCGTCGCAACTGGCCTTATCGATCAACCCCTCAACAGCGCCTGATGCGATTTGCGCAGTCACATGCCACGGTTTATGTCATATTCCTGTCTATTTGCCTGTTGTCTGTTGGACACCTTGTATGGGGATTTCGTTGTCAAGGGGCCTTCACTGATTTCGCGGTAAAGCGGTCAGGATAGCCATAACAGAACGGTTGGTCACTGCCTTGTGCATTGGTCCGCGAGCATCAAATTCGAGGGGAGCCTGCCTTTGGGCGCATCGCATTACGCCGCAACCTTGTATTCGGTGGGTCTGCAAAAGACCCGGACCATGAAGCAGTCATTGGCTTCAGCAGCAAGGCTCCGAGGCGGCGGGCCCATTCTCATGACAGCAAATAACGCCATGGTGTCCATCGGGACACCGCCACCTCGAATCGATACGCGCGGGCGTCATTACGGCGGTTGATCCGTCAGGCGCCCTGCAGTGTGTTCAGTTCATCGGGCGCAATGTGACGCCCATCGGGATTTCGCCGACGGTAACCAATCGCCAGAGCGCGATGAGTAACTTGCGTGCGAGCGCCACGATCATCGTCGTCTTGCGGGCGCCCTGTGCCGCTCGTGCCTGGAACCATTGCGTCAGTTCGCTATTCTTTTGGAATCTCAGGAAGCGCCAGGCCAATTGGATCAGCCCGCGTCGCACCCGGGCGTTGCCTGCCTTGGCCAACCCCTTTTCGCGTCGTTTCGATCCGCTCTCGTCGGGGGAGCCTGTCAGACCGGCGTAACGCGCCACCGCGCGCCGGTCTCTGAGGTTGCGGCTAAGCACCTCGTGGACCAGCATGTCGGCTGTCTCAATCCCGACACCAATCACGCGCGCCAATAGCACAACCATTGCATTACACCCCGACGCGGGCGCCTGCTCAAGCTGGGCAATTCTGGCTTTTTCAATCGTCGTGATCTGATCGCGCACCACCGCAAGCCGAGCCATGTCGCGCCGCATCTCTTCCAGCATATTCGGCGGAAGCGGCTGTCCTTCCGAAGTGCGCAGGTCCGGCAACTTCTTCGGCGCCCGGCGAAGCTCGGGCTTGAAGCCACGGATGCCGAGCCGAGCCAGCGCCCCTTTCATGCGATTGACTATCCGCGTTTTCTCGCTGACCAGGTTCTCCCGCTCGCGGCTCGGCCGCTTGGCATCCTCTTCCGCCAGTGATGGGATCGCCACCATGCGGCAGTGGCCACGCTCGCCACGCAGCCAACCCAGGAACACGCGCATCAGCATGGCCGTGTCTAGCCTGTCGGTTTTCGCCCGTCGGTGTTCACGGTTCACGGCGACGCTGGTTGAATGGATGACGTGAGCGTCTATGCCTCGCGTCTGCGGCAACAGCCTTATCGACCGATCCGGACAGCACCGCGGCAAGAACAGCGTCAACAAGCCGCCCGGCGATTCCCGAGAGCTTAGATCCATATTAGATTAGCGGACGTTAAATTTAGAACGTCTCGGCTTGTGACGTTCCGGGCAGAATGACGGAAGACGGTCTGGTTTCACTTCGCGAGCTTTGACCGTCTCGCCGACTTCGCGTGATCTCGACAAGACATTTGTTCACTAGGCATGGAAGCAGGATGTGTTGCAACGATTTTGTTACTCTCGAGTGGCAAGGGATCCTTCAACCATTTCGGAGGATTGCGATGTTCAAAGGCCGCCAGTTCGACCAATCTGTGATCCTGCTTTGCGTGCGCTGGTACCTGGCCTACAATCTGAGCCTGCGTGATCTTGAGGAGATGATGGCCGAGCGCGGCATTACGGTCGATCACACGACCATCCACCGCTGGACGGTCCGTTTCGCGCCCTTGTTGCTGGAGCGCTTCAACCGGCGCAAGCGTAGCGTGACCGGCAAATGGCATGTCGACGAGACCTACATCAAGGTCCGTGGCCAGTGGATGTATCTCTATCGCGCCATCGACAGTGTCGGCGACACCATCGAATTCTATTTCAGCGAGCAGCGCGACCTGCCGTCGGCCAAACGCTTCTTCAGAAAGGCGCTGGAGCGTCATGGCCGACCGGATCGCGTCGTCATCGACGGTAGCCAGACCAATCGGGAGGCGATCGTTTCCTGCGACACCACAAATCGCTTGCAGGATCGCTCCCGGCGCCGGCTGAAGCCGATCCGGATCCGCAAGAGTAGATACCTGAATAACCGGATCGAACAGGACCATCGGCGCATCAAGCGCCGTATCCGGCCGATGCTCGGCTTCAAATCGACGGCCACCGCAGCCACCACCCTGACCGGCATCGAAATGATTCACATGATGCGCAAGCGACAGGCGAGGTACGCCTTCAATCCGAATCCGTCCTCGGCCGAGCAGTTCGAAATCCTCGCCGCCTGATTGACCTCGCATCAGGGCCTCTCTGTGCCCCTATTCAGCCGTTGCAACAAAACCCCTCAGAAACCCATGCCGCCCATGCCGCCGCCGCCCATACCGCCAGGCATGCCGCCGCCAGCCGACCTCTTCTTCGGAGCCTCCGCGATCATGGCTTCGGTGGTGACGAGCAGGCCGGCGACCGAGGCCGCGTCCTGGAGAGCCGTGCGCACGACCTTGATCGGATCGACGATACCCATGGCGATCATGTCGCCATATTCGCCGGTCTGGGCGTTGTAGCCGAAGGCCGCGGTCGATTTGAAGACCGCCAAGGCATCGCGACGATCTTTTCGGGCTCGCCACTCTCTCCAATGCGCAGAGGCCTCCCGCTGAGATCGAGGAGTTTGGCAGAACCTTCACTCAAGACTGCCTGACGGCTCCAGGGCCTTCTGTTGCTGGCGGTTTACGGCACCCGTCTGGGGGAGCGGGCGGCCGTAGTGGTCATTACCGACAACTCTCCTTCGTCATCATTTCGGTTCGCAGGATCTCCCCGTCGGATCGGCCGTACTTGTAAACGGCCGGCAGCCCGATTCAAGGCCGGTTTGGCGCCGGCTCAACGGCAGCCAATTGAGTTGGCGTGGCTATCGACCAGTCGCCGGCGCTTTCCAGCTTGGCTTGCCAACGATATTCTTGGGCGCGTCAAGGATAGAGGCCGGATTGTAGTGGGGGTCCGTCGGGAAGGTATAATCCGCGTGATTGCCTTCGCTGATAAAGCCACCCGCATAGAGCGTCTCTAGATAGGGATTGTCGCTCACTAGCACGTCTGCATAAGGCTCGAGCGCGCCGAAAGTGGCACGCAAATCCATGTCGGGACGGCCGGGCAGCGTGATCGGCACTCCCTGACGGCCGTAGTAAAACTTCCGGCCGTTCACGGAGAAAGCTTCTGAGATATAGGACATTGTGAGAGGCGTGCTGGCGAACTTCTCGCCCGCCGCCTGAATCTCTTGGCCACCTGATTCATCTCCTCTGAGGTAGCGATCCCTTGAAGCGGGAGATTTCTACCATGGCGAGGTCGCCCAGCTTGTCGAAGGAGGTCAGCCAATTGACGGCCTGGGTGACTGAGTCGTCTATGATGTGAGAAGACCGGACGTCTTCGGTCGTGATGAGGACCGGGATCAGGTTTAGCTTGTTGTCCTGGACGGCGACGTTGGCCAGCTCCAGCGTATTAAGTACATTCGTGGTCTTCTTGTCCCAGTTCGCAATGACGCGATCGGTAGTGGGGACATAGGTCGAATAGATCTTGATGCCTAGGTGGCTGCGCACGTCCAGCATTTCCAGGTGCCGAGACAGACGTGATTGCGACGATCGTCGATCCTTCGTCCTTTGGGTCAATGAGGACGTTGAATTCGTCGCCGCCTCTTTTTGTCGCGCGAACATAATCGATAATACTCTGGAGGTCTTCTGTCTTTTGCGGATTGCCGTTGCGATCGAGTGCCGGCGTGTGTTCGTTCGTGATGGGATTCCATATCGAGAGGCTCATATTCTTGATTTCCTCGGAAGAGACCTCCGAGATCAGGCAATTGTTCGGATCGCCGGTGATGCGCCCGAGCGTCGCGTCGTGCATCATCCAGGGATGGCTGTTCTTGTCAGCACGCAGGTCGAATTCGACACCATGGAACCCATGCTTGAGGGCGTTGTCGGCAGCTGAAATGGTGTTCTCGAGAATGCCCTCGGAATTATCGAACAGGCCGCGGTGGGGCAGTACCTGCGTTCGGTGTGGATCAATGCCGCTGTCTTGGTCTCCGGCCGGGTCAGGAAGAGATTCGTGCCATAGCCGGAATCGTCAATTTCGTCTTCTGCGTCGCCGAGAGCGGGGCCGTCCAGACCGAAGTCGACTTTCCACTCGGCCTTATTGCCGGCCGCCAACCACTCGGTGATGGTCTTGTTGACGGTGCCGTCGACCGGATCATTCGGATCATTGGAACCAAATCTTGCGGTCGTCTCGCAACGGGCCGAAATTGATAAAGCGACGACCTCGTCGCCCGGCTGAAGCGGGTTGTTCCGAGTTTGGAGGCCAGTCTTCGCCTTTTCTGATGCAATAGCATTTGTGGCATTCAGCCCGCCCGCCAACGTAGAGGCGAGAACCATGGCCACGCGAGGATCTTGCCGGCAACGATCGATGCTTCCGCACCGGCGTTGGCCGCGATCTGACGGGCCGGAGCCTGCAGCGCGCGACGCATGATGTTGATGCCAGCGGTCTGGTCGGAGTTGGCGCCGACAGCCTTGATGTTCAGCGAAGCGCGCAGCAGGGCAACGCTGCCGCCGGGAACGATGCCTTCTTCGACGGCCGCGCGGGTCGCGTTGAGGGCGTCATTGACGCGGTCCTTCTTTTCCTTGACTTCGACTTCCGTCGCACCGCCGACGCGGATCACCGCAACGCCGCCCGCCAGCTTGGCGAGACGTTCCTGCAGCTTCTCCTTGTCGTAGTCCGAGGTGGTCTCCTCGATCTGCTGCTTGATCTGGGCGACGCTGGCTGGTGTTGCCAGCGAAGAACTCGCCTGACCCTGGACATACGCCTACGAGGCATCTGCTACCCTGGCACTGTGATCTAGCTTCCCTCTGTCGCGATCCCGACAGAATTGTATCGTGGCTAACAAACGGAACCAGCCGCGCAAAGCCAACCTATTGCAATAACGACGGCCTTTTAGCTGGCATGGCTCTTGCTGCCTGAACTGTAACATGCGCTTCGGAGCCGCTTCCAGCGATTCTCACGACCGTTGCGCATCTATAGGCCAAGGAACTTTTCTCCAGCAAGGTCAGGGCGACGATGAGTAATCGTCCCGTTTCACCGAGGTTCATTGGCTCTGAGTTTATGGAGGAGGTCATACAATGAGCAAGGCGGTTTCGTTCGGGGCTAAAGTCTTGCCGGTGACCGCCTCATTGACGTCCCTTCGCGAGCTCATTGTTTCGAACGAACTGACGTTTTTGATGGAAGCCCATGATGGGCTTTCGGCAGCGATTGCCGAGCGTGCCGGCTTTCGAGGGCTCTGGGCGTCTGGTCTTTCCATCGCCTCGGCGCTTGGCTATCGGGACGCCAACGAAGCGAGTTGGACGCAAGTCGTCGATGTCGTCGAGCACATAGTCGATGCGACGAATATCCCTGTTCTTGTCGACGGTGACAGCGGCTTCGGAAATTTCAACAATGCTCGCTTGGTTGCGCGGAAGCTTGAGCAACGCGGCGCCAGCGGCATCTGCCTTGAAGACAAGAGGTTCCCGAAAATCAACTCCTTCGTCGGCGATCGGCATCTGCTCGCTGACATTGACGAGTTCTGCGGCCGTCTCGAGGCTGTGAAAGACACGACGGGACCGGATTTCGTCGTCGTCGCGCGCATCGAGGCGCTGATCGCCGGTCACAGTCTCGATGAGGCGCTATGCCGGGCCGACGCTTATTCAGAGGCCGGCGCCGACGCAATCCTCATCCACTCCCGCGAGGCGGTCGCAGACGAGATCCTGACCTTCGCCAAGGAATGGAACAACAAGCTGCCAGTCGTCATCGTCCCTACCAAATACTACAAAACCCCGACTTCAGTCTATCGTGATGCCGGCATTTCGACCGTCATCTGGGCCAACCATTCGATGCGGGCGGCGATCGCTGGCATGCGTGACGCCTGCGGCCGCATTCGGTCGGAAGAAAGCATCGCCGGGATCGAGGACCAGGTTGCGGGCCTCGACGAACTGTTCAGTTTGATGGGCTACGACGAATTGGCTCAGGCGGAAGAACAGTATCTGCCGAAGCGGACAGCGGAGCGACGTCCGAGCGACTCGGACCAATTAAGCAATCGACAATTAGCTCAGGAGGGGGACGTCACGTGTGCGACCGCATCATTCAGAAAGAGAGCATTGCCGTATTGAAGGTGAAGTCGCGACGCTCGACGAGCTGTTCGAACTGATGAACTACGGCTAGCTCTCGGCGGCAGAAGAGAAATGGCCAAGGACAGCCGCGGTAAGCGGTTTTGCCGAAAAAGATGGAGACGCCCATGTTAGCGTCACGGACAAACTTGTTCAAATCGTCGGGCACAGCGGCCGCCCGCGCCGCGGCGAAGGCTGCCGCCGATGCCGGGATGGAGATTGTGGATCTCACGGCCGGCGAAATCTGGAGCGATCTGGCACCAACGATCCGGGACGGAGCGATCGAGGCCATTCGACAAGGCCTGAACCGCTACACCGACACGATTGGCTTGAAGGAGTTGCGCGAGGCGCTGGCACGGAAGGTCTCGGTCGAGACGGGACAGCTCTGGCGTGCCGATGAGATCGCCGTGACGAACGGTGCCAAGCAGGCTCTTTTCAATGTGGCGATGACACTGATCAATCCCGGCGACCAAGTCATCATTCCCGCACCCTACTGGACGACATTCCCAGCGCAGGTCCAGATCGCCGGCGGCACCCCAGTCCATATCGACACGCGAGCAAACGGCTACGTTCCACGGATCGATGACATTCAACGCGTCATCACGCCGCTGACTCGGGCCATCGTCGTCAACACGCCCGCCAACCCCAGCGGCGCTGTGTACGACGCGAAGACCCTTGCGGGCATCGCCCAGCTGGCGATGGATCGGAACCTCTGGATCATCTTCGACGAATGTTACTGCCCCTTCACCCATGATGGCCATCGGCATCATCCGATCGTGTCGCTGGCCCCGGAGGTCCGGGCCCGGACGGTGATCGTCAATGCCTTCTCCAAAAGCCTGGCCCTCACCGGCTGGCGCATCGGGTATCTCGCTGCGCCGAAGGAACTGATCTCGGCTGTCAAGGCGCTTCAGTCGCACACGACATCGAACCCGAATGTCGTTGCCCAGCACGCAGTGCTGCACCACCTCTGTGAGGGAGATGGTGCCTTTGAAGCCCGGCTCAAGGATCGAACGACGGCGTCGCGGCAGGCTGGGCTTACCGCCCTCTCCGAGCTGCAGAGCGTGCCGATGCCTGAAGCACAGGGCGGGTTCTATTTCTATCTCGATCTGTCCGGCCTGTTGCGGTCGACGATCGCCAATGGGTACGCCAGGACGGCTGACGACATCGTGGCCGCACTGCTCGCGCAGGCCGGCGTGGCCGGCGTGTCAGGCACCGCCTTCGGCGATCCCATGGGTCTCAGGCTCTCCTATGGCTTGCCGCCCGAGCAACTCGAGGTAGGCCTCGAGCGTGTGGTCGGCGTCCTTAACGCCTGGAACCGAAGGAATCGTCGGAAACCCAAACCGAAATAGAGGGACTTAGACCCATGACTGCAACTGTTCCGAGAAAGGCGGTGATTCTTGCCGCGGGGTTTGGCTCGCGCCTGCATCCGTTCACCGATCTGCGGCCGAAGCCGTTGGTCGAAATCAATGGCACGCCGATCCTTCACAACGCCTTGCAGAACCTCGAGGCCGTCGGCGTGCGGGAGGTGACGATCGTCGTCGGCTATCGCAAAGACGCGATCCAATATTCCTGCGGCCAACGCTTCGGCGATCTCGGCATCGACTATATCGAATCCGATGTCTTCGACCGCACTGGTAGCGCGTACTCGCTATGGCTGGCGCGCGATGCGCTCTTGGCCGGGGACACCTATCTGCTCGAAGGCGACGTGTTTTTCGAGCTGGATGCGCTTCGCTACCTGACGCTGGAGGATGCGGACAATGTCGCTGCCGTCGCGCCGTTCAGCCCGGCGATGGAAGGTTCCGCTGTCGTGCTGACGAACAACGGCTACATCGCCGAAGTGCGGATGAAGCAGACGGCAGCGAACCTTAATGATGGTTCGCCGTCTCTCTTCAAAATGATGAACCTGATCCGCTTTTCCGGAGAAGATCTGCGCCGGACGATCGTTCCGCATCTCAATGACATCATTAGCGAAGGGGCCGTCAAATCCTATACCGAAGAACTTCTGTCGAACCTGGTGCGCGAGAAAGGCTTGCAGATCGCGGCCGCCCGGTGCGACGACCTCAAATGGTACGAGATCGACAACGAGGCGGACCTGCGTTTCGCCGAAGCTATGTTCATGACGGCACGGGATATCGCGTGACGACCAAGTCTGGGAGGGTGGAAGATGCTTCGCTACCTCATTGATCCCGCCAACGCCATTACCACAAGCGGAATTATTTTCTCTGGCTTGGCCTTGCGCGAGTTGCTCGTGGGGCAGCCAGAACTGGCAGTCGCAATCTCGCTTTGGTCGATGTTAGCTGATCAGCTTGACGGCGTCATCGCTGGGCGCACAAAGAATAGAAGTCCCGAAGCAGCGAAAATCGGCAAGAGTCTCGACGGCTTCAGCGACCTCATCTACGGCAGCGTTATACCCGCCGCCGTAGTCATGAGCCTCGGAGGGGGCGAACTGACCTCGATCATCGTCGGAATCGTCCTTCTCGTCGCCGGTGCACTCCGGCTCAGTTATTTTAGCAATTTCGGTTTGACGACTGGATATTTCACGGGTGTCCCGCTGTCTTACGACGGACCGCTTCTAGCGACGCTTCTTATTCTTCGCCCATGGATTCCAGACGGCATCTTCGTTCCTATCGTAACAGCATCGTTTCTTCTGCTCGGCTGCCTGCATGTCAGCCCACTGCGCGTCCCCGCACCTGGGGGGGCGATGTATTTGGTCATTGTCGCCTTCGGCACCACGGCCTCAGCCTTCCTCGCTGGGCGCGTACTGATTTGGACCTAGGCAAAAGCATTCCATGACAGGAGTTTCTCCATGAATAGAACCGCACTTCAACCGGCCGTCAAATGGGGGGATTTTTCTCCCAATGCGTCTGAATACGGCCAGAGACCGCCCTATTCGGACGTAGTGCTGTCTGCGTTAGCGAGAACTGTTACTGAACAGTTTGGCCCCATTTGGCTAGCCGAGCTCGGTGCCGGGACCGGGAACCTGCTGCGATCATTCAAGGAAGCGGAAATCGGTGGCTTCGCCGTCGAGCCGAACAAGGATATGCGCGCGGTGGCCCGTAAACTCGCACCCAACGACCAGCGATTTGAATGGGTAGAAGGAACGGCTGAGCAATCTAATTTGCCGCCTGCTTCGGTGAACTGGGTGTTACTTGGCAACGCCTATCAGTTCGTTGACCCCCTCGCCATGTTTGCCGAAGCTCATCGAATTCTCGTGCCCGGTGGCTTTCTCACACTCATCTGGAATGTCCGGCATTTCCGGAAGGACCCTTTGCAGTGCTCCATTGAAGAGATGGTCAAGCGTCTCGCCGGAAGCCTCAAACGGACCGGGATTTCCGTGGCCGAAATCATGGATAGCTTGGACACCGGCGAACGCTTCTTAGAAGTCCTCTACGCCGAGGCTAGTCACAAACGGATTTTTACACCGGATAGGTTTCTCGCGACTTGGAAAGCCGGACACGATGTTCCCAGTCAGGTCTCTGCCGACATGTGGCGACGCATCATCAAAGAAACCGAGCGGATGATCCCCGACCAACCAGCCATCGAAACCATCTGGCTGACTCGTGCATGGACGCTCCAGGCCCAATAGTGCCTTCGCTGACCAACGGTAAATTCAAAGAGGTCGACGATGTCATACTCCGCTATGCCGCGCGGGACGATTGATCTCTCCCGTGCCATTCCGCCCGCTCCTCCGAAACTTGAGACCGCTTTGGTGGAGGCCATGGGGATGCTTGCAGCATCCGGCTCCCTGGCGCGCTCAATGCGACGCAACCGCTTCGCCGGCACGGAGGCCGATCAAGAGGCTGCGGCGCTCTGGCTGGCGCTACGTCTGGGGCAGGCGCCGGAAAGAGGACGCATCATCCTCGCCAATGGGACCCAAAGTCTTCTCGGCCTGCTGTTCTATCAGTTGGTCGGAGCAGGGGAGATTCTTCTTGCGGAAGCGCTCACCTACCCGGTTTTGCGCCCCCTGGCACAGCGCTTCGGCCTCATTCTCCAGCCGGTTGCGATTGATGAGGAGGGGTTACTGCCCGAAGCGCTCGAAGCGGCTTGTGAGCGCCATCGCCCCAAAGCGCTCTTTTGCAATCCGACGCTGCATAACCCAACCACGGCAATAATGGGATCGGAGCGCCGTCAGGCCGTTATCGAACTGGCAAGACGATTCGATCTCCTCGTCATCGAAGATGATGTCCTTGGTCCACTGCATGCGGCGGCGCCGCTCCCCTTGGCAGCGCTTGGGCCGGATGTCGTCTGGTATATCCAAAGCTTGTCTAAGTGCGTATCTCTGGGTTTGAAGGTGGCCTACATGGTGGCGCCGTCCGCGAATGCGGCTGAAACGCTGGTGCAATCGGCCGCAAGACATTCGTTCTGGTTTCCATCCGCCCTCTCAGCAGACATTGCGACGAGACTGATTGTAGAAAAAGCGATTGAAGACATCGCCGCTGCCATCGCTGGACGAGCTCTGCATTGCCAAGACATCGCAAGGCGGATCTTGCGCGATGTCCCTTTCTATTCGCAGTCGGGCGCTCTCCACATTTGGCTGCCGGTTCCTTCTCCCCGTTCTGCCGTCGATTTCGTCGCCACCGCGGCCGAGCAGGGCCTCTTGATCCGACCAGCCGATATGTTCGCAATCGACGGCAGCGACGGTCCTCCGAAGCCGGCGGCCGTGCGGGTCGCACTCACCACACCAGAAACGGATGAGCACCTTGAACTTGGGCTCGAACGTCTGAAGTCCCTTTTGCGATCATGACCTATTCTCCGTTTATACAGCGCTGCTATTCGAGGGTACCATGAGCCATTGGAAGCGCGACCGATCCCTGATGGATGCGTCGGCCGGCGGGCGCAAAGATGGTTCGTGGTGCATTGGTCTTGCTGTCGCCGCGGCGGGCGGCATTGCCGCCAGTCTGGCCGGATTGGCTGCACCATGGCTGACCGGGGGAATATGCGCTGCCGCGGTGGTCGCGTTGTCACACCCGTTTCCAAGCCCGTCCAAATGGCTGACGAATGCTTCTACGACCGCACTTGGAATATCGGTCGGATCGCGTATCGGCGTTAGAGAGTTGGAGATGGCGGCTACATGGCCACTCAGTTTGGTGGCGATGGTGGTTACCGTGACCTTGATGCTCATCAGTTCCTTCTATGCATTGCGCCGGATCTTCTGCTGGGATGTGGCCACAGCATTCTGGGCATCCTCTCCCGGCGCCGTCGGTATAGCTCTTTCGATGGCCGCCCAAACACGTGCTGATGTAGTAAAAGTCGCGATCGTTCAACTTATGAGAGTCTTCGCCGTCATGATTCTGCTACCGGTCGGACTAGGCCGGCCGACATTGATTCAGTCACTTCCTTCAACATCCACCCTTTGGCCGACCGCACTCGTGTTCGGGATCTGTTTTGGCCTCGGCCTATTCATCAAAGGGATGAAAGGTCCAGCGAGCATGTTGATCAGTGGGATCGTCGGGGCGGCATTTTGTCGGGCAAGCGGATGGTTCGTTGATGCTTCGCCGGACAGCCTAGTAATACCGGCCTGCATCATCATCTCGGCCGGTATCGGGGCGCGTTTTTCCGGCATGCACTTGCGAGATATTGCCAGACTACTGGCGCCGTCGCTCGTGTCCCTCCTAGTTGCTACCTTCATAGGTATCCTGGGCAGCCTGGTCATGACATCCATCGGCAAGCTGCCGTGGCAACAAGTCCTCATCGCCTATGCTCCCGGCGGATTGGATGCGTTGATCGCCACGTCGATTCTTCTCGGTGACGACCCGCTTTATGTCGCTGTTCATCAAGTCGCGCGCTTCGTGTTGCTCAGCCTCTTTTTGCCGATCACGGCAGATATCGTGCGGGCGCGTGCAGAACAGCCGTAAGCCCGTCAAGAAGGCACGGCCCTCGCCGTTGCCATAGGAGATCACGGCCGATGATTCCGGAAAGGACAGCGGTTGCAGCTCCGCCAATCGTCGCCAGTGTGAATACGCCATTATTTCGCTGCCGCTTTTTCACCGCTGACCAGATCGTGGAACGGCTTTGTGGTCGCGGACCGAACAACTCGCTGATGCGGATCCATTCCCTGTCGTTGATCTCGGTTTCCACGATCCCAAAGTCGCTGTAGGGGACGAGTTGAAGGATATCGAGCTCTGTGACATATCCATGCTCGAGGAAAGCGAAGCGACCGTCAATCACCGGTTGGCTGTAGGTTGAATATACCACCGCAGCATCGGCATCGCTAATCTCCGAGATCGCATGCGCCAAGAAGCACGCGAGAGAAGACTGGCCGTTGGCCTCAGAATATAGCGGCTCCGCCAGATAGCCGAGTACATTGCCTTCAGCAGTGTCAATTATGTCGGCACCATAGCCGCTCCATTTCCATGGCAGAGGACCTTGGCTTTCAACCAATTGAAACGACGATTGCGTCTGGCAATCATAGCCGATCTCGACAATCCCGATTTCGCAACCAAGCGGCCACGGCTGGATGACGGGCGTGCCAGCAATCGTTCCGCTGAACCGGCCGAGAGTGTGGCCACACAAGATGGCATCTACAGCCCCGGCCCATTGTGAACATATCCGCACCAGCCTCTCCGGAAAAACATTCCATCGTCGATCAATGTCGAAATGCCAGTCAACTCCATCATGGAGAGCGGCCACAACGATGGCTGCTCCCTGACGTCGCAATTCATTCGCCAAGGCGACGACGTCGATGGCCCTGTCGAGCTGGCTCTGGCAAGGCATTTCGCGATCGGGCGTCATGCTCCATGATCGCATCGAGGCGAGATCATGGTGCGTCAGGCCCACCACGCCGACATCACCAACTGGAGTGGCAATGATGGTCGTTGCATCGAGGCTCAGACCGGCATTGGCCCCCAGGACGGGAAACGGAAAGGTCTCTAGGCTTTCGAGGAAAAACGGGATGCCGAAGTCCAATTCGTGATTGCCCGCAATCGAGACGTCGACACCTAGTTCGGACGCTGCAATAATGCCCCCTTTGCCTCTGGTCGGTAAAGTCAAGGGGCCGCCTTGAACGAGATCGCCGGTGTCAATCCAGACGGTTGGACCTTGGCCGCGCATCTCATCGATCATCGATCGGAGACGCGCTCCCCCGCCCAGAAGTCCGCGCGTCGTCTTGAGCGGCGCAAAGCACCCGAAAAAATCATGGGTTACTAGGATACGAAGCTTGGTCATGCACGGCCTTCAAGGGCGCTTGCGATGATCCGAAGTCCCTTTTCGACCTCCCCGCGGTCTAGAGGGCCGCTCAGCGAGATGCGGATCGCATTGGCGTGGTTCCTTTCCGGTTCGATCGCGAAGGCGTCCGAAGGGCGGACCAAAACGCGATCGCGAGCGAGCACTTGCGCAAAGTTGCGACGATCGAGGCCGGGTGGGAGGCTCAGCCAGGCGTGCAAGCCGCCCGGTTGAATGGCTAGGTCGTGGTTGCCAAGGATCTCTTCCGCTAATTGTTGACGACACGCCGCTTCGGCAGAGATCGCATTGCGGACGCGATCGGCGACGCCGGAGACGATCCAATCGTTGACGATCGCGGTGGAGACCGGCGAAGGAAACCAATACGACAAACGGTTTGCACCGGTGGCGACCGCCTGCGTTTCAACCGCCGTTGGTCCAACGACGTAAGCGACCCTGAAGCCGTGTGCCAACCCCTTCGTCAGCCCGGCGATGTACCAGGTGATGTCCGGTGCGATCATGGCCATTGGCGGCGGGGCCTCCGGATGAAGGCAACCAAGGGGTTCGTCTTCAATGATCGTGACGGCATGCCGTCTGGCAATCTCGGCGATGGTCTTTCTGCGTTCTGCGGGCATCATGATCGCTGTCGGATTGTGAACCGTCGGATTGCAATATAAGGCGCGAGGTCGGTGCGTCTTGCAGGTTAACTCGAATGAGGATGGCTCAATACCATCAGCATCCAAATCAAGACTGCAGACCCGGATATGCGCTCTTGCCGCTAATTGGGGCAAGACGCCGTAGGATAACGCTTCAGCTGCGAGGAGACCGCCTTGGCCAACCAGTGCTTCGAACAGCAACAGGAGTGCGCCCTGTGTTCCATTGGTGACGATCAAGCGATTATCCGGTGGTTCCTTCAATCGCGATCGAAGCCACAGTCTGGCCGCCTCGCGATCGACTGCCGTGCCGCCGGCAAGACTATTCCGCGAAAGAAGGCCAATATCGTCTCGCGCTGCGAGTCTCGCCAACGTTCGTTGGAGCATTGGGGTAAAGAGCGGAGGCATGGGAGGAATCGACCTAGAGAGATCAATGGGATGCGTTGCTGTTGGCGACTGTGATATCGAGCCGATATGAAGCGTCGCGTTGGTCAAGACGTTATCTCTCATTGCGGCCCAATCATTGTCGACCGCTGTTGAAAAACCCGATGCGCGAGTTCGGGGTCGTTGACGATCAGAGCGTCGACTCCGGCCGCAGCAAGTTCGGCGATTTCTGACGGGACGGCGTCCCCAACAGGTCTTTTCCCGCCGCCACAGGTTATCATCACCTGCATACGGGCATCTTTCATGCGGGATATGGCATGTTGGCTGGCATCGGCGTGACGTAGGCGGACCCATTGCCCTGGCAGCGTTCTGGTGAACACCTCATTTTCGTCTCTCGTCGTAATTAGAGAAACTTGGGCAATTCCGGGATGTCGGTCCGCAATTGCCTCCGCCGTCGAGACGGAATGTACGCCGACAAGAAAGCGATGTGGGGCCGCAGAAATCTCCGGCAAAGCCAGGATATTGAAAATGTCGGCGGCCTCCGCCTCCTTGATGTCGAGAAAGATCGGCAAGGCTAATCGGCAGGCTTGAGCTAACGTCGGAGCGTTCGGCAATAAGAGAATAAGATCATGACAATCAAGGTCACGTGTGTAGTGAAGAACATCCTCGCCCGTAGTCCGACAAGTCAGATCGTGGTGGCAAATAGCGATTCGATCTCGTGTCAGGATTACGTCCGTTTCGAAGGCATCGGCTTGCGAGGTGATCGCCGCGTTGAAGGCGGCGATTGTGTTCTCGGGAGCTTGGGCGGACGCTCCCCGATGGGCGATGATCAGTGGACGCAGCCGTCGCCGGGCCGTAGGCCGTCGCCAAAGGCTCTGAATATCCATCATTCCAACCCTAGCAGCTTTTCGACATCCTTCTTCATCGCGGCCAGGGCCTCGTCAGGCTGCCGTCGCAACGTCAGAACGGCCTGAAGATAATTCTTGATGACGTCCGTGATCTTCATCGAATTCTCACCTGGAAAGGCATACCATTCAGTGAGGTGAGACAGTTCCGAGCTGGCGGCCTTTTGATTGGGCCGATCCTGCATTTGCTTCCCCAAGCGGTTCGGGTCGTCCAGTGCTGCCTGGTTAACCGCCAGCAATCCCGTTTCTCTCCCCATAATGGTTTGCGCGTCAATCCCAACAGCGAATTTGACGAAATCCCACGCTAGGGCTTTTGACTCTTCGTTCTTGGAAGTAATCATAAGAATTGTTCCGGCCGCTGGTATGCGGCCAACCGAGTCCACGAGCGGGAGAGGTGCGGCTCGAAGGTCAAATCTGCCAGCTGCTTGCTTTTCAAGATTGGGAAGGGCGCCGCTTGAAGTAACCAGAAGCCCGATCGTCCCTGCAGCAAAAGCTTGGCGCGCCTGATCACGAGTCATGTCGGCTTTAGCCTGACCCGCTCGGCCAAAAGCTTGGAGAATCTGGAAAGCTTCTCGACCTGCCGCGTTGTCAAACATGATCTGCCGACCGTCGGCGGTCATCATGCGACCGCCAAGTGTTGCTACCAGTGCTTTGTATGTCCAGTTGCCGGTGTTGTCATATTCCAAGAAGCCGCCAAGGTTGCCTTCTGCCGCCGCGATCTTGTTCATCAAGGCAACCGTGTCAGGCCAAGTAGTTGGGAAATGATCTGGGTCCCCGCCGGCTTTGGCCACCAGATCGGCGTTGTAGGCGATCACTGGAACAGATACGCCGAACGGCAGCCCATAAAGCTTTCCTTCGACCATTCCCACGCCCGTAGCCCCGCTGATCAAACCCAGGCTGCCAAGAGCCTGATCCGAGGCTCCGATCCTGGCCAGGTCCGTCGCGATCTTGCGGTCGATCAGCGGTCGCATAACATTGGGACTGATGAAGAGCACGTCCGGGAGAGTGCCGGTAACGGCTGCGCGCATCGTATTTTGGAGGAGTTCTTCATCCTCGCGGACCGCCGGAATCAGTTCGACCTTGATCTCCGGATGCAGCGTCTGAAATTCTTTAGTGATCTTTTCGTATATTCCTTGGTAGATCGAAGGCGCGGCAGCGATGCGGAGCGTCGCATCTTGAGCGTACGAAACTCCTATTGTGCAGCCGAGAAGTACAAAGGCACAAGTCACGATGGAAGTGAGACGCTTCATGGTATTTCCCTTGGTTATTTGATTGCTCCGCCAGTCGTCCCCTCGACAAACCAGCGTTGGGCGGAAAGGAAGGCGATGATGAGAGGTGCGACGACGATGGTGGACGCAGCCATCAGCGGCCCGTAATCGTTGCCGGCTTCCTCGTTCTTGAAGGCCATGATGCCAAGCGGCGGCGGCATGAGGTTTTGGTCTCGCACGGCGATCAGCGGCCAAAACAGGCTGTTCCAATGGCCGACGACGGAGAAGATGCCGAAGGCGATTATGGCCGGCAACGCCATCGGCACCACGATCTTCCAGACAATGGAAAGTTCCGACAGCCCGTCGAGACGGGCGGCGTGGATGACGTCGTCGGGGATGGTCTTGAAGAACTGCCGGAACAGGAAGAGGCCGAAGGGCGAGACGACGTACGGCAGGATCAGCGCCGCATAGGTGTTGAGGATGCCGATCTGGTAACCAAGGATGAACAGCGGCAGCGACAGCACCTCATGCGGCAGGATCAGCGCGATCAGCACCATGGCGAACAAAAGGTTCTTGCCGGGGAAGTCGAGCTTGGCCAGCGCATAGGCCGCCGGTGCGCAGACGATGATCTGGGCGATTACGATCATGGCGCAGACGAAGACGCCGTTCAGCATATACTGCGGCAGCGGTGCTCCGGTCAGCGCCTTGGTGTAGTTCTCGATGCCGTAGAACTGCTCAGGCCAGAAACTGAAGGTCGCACGGAAGATCTCGCCCGGCGGCTTGATCGAAAGGCTGATCATCCAGACGAAGGGTATCAGGATCAGCGCACCCGTGATCAGCAGAGCGGCATGGCGAAGAAGGGCCGATGGCGGCGCAAGGTGACGGATGCTCATTGGTAGTGAACCCTTTTGTCCAGCACGCGGGCCTGGATGAGCGTTAGCGCGACGACGATAAAGAGAAAGACGACGGCGACAGAGGCGCCATAACCGGTACGCAGATATTCGAAGCTCTCGCGGTAGAGGGTGTAGAGCAGCATCTCGGAGGCATGCCGCGGCCCGCCCTGGGTGAGGATCTGCACTGTGTCGAAAGTCTCGAAGGCCCGGAGCGCCACGACGATGAACACGAACATGGTGACAGGCCCAAGCATCGGCAGGGTGACGGTGCGCAGCCGGTCGAGCCAAAGGTCAGCGCCGTCGATGTCGGCAGCGTCATAGAGGTCCTGTGGTATCGACTTGAGGCCTGCGAGGAACAACACCATGGCATAGCCGAGGTTTTGCCAGATGCCGATGACAGCAAGAACCGGCAGCACCGTGTTCTCGTCGCGCAGCCAATTGGCCGTCGGCAATCCGAGGCCGGTGAGTGTCTGGTTGACGAGACCGATGGTTGGATGCAGCAGTGCCTCCCAGGCGATCGCCATGGCGGTCAGCGTGGCCATGAAGGGCAGGAAGTGGATGGCGCGGTAGAAGGCTCGGCAAGACTTGCCACTTTCGATCAAGAGCGCAATCACAAGGCCGAGGATGATTGTGCCGGGCACGACGATCACGACATAGAGGATGGTGTTGACAAGCGAAGCGCGAAAACCCTCGTCGGAGAAGACCTCGCTGAAGTTGGCGAACCCGACAAAAGAGAGCGTGCTGGCGCCGAACTGCCAGTCGGTGAGTGCAATGCCGAAGACGGCAATGACCGGCAGGAAGAATAGTACGACAAGCAAGAGAAGCGCCGGACCGGCCAACGACCAGGCCGCGAACGTTTCGCCGATCCGCTGGCGGCGTAGCGCCTTGTGGGTTCCGGAACTGCCTGTCGAAGAAGCGGACTGTTCCGGCGTCGTGGGAGACGCGACACTCATTAGGCGTGCTCCTTCATCCTCAAC
This sequence comes from Mesorhizobium sp. M0074, assembly GCF_040322975.1. Lineage (NCBI taxonomy): Bacteria > Pseudomonadati > Pseudomonadota > Alphaproteobacteria > Hyphomicrobiales > Phyllobacteriaceae > Mesorhizobium > Mesorhizobium sp. M0074. The sequence goes on from NZ_JAMYUM010000027.1 coordinate 29,592, forward strand.
ACCTTTGCCCCTACATCATCCCGTAAACGCACGCGCTTGCCGTCGGCGGCAAACAGCAGCAGTCGTTCCGGCTTGACGCCAAGATGCAGGGTCTGGCCCGAACCGATTTGCGGTGCGCGTTCGGCCAGCAGGCGGCCAACGACCGGATGGCCGGCACCTGGAACATCAAGGTGGACGAAGAGATCAGAGCCCATGTGCTCGACCAGCCTCACCGAACCGGTCAGCACATTCGGGCCACTGGCATCGACGAGATGGAAGGCTTCGGGGCGGATGCCAAGGCTCAGGGCTGTACCCGGTCCGGTATTGCCGGGAATAGAAAAGCTCGTGCCAGCCGTATCGGCTAGTCCGCCCTCCCGCAACTTCGCATCCAGTATGTTGATCTTGGGCGAGCCGATGAACTCGGCTACCCGCCGATCGTCCGGATCGGCATAGATCTCCTGCGGCGGAGCGACCTGGAGCAACTCGCCGTCCAACATCACAGCGACACGATCCGACATGGTCATGGCCTCGGACTGGTCGTGGGTGACATAGACGAAGGTGACGCCGAGCCGCTTGTGCAGTTCCTTGATCTCGGCGCGCATCTGAACCCTGAGCTTGGCGTCGAGATTGGAGAGCGGTTCATCCATCAGGAAGACCGCCGGCTGGCGTACCATGGCGCGGCCGACGGCCACACGCTGGCGCTGGCCGCCGGACAACTGCCCAGGCTTTCTCGCCAGCAGATGGCCGATGCCCAAGGCCTTAGCGGTGCGCATGACGTCCCGTTCGATCTCAGCGGCCGTCGTTGTCGTTCCCGGCATGAACCGGCCGACCCCAGGCAGCCGCTGCGAGGATGAAAGGCGCCGCATCCGCAGCGGCAAGGCCATGTTCTGCGCCACCGTCATATGTGGGTAGAGCGCATAGGACTGGAACACCATAGCCACGTCGCGCTTCTTCGGGCGTACCCCGTCGACAACCCGGTCGCCGATCGACACAGAACCGGCAGTCTGTACCTCAAGGCCTGCGAGGATGCGCAGCAGTGTCGACTTGCCGCAGCCCGACGGACCCAGTAGCGTCAGAAACTCGCCGTCAGCGATCTTAAGGGAGACGTCGCGTAGGACGGATGTCGGCCCGAAAGACTTTTTGATTGCGTCGATAGATATTCCGCTCATTACTCAGCAGCCTCCGCAATGTCGTTGGAGGCAACCGAGCCGCCTTCCAGGTAAGTTGTCTGATCCATACAAATGCGCCGGAGGATCTGCCGGTAACCATTGAGACCAGTTTCGAAGACCTCTGGTTCCAAACTGATGGCAGGCAGGTCAGCGGCGCTTTGCAGTACTTCCTTCAGCACCCTTCCTGTCATCGACGCAGGGATTGGCACTTCCAGGAGATGAAGAGCGGTGGGCGCGAAGTCGCAGATGCCCGATGGAATGTCTGAATTCTGTCCTGCATCCCGGAATGCCGCACCTGCCACGATGCCGACTGCGGCAAGCTCTTTCGGATGCAGCCCGCCATGCACGCCAAGGCCGGGACGCCGCGCATTGTCATACCAGGTTCTGCCCGCCAGCCCGAACTCGTCGACGTCGTCGTCGGCCCTGAACGAGAAATAGACGTCAGGCGCGCGCTCATGGTCGGCAAAGACCAGAGTGCTTGCGAAACTGCCTGGGGCGATGCCCTCGACAGCGTTTCGAGCGGCGGTGAAGATCGGCCCGCACCAGGGCCGTTCGATCAGGGCCTCCACGAGACGACCTAAATTGCTTTCAGAGCGATCGGCCAGGTAAAACGCGCCGACCTGCCCGGGAACGACTACCAGGTCCACGCCAGCCTCTGGTGCCGGGCCTGGGTTGAAGCCGTCAGCCTTCAGTTCTTCGATGACCGAGACACGGCTATGTGCGGTGATATGGCCATGATCGGAAGCGATGATGATCTGAACGCCGGCGGCCCTCCCATCCGCTTCCCACCAGTCGAGCACGCGACCGAACTGTGCATCGCAAAAGGAGATGATTTCGCGGGTGGCGGCTGCCCCGGTTCCATGGAAATGCGAAGTCGTGTCGGGCTCCCCATAGGAAATTATCGTTACATCAGGCTCCAGCGTCGGCCAGACAAAATCGAGAAAAGCGGACGTGATCCAGACTTGCCCATCGGTATCCGGCTGGCCTTGCGGTGGAGCGGGCGGCAGCGGACCGAGATGGGCCTCTGCGTGGTCAAGCAGATCATTTGGTGAACAGGCTTCACGGAAATGTCCGGAAAACCGGAGATGACCGAAGGTTTCGGCCTGGTGGTTGAATAGCCGGGTCGTCCCAGGGGTATTGGTAGCAAGGACCGCGAGGCTCTTTCCGGCCTTGTGGAGGATCTCACCCAGCGTCGGCGTGGTCATCAGGCCGCCATTGCTTTGGCGGTTCAATCGGTCGATGAGGCGCGCATCAGCAGTGTCAACGTAGAGCTGCGGTACAGCTTTTCGATCGACATATTTGTTGCCCACCATTCCGTGCTTGCTGGATGTCGCTCCTGTAACCAAGCTCGGAAATGCAACCCGCGTCTCGCTAGGATAGACCGTTCGATGGCGGGACAACGTCGTACCGCTTCTTCGTACCCGCTCTACGTTGGGGGTGAGTTCGGGACTGATCAGATCGGGTCGTAGCCCGTCAAAGCTTACAATAAGAATTTTCATGGGGACCGACCCTGCAGACACAACTTCATTCTTCGTTGCAGCGCGGCGTATCGGTCTGACGTAACAAATCTGTGACATATATTTAATAATACGATCCAGCACCGCCACTATTCGATGGATGGGCTTACAACATGGAGTGACTAAAAATGGGATCAGAGGTCGGCGATGTGCCCCTGAACGCAATCAGGGCGTTCGCTATGATCGCGAGAGAAAGGAGCGTCACCAAGGCAGCCGAGGCGCTCGGCACCACACAGAGTTCGGTCAGCAGGTATCTCGCGGTCCTCGAAGATTATCTCGGCGCCGGGTTGATCAAACGACAGGGCAGATACACCGAGCTGACCGATTTCGGACGGCTCTTCGCCAGTTCAGTAGCCGAACCTCTCGATCATATCTCATTCACGGCGCGAAGAATGCGCCGACGAGAGCGCCGCGAGATCAATCGGATCGTCGTCAATTCGTCCCTGCCAACTTTCGCCTATACGTTCCTGATCCCGAATCTCCAGGAATTCTCCACCGAGATGGGTGGTGCTGTCGTCGACGTAATGAGTTCCCTGTCGCTGCCATCTTCGACCGATGGTTTTGACGTCCTGATTACGCGTGACCTCGCTCTCGTCGAACCATCGGACCACTGGGAAGTTTATCGTGAACATCTTGTCTGCGTCGGCGCTCCCGGTCACATAGCTGGAAAAGGCATGGCAATCGCCAGGTCCTTGCCGATCCTCACGATTACCTCTCGCCCCGACATCCTGCCTGCCTGGCTGAAGGCCCATGATTTGACTTCTGACGACATCAAGCCGGGGGCGCGATACGATCACCACTATATGGCGCTGCCCGCCGTCATCACTGGCAAGTGCCTGCTTGTCGCGCCTGAGATCGTGGTAGGCGACCTGGTGCGTAACGGTTTGCTCAAGGTCGTTCCAAATTCGTGCACACCAAGTGGAATGCAGTATCGAGCATATGCTGTGGACCGCAGCAATAACCCGGAACTTGCGCGTGCTTTCTGTCGTTGGCTGGTGCGCCTTTGCCGCAAGGAGGCTTTGATCGCGGAATCCAGCCGGATCGAATAATGCGACTGTTGCATCGATAGATTCGATATATGGATTTGCCCAATCCGTATTTTCGCAGGTCTCATGGACATATTGCCCATGTGTCGTGCCATGGTCCTGTGGCGCCTGTCAGGATCACGTCCGCCATGTACGGCCCCACTCCTGGAGTTGTCCATGTCACTCGTTTCAAGCCGCCTCAAATCCATTCGTCCATCCGAAACAAAGGCGATGACGGCTCGAGCGGCCGCGCTCAAGGCGCAAGGCCATCAGGTCATTACGCTCAGTCAGGGCGAGCCAGACTTCGACACCCCCCTCAATATCGTTGAAGCCGGTATCCAGGCAATCCGTCATGGTCGAACCCGATACACGGCGGTGGCCGGAGTGGCACCGCTAAGAGAAGCAATTCGAGACAAACTGGCGCGGGAAAATGGCCTCAACTATTCGATCGACCAGATCACGGTCGGCTGCGGGGCCAAACAGGTGGTCTTCAACGCGCTCTTTGCCAGTCTGGAGCCCGGCGAGGAGGTCATCATCCCCGCTCCCTGCTGGGTCTCTTACCCCGATATGGTGCGCCTCGCCGGTGGTGACCCCATGATCGTCAACTGCCCGGAAGCACACGGCTTCAAGCTGACGCCGGAGGGGCTTGAGAAGGCGATCACCTCCCGCACCAAATGGCTGATGCTGAATTCGCCCAGCAATCCCACGGGCGCCGTCTACAGCGAAAACGAGCTTGCCGCACTGGCCGACGTTCTGAGGCGGCATCCACACGTCTACATCCTGTCAGACGATATCTACGAGAAATTAGTCTACGGAGCAGCGCGGTTCGCGACAATGGCGAGCGCTGCCCCCGACCTTTTCAACCGCACGGTCACGATCAATGGTGTATCGAAAACCAATGCGATGACGGGTTGGCGCGTTGGCTATGGCGCCGGGCCCATCGAGCTTATCAAGGCGATCAATGTCATTCAGGGGCAGACCACGTCGCACACCAGCTCGATCTCCCAATATGCGGCTATCGAAGCGATTGCCGGTGACCAAGGATACGTTCCCGAGTTCAAGGCTGAGTTCGAGAAGCGCCGAAACCTGGTCGTTGAAAGGCTCAATGCCGCGCCGGGATTGAGCTGCACCGTCCCTGACGGAGCCTTCTACGTATTCGCCAACTGCGCCGATGTCCTCGGCCAGAAGACGGAAGCGGACAGAGTGATCGCGACCGATACAGACTTCGCCATGTATCTGCTCGAAGAAGCGGGTGTCGCGGTCGTTCCGGGCTCAGGCTTCCTAGCCTCCCCGTACATCCGCATTTCCTACGCCTCCTCGATCAACGACCTTACCACAGCGTGCGACCGCATCACCGCGGCTTGCACCAAACTTTCTCAGGACAAAGCAGCATGAGCCAGGGCACGCTTCTCAAGAACATCATTTCGAAGAACGGCCTCGCTCATGTGATGGCCGCACATAGTCCGTTGTCGGCCCGTCTTGTCGAGGAAGCCGGGTTCGACGGCATTTGGGCGTCCGGCTTTGAGCTGTCGGCTTTGTATGGCCTCCCCGATGTCAGCCTCGTCTCGATGAGAGAGCACCTCGAGATGGTGCGCGCAATGGCGGAGCAGTCGTCGCTGCCGATCATCGCCGATATCGATACAGGGTTCGGAAATGCGATCAACGTGATTCACGCGGTGAAGCAATACGAACATGCAGGCGCAGCAGCAGTTGTTATCGAGGACAAGACCTTTCCCAAAGTGACCAGCCTGTTGGCTGATGGTCGGCAGGAACTGCTTCGGGTGGAGGAATTCCAGGGCAAGCTCCGCGCAGCGATCGCGACACGCTCCGATCCGAACTTCCTGATCATTGCTCGAACAGAGGCTTTGATCGCCGGTCTCGGCGAGAAAGAGGCCGTCGATCGAGCCGCCGCGTATGAAGCTGCTGGCGCCGACCTCATCGTCGTCCACTCCAAGCAGAAGACGCCCGATGAGGTGGAGAGCTTTGTCCGAGCCTGGAAAGGGAAGGCCGGCATTGTAGTCATTCCGACCGCCTATCCCCAGATGAACGAGGCCCGGATCAAGGATTTGGGAAAAATCTCGGTCGTCATCTATGGTAACCATGCGGTCCGCGCTTCGGTGACGGCTATGAAGGATGTATTCGCGCGGATCCTTAAGGATCGCGGCATTCACAATGTCGACAAGGACATCGTTTCAGTCGAGGAAATTTTCCGTCTCCAGAAGATGGACCAGATGAAGGCCAACGAAAAGGAGTTCCTTGCGTGAAGGAAGCCTGCTGGCCCGATCATCACACCGTTCCATGGTCCGTACGTCGCGAATGGGCCGCTCCGCTAATATACATAGAACTGATAGGACTGGCCCACCCCGATGACAGGGCTGCCGAACTCTGAACCCACATATGCGATCTACCTCACGCCTCCGCTCGGGGCGAAAGCCCGGCTCGCATTGTGCACAGCCGAGCCTGATGCCCCATCCCCCGTTTCTGGACAGCACAGCCGTTACCGAGCTGGCAAGTTCTGACTGCCTTCGACGGTGGAACTCATGCCGTTATCCAGCCGATATGCCGCGCATGCCGGCTTCGTCACCCGCCCCACAATTCCTCATGCTCTCCTTTCAGCTGACGGTGGATCGATGACGCTTTTAATACACCATAGCCAACGGACGGTTGTTGCCGAAGACAGCCGTTTCGCTCACGTCAGGCTGCTGTGGGGTTCCCGTGACAGCTCCGCAGCGGAAATAGTGCTCTGCATGCTGGTAGTAATTCTCTGCCTCGACGCGGTTGCCGAGCAAAGTCTGGGCATATGCAAGTTCCAAATTGCGCTCATAGTTTTTTTGCGAACCGTGAGCGTTGCCTGTCTTCAGGCCTGCAGGCCCCAATGTTGAGGCCCTCGTGCGGATACTGGAAGATATCACCTGTCTTCGTTGATTTCTTTTCATGTTGTTTTCAAGCCATCACGGCTTGCTCCTTAATTGGAATTGTTTGGTTTGGCGCATGGTCGAAGTTCGGGATTCACGCGCCGCATGAATCATGCTGCCGGTCAACTGCACAGGCTGCACCATTCAGCCGAAATAGCTTTGCGGCCTGTTGATCCGCACAGCGTAATTCTGGAATCATTTGGTTTAAGCGGACCCCGGCTGCACCTGGGGTGGCAAATGGTCGACTTCAGGTAAAAAAAGACCGGGCGCTCGATCACATATGAGAGCGAGCCGAGCCTGTTCAGCAAGGAATACATACGAACGCAATATGGCGATTTCAAGTTGTGCTTTACCGCTCGGAGGCATGCCCCATCAATGATTGGTTCTGCGGGAAGTTGATTATCTCAGTCTTCGAACAGCGTGAGATGCCGGTTACTGGAGCGATCGCGCTATGGCGGCCGGCTTGCGCTGCCATGGGCTTATCGCAATGCAGTATGCAAGGTCGTCCAGATTCCGCCGCCTGGCTCAGATGACCGTTGTTGGCTTGAACGGTTCCCGGTATTGCACCTCCTCAAAGCTGGATAGAGCCGATTGAATCGAGTCATACCACTTTGGAATTTGCGAGATTTGCGTACTCGAGCGCAGGCAGTTTTGGCGCGCGGTTCTGGCCATCTCCTCGAAATCACTATAACTGGTTGCAAGGTGATGCATCATTTCTGCAGCTTTGTCCTCGATGTCCGGCTCGTCGAGGACAACGCCATTCAGTCCATTTACGACCTGCCTTTTCAGACCAAAAGCGGACGACACCACGACGGGTTTGCCTCGGAACAGAGCCTCTGTTGCTGTCAGGCCGAAGCCCTCTTCGCGAGAGAGCGCAAATACTCCATGGGCGTTCTGTTGCAGCCGGCCGACAATTTCGGCATTTGCGTCGTGGTCCTTCATCGAGATACAGGCCAGATACACGCGCCGCCGCACTTCCTTGGGCAATTGAGAGCATAATACGACGCATTTGTCGAAATACTCGCGTCCTTCAGGATCGTCGGCAACATCCAAAGGATCCGGTCCCGCGACCACCAAGCGTATATCGTATGCCTCGTCGAGCGCCATTTTCACAAAGCGATCAAAAGCGGCGATGATCCGGTCAATACCTTTCAGTCCATCCCACCTGGATACATGCAGGAAATACCGCGAGCCGAGAATGTCCTGAAGGGATGGGGTGGGCTCGAATTCTTGGCTATTGAACGAAAACGAATTCTCCAGCGTCTGGCGTGCTGGCCCTTCATAGTTACGGTTCTTGCTTGAGAATGGGCTGATCGATGGCTGGATGATATCTATGGGGAGACCGGTATCAAAGGCATATTCCTTTGCGCTCAGGACAATGCGCTGGAATTTACGGAGGTATTCCCCCAGAAACCTCCAGATTTCGTCGACTGTCGGGGTGCGTTTTGGATAGCCGATGTGGCATCGCCAGATAGCCGGGTGCGGGTGAGATTCCAGGAACTTCGCGGCTGCACCAAGTGGCTGCGGATCATGAATAACCAGAAAGCCATCAGGTCTGATGATCCTTTCCAGCTGCGCGGCGCCTTGCTTCGATGCCTCAAGATAATGGGGCAGCAGATCATTCAAGCCTGCCACGGTGGCGTCGTGAAGAGAATTGTGAAGTCCTTTGGTGAACTGAAAAAATTGCTCTTCCTTCGGTTTAAAGATGAGCCAACGCACATCAAAACCAAGTTCCCGAAGGAGGCATATGTGGTGTGGAAGCATTTCGGCCACCCCACCGCCGAACGCGGTGGAACTTATGTGCCAAATACAACGGCGGCCAATCTTTTCACGAATTGCGCTAGACGAACGAAATAGTTCATCGAGGAGTTCGTCATAGTCGTTTCGCTCCGCTTCGTAATGCTCAAGTACCGAGCCTTCTACCAGCACCTCATCAAACAGCGGTGTGCGGGGTTTCGTTGATACTTTCATTTCGTGGCCGTCTTAAGTCTGGGAAGCAGGTTCAGCGCGGCCGGTTAGAAAGGGAGCCTCGCAAAAGTTCTCTATCCAGCCGCTGCTGTCAGGGTGACCCCTGGCATTGGGGCCGACACCTACGCAGGCGCAGCCTGCAGCGATCGCCGCTTCAATTCCGGTGCTGGAATCCTCGAAAACCAAGCATCTTTTGGGAGTGATGCGCAGCATTCGCAACAGCGTTTGATAGGGTTGCGGATGCGGCTTTCCTTGACTGACGTCCTCGGCTGCAATCATGATCCTCGGGCAGGAGAGTCCAGCCGCCTTGAGGCGCGCAAGGGCCGAAACCCTTGCCGAAGAGGTGACAATAGATCTCCGTTCGGCGGGGATCGAGCTATAGAACTCTGCGGCGCAATGGATCAGTTCCAACAGTCCCATCGCTTGGACCTCATAATCCGCAATGCGAGCTGCTTCGCGTTCTGGCGAGAGACCGGGCGCGACCGCCGCCACCAGGTCGACGTCCCGGCGGGCGGCCGACATCCGCATTGCGTAATCCGGAGAGATCCGTTCCTCCCGTGCCCATCGACGGAGTGCGCTTTCGACCACAGCCTCCGAATCCACAAGGGTTCCGTCCAGATCGAAGGCCACGTGATCATAATCTTCGAGCTGAACATTGACGGTTGCGGTTTTCGTTTGATCTTTCACGGCTTTCCTCCCCCTATCAGGCCCAATGATGCTTGTTGGAAAGACATGCTCTCGCTGTGGTGTGGAACGCCTCCGCGCAGTATTCGACCATGGATGCGTCAGTGACCTGTGCAGTCATGTCCTCGTCCTTGCGGTAGTCTGCGAGTGCTCGCTCCAGTGCCGGCTGCAAAGCTGCGAAAAATGCACCGTCCATGGACGCATTGCTCATGTATGTCCCTGGGTAGCCCGTGTAGATACCGTGCTGCAGACACCTCTGCGCGAAGACCCTTCCATGCTTTTGCGAGGGCAGAACGATTCTGAACATGGTATCGCTTCCGAGTACGCGCGCCGGTATTTCGCTACGCTCGAACGAGGTCTGGAACTGCCTCTTGAGCGCTAAGCCGCTCGCGGCGATGCGAGCAGCAATTTCTGCTTCTTCAAAGATTTCCTGTGTCAGGTTGCCGGCCACAAAGGCCCGGTTCTCGCGCAGATAGGTATTGCCCAGATAGGCCCTGTCGGCTCCCACCATGGCACCGGCGGTGCCGACGACCGCGGAAAGGCCAATGCCTTGTGCGATCCCCTTGGCCAATGTGATGAGGTCGGCTCTCACACCGTGTTTTCGGCAGTAGCCACCCTTGGCGTAACGAAGTCCGCATAGAACCTCATCAACGATGAGCAACACTCCATGCAGGCTTGCCATCCTGGAGATTTCCTGGAGCAATTCCGGAGGAAAGATCGACGGCTCAGGCGTGACGAAAATTCCCGCGACTCTCCCCTCGTTCCCGACCAGCTGCTGCTCCAGGATATCGAGGTCGTATTGGAAATCCTGGATGTGTTGATCCTTGGCCGGCGGATTGTCCGACCAGGGGAGCTGTTGAAAGATGTCGTGCCATCCGTGGAAGCCAGCCGTCAGCATGACCGGCCGGCCAGTTCGGTGCCGGGCGATCCGAACCGCCGCTTCCGTTGCACAAGATCCGGTCCTCAGAAAGAACACTCTGGGATTGCTTGGGAACATCTCCGCGATTTTCCCGGCGAGTATCTGGCGTTGCTCACCCACCGGCGATGGCAGAATATCAGTTTCCTGCTCCATCGCCTGCGCAAGCCTGGCCTTGAACACTGGGTCATTGCTGCCCAAGGGCGAAGCCCCGCTGCAGGACGTCATATCCAGATAGATCTTGCCGTTGATATCCTCCGCCATCGCGCCATTGGCGGAGCGGAATATGATGGATGATCGGGTGTCACGCTCCCATTCGGCCAAATGTCCGGCAGCTCCAGGATCGAGCATCTCGGTTACCCTTTACTTGAGTGACATGGCCATTCGCCTGGCGTTGGCCATGATTGTGTGTGTCGGATTGCTGTTCCCCGCGAAGTTCATAACGGAGCCATCCATGACATGGATGTTGGTGAACCCATGGACCCTGCCGCAGCTGTCGACGACCGAGGTCCTCGGATCACATCCGGCGCGCATCGTGCCGTGCAGGTGGCAGCCGCCTTTTCCATGGAAAGATGGCTCTCGCTCGATGCGGAATGCGCCAAGGTGGCGCAGAATGTCATCCGCGCGGTCGGCGAGAAAATTCATTCGCGCACGGTCATTTTCCGAGTTTCGGTATTCGAAACGGATGTAACGGATACCGTACTGGTCAACAGCCTCGTCAAGCACGATGCGATTGTGCGACCATGGCTCTTCTCCAGCTATGTAGTGCAGGCGCACAAGGCCGACGTTCTCATCCGGCGAGGGGAAATTCGCTTCATAAATGAGGCCGCCAAATCTGCATGGCACGTCGTTATGTTCGTAGAACTCATCGGTATAAACGGTCGCATGCGGTCCCCAGTGCGGAGCACATGCACCGGAGCCGCGATCGGCCGGCTCCATGTAGCCGACGGAGTAGCCGCTAATCTTGAATGAGAGGCCTCGCCCAACGAGGCCGGATTCGTTTCCTATTCCCTTAAGTGCATGCCCACTCTTTGACCGAAGCATCAATGCCGCTGATTGTATCGCGTTTGCGCACACGATGACCCTTTCAACTGGGACCCGGATCAGTTCCGACGAGAGCGGCACATAGCACTCAAGGGCTTCAGCCCGACCGTCGTTCCGCATTTCGATCCGGTTGACGAAACAGCCGTATAGAACCGAGATCGTTCCTGGCAGGGCGGAGTCATCCAAAATGTTTCTTGCAAGCACTGATGCTCTCGCATCCGTAGGGCACACCAGTTCATCGCAAGCGGAACACTTGATGCACCCCATGTTGGTCCCTGGCGGCCTGATTGCCAGGGGGATGCTCTTTGATCTTATGCTGAGTTCCTGCATTGCATTGGTTAGCATCAACCCACGCGCACTGGCTGGATACGATGGAAGCCCATTCGCGCCACTGATCTCCAGGAGATGCTCGATCTCCGAATAGTAGGGTTCAAGATCCTGGAGGGTAATGGGCCAATCAATCGCCATGTCAGTCGTAAGATATTGGGAGGCCGACAGATCTGCTTGTCGGTATCTGAACGTTATCGCGTTGTAGAACCACATCCCGCCGCCGACGCAGCACGCTGTCCAAGGATTACCATCGATGGGGCCGTTGGAAGTGAGTGCCTTGCTGTACGCCGCTTGATGAGGCCCGAGCATGGCGCCAGGCGAAACCAGGCCTCCATATTCCAGGACGGCCACATGGCAGCCCTTTTCCGCAAGTGTTCGGGCGACGATCGATCCAGATGGCCCAGAGCCAACGATAACCGCATCGAAGTTTGTGTAATTACACGAGTCCGCTGCAATGTGTCTGATATCCGTCACGGTCAATAGTCTCCTCTGGGGTGGGCGGTAGCGGGCCAGCGAGCGGTTCTCGCGATGCAGGCGAGGAGATGCTTTATACTGGCCATGTAGTGGGGGGACCGCGACGCCTGCCGGGCCGGTCGCAGGGTGACGGTAGTTGACGAAGAGGCCGTCGTAGGTACGCATGATCCAGAGGTACACGTCGTCCGGGTCGGTGCTGCGGCCGCGGAGGATGACAATCCGCCAAGTGTTCCAGTCGCGGGCACCGGGGTGCGACGAAGGTCACTGTACGAAACTTGAAGGGGTCGCGGAGGGGTCGGCCGAGGAGCTCCTCCACTCGGGGTGTGGGTATCTGGACCAGGTCCTTCACTCCGTCGAGGCCGGAGACCGCGGAGCGCGCCGCCTCAGCGAACGAGTCGGTTGCGCTTAAGGGGAAGGCGATGGGGCCCATACCTTCGTACCAGCCGATGGAGGACCGCGAGGGACCCGTCCGGGTGTGGAAGGGGGCCATGGTACGGAATACGCCCGAGCCGGTGATTTCGTGGCCGACCTTGGCCAGGCAGGCGAGCAGTCCGGAGAAAGAGGCGCCCCCGGCCGCGCGGCAGACTCGATCAAAGGCGTGCGCGGTGGATGCGTCGACAAGCTCGGTGTATCCGCCTGGCTGGGCGGCGGGGCTGCCGCTCACGTCGCTACCCGGTACAGGGAACTCCGGCAGGCGGCCGCCGGCTTCGGTGAGGAACTGCCGCCAGTGGACGATCGATTCGTGGGCCGCTGTCAGCGCGTCGGCGGCGGTCCGTTCGGCCTCCGCGAAATCGAGGTAACTGGCCGTGGGGGGAAGGGGAGGTGGGGCGGGCTTGCCGTTGGCGGCGGCGAGTGCTGCGGCGTACAGAGTGTGGATCTCATAAGCGGTTAGGCGAACGGAGTAACCGTCCGTCAGGGTGTGGTCGGCGGCGAGACAGGCGGTGGTTGCTTCTGGGCGGCTGATGGTGGCACAGATATACCCGGGCCAGCCGAGGGGGCCGGTTTCGCTGTCGAACAGTTCCTCCAGATACCGCGCCAGCTTCCGGCCGTCGGTGAAGTCCCGCGCCGCACTTGGGTGGATGCTCATGGCGCCGGCCGGTAGCATCATGCGTTGTAGACGGCCGCCCGGTGTGCAGCGAGGGGACAGAGTGAGTTGGCTGCGCAGGGCTTCGTGGCGGTTTGTCCAGCCGCGCAGCGCAGTGGCGAAGGCGTCCGCATCGAGTTCGGCGGGCAGATCGAAGGCGCAGCCCAGCCAGGACGGTGGCAGGGGACCCTCACCGGCCGCCTCGAGTGCGTATGTGATGTGCGCTTCCTGCACGTGAGACGCCCGCCGTAGGTCGGCTGCCCAGGTGGTGTCGGACATCGGCGTAGCGCAAGCCCGCCAGACGGTGAGACCGCCCGGAGACAGACCGAGTGATGGTATGTCAGTGAACTTCATGATATGGCGCGCCTTATCTGCGAGGAGCGGAAACGATGGGTGCACGAGGAGCGCCGGCCGGTCGCGAGAAGAGGGTAGAAGCTGCGGGGCAGGCGTCGCCGGAGCGCTTCGTGTGCCTACGGCGTCACCCCGCGCTTTCCGGATCCGGCATCGACAGGTCGTAGCCTAGGTGTTCCAGTTCCTTCCCGGCGATCCGCTCGAATTCCTCGATCTCCCCGGGCGTGAGGTCCTGCAGGTACCGTCCGTTACGCCCGGTATACAGCGGCTTACCCGCGGCCTCCGCTGCGGGATGGCCCCAGGGGTTGTCGAACAATGCGTGCTCGTGCTCCGCGTGGTGCAGGACCGCATCGTCCCATGGCAGGCCGAGGTGGTCCAGCATCCGCTCGACAGTGTCGCGGGGGCGGGTGACCAGATCCTCATACCGCACTTCCAGATAGCGGCCGTCGGGCGCAGCACGGCGGGGCCGGGTGACGACCTCCAGCCAGCCGCGCGCGGCTTCCGCGACGGTCCGGTAGCCCCAGTCGGGGACGGTCTTGAAGTGGGAGGCAGTCAGGTCGCGGCCGTCGCGGATGATGTGGATGAAGTGCGCTTGTGGCCAGATAGCGGCGTACGTGCCGATGTCCTGGATCCTCCGCTGAAGCTTCAGCCCCCATCGTCGGGCTCCCGTCTGTTCACGCCGGAATTCGCCGATGGAGTTGATGAGCAGGCAGCGGTCCTCCAAGGCGGACAGATCGGTACCGCGCTCGGCCATCAGGCTGATCACCAGGCTCCGTACATCGTCGCGGTCGAGACCGAAACGCTCGCACTGCACAACGAAGTGCCCGCCGTCGTACCACTCAGGGTCAACGGTGTCCTTCGTCCTACCGGCGAGCCGCGAGTCGCGGGCATCCATCAGGTCGCACACCGCGAGAATGTGCGGGCCGAGGTTAATAGGTTCGGTGAAATCGATCTCCGGGCCGACGACCAGGTCGTGGTGCGAGTCGAGCAGGACACTGAGCAGAGTGGTGCCGGAGCGGTTCTCGCCGCCGAGCAGGACAGGGTTAGAGGGCAGGGCGAGATGAGGGGACACGTCTTTGTCCATGCCCACGTTTCCTAGGAGAGGTTTGGAAGTGTTCACTTTCGTCTCCTCAAGCACGAGATTTTAGGCGACGCGACATCGCTCTGACGTCTCAATTTCCATCAATTGGCGGTTTCGTTTGAACTTCTAAGGCGAAGTCTTTTGAAAAAACCCGTCACTACGCAACGGCAGCGTATTGGCAGCAGGCGACCAACAAAATACGGTGAGGTCTGAACGCCAGCGGCACATCCACCCTAAAACCGAATGCCCGGCAGGAGACTGAGTTCGCTGCCGGTCCGGTACGCCTTGGGAGGTGGCATAAGTCGGAATTCATGCCCATCGACCTCAGATGGCTTTTGAGCTCCCCTGGAAGAGGTCATGATGCTGTAATCGGCGACCTGGAAGATATATTGGCCCATCGCGATGTCGTCGGGAGGAGCATCCACTCTAACAGGTCTGGATGTCGACCAGGGTTCCGGTAACGCCGATTGACAGCCTGCGCACCTGATCTCATGTCCAGGTTTCATTTCGTCGGTCGCATCGCACACTCACGATTTAACGATGATAGGATCGAAACGGGATTCTTTTCCGGAGTACTTTTTCGATGGAATCGAGGGCAGAAGTCCTGAGCGATAATCTTGGTTGCGTTTTCTGAAGCGGGTAAGATCGGTGGTGGAAACCTTCGCCAGCGGTTTTCGTGGCCATGGGAGACTTCTCCTCAGTACGTACTCGTTTTGCGGATAGCCTTGCATGTAACGTGCCAAAGCAGAAAGCATTTAAAAACATCTGATTGATCAGGTTCTGTTACGTTGCGTACCCGACATTGTCGGGTATCGGACAATACCGAACGTGCCTGAATGGCGCGTGATGACTCCAGTGCGACGGCGAGGCGTTGCCCAAAGCGGTTCAGGTCGCCGATCCGCTGGCATCTCATGGAGAATGCGAGCGCGGCTTTCCTCCATGCCGTCCGGAAGTCGATGCGTTCGATCCGTGCCGCGATCGGCGCCACCAGGGTCGATCCAAACCTGCTCACCTACGCGGAGAAGCTGCAGTATAAGGGTTATCTGCAGCGCGAGGAGACGAACTCAGCGATCATGAAGCTGGCGGGCGCAGGCGATCCAATCAAGGAGATCGTGCGTCGCACCGGCCATAGCCGTAAGATGGTCCGTCAAATGGTCCGTGGCCAGCAGACCGATATCTTCCGCGACCGCCAGAGTTCACTCGAAGCCTGGCTGCGCTTCCTGGATGGGCAATGGATATCGGGTTGCCACAATGCAAGCGAGACGTCTGGGTGTCGTCAGCGAATGGGCAAGGCGACGACGGCGCGCCAGCAAAAGCTTTATCGCGTCTTTCGCCAATGGCATCATTCGCGACCGCGCTGCCGTCCGCGCCGCGATCACCGAGCCATGGTCCAACGGGCAGACGGAAGGACAGATCACCAAGCTCAAGCTTGTAAAACGGCAGATGTATGGGCGCGGAAAGCTCGACCTCCAGCAAGCCAGGCTGATCGGTGCAGAATGACCGTAAGCGCTATTTTCCCCGCACGTTGACGCCCGCGATTTCGACGGATCGCCTTCGAATTGGGAAAGGCATCTGGTCTGATCAGGCAGTGGCGTTGGCGAAGTTGAAGGGCAGCAGATCATCGATATCGGCGTCTTCGGCACGCTGAGGCAATTCGGTGAGTGCGTGGCGCAACCACACTAACGGCTCGACGCCACAGGCGCGGCAGGTCAGCATCAGGCTGTAGATGACAGCGCTGGCCCTGGCGCCTGCCACTGTGTCGCTGAACAGCCAACTCTTCCTTGTGCCCATGTCGGGGACGAGCTGGAGGTTCATTATCGCTGGCATCCATATTTTGGCCGAAAGGTCAGCGTGCGGCGTTTGGAGCAGCGGGTAACGGGCCAGTTTCTCAAGGTGCAATACCCATCGGGCATTGTCGTATCGATTCCAGGCTGGATGATTCGGTCGCTTGCGCGGGCATGACATTTGGCCCGCCACAGGTTGATCTCACGGCCTTATCTGATCTGAAGACGCTGGTCACGCCGGCCGCTGTTTCCGCAAACTTCATGGAATCGCACGGGAGAAAGTCGATGAAACAGCACAACGTGCCTGCACCGACCTCGGGCAGGCAGATGAGCCTGATATTCGAACCCCACAGGCTGGAGGGGATGAGCAAAGTGGAGCGGGCGAACGCCTTGTTGACGCTCGCCCAAATCCTCATGCAGGCCGCCGGTCTGGTCGTCGAGGAGCTCGATGATGACCAGCACTGATCTGATTCCAACTGCGCTCTTGAAGCGCAAGGCCGTCGTCTATGTGCGCCAGTCGACGCAGTCGCAGGTCATGACCAACCTAGAGAGCCAGCGACGGCAATATGATCTGGTCGACATTGCGCGACAGCGCGGCTTCGCCGATATCGAAGTCATCGACGACGATCTTGGCCGATCAGCAAGCGGAACAGTGGCGCGCCCCGGCTTCGATCGGCTGGTTGCATGGTTGTGTGCGGGCAAGATCGGCGCCGTGTTGTGCCTGGACGCATCGAGGCTCGCACGCAATGGGCGGGACTGGCATCATCTGCTCGAGTTGTGTGGACTTGTCGAAGCCCGCGTCATCGACCACGATGGCGTGTACAACCCCTGCCTGCCTAATGATCGTCTGCTCTTGGGCATGAAGGGAAGCATCAGCGAGTTCGAACTGGGCGTGCTGAAGGCACGGATGCTCGAGGCCGCCAGATCAAGGCGCGCCGGGGGGAGCTGCGCCTGTCGGTACCGTTCGGTTACATCTGGCATCGCGAAGCTGGGCTTGGGCTCGACCCAGATACACGGCTACAGGAGGTAATCCGGCTCATCTTCGCGCGCTTCCGTGAACTCGGCAGCGCGCGCCAGGTGTTGTTGTCGATGACAGCGGATCAGATCCACTTCCCTCGGCCTTCTGATGAGGGCCGCATGACCAGCTTCGTCTGGTTGCCGATCCGTTATCGCAATGTGATCGCCGTTCTCAAAAACCCCTTTTACGCAGGTGTTTACGTTTACGGCAAAAGCGAAAAGCGAACCTCCATTGTCGACGGGCGAGCGCGGCGAAGCTACGGACATCGCAAGCCTGTCGGAACCTGGGAGGTGATGATCAAGGATCATCACGAGGGTTATATATCAGTTGGGATGAGTACGAGCGAAACCAGAAGCAGCTGGCACTCAACAACTACGGTCGCGCCGGCGGTGTAAAATCGGGCCGCGGCGGGAAAGCGCTGCTGTCAGGCATCATGACGTGTGCACGGTGCGGGCGGCGACTGAGCGTTTCCTATACCGGAAATCCGCAAAGTCGACCTGTCTATCGCTGCGACAAGCCAAACCTGATGATGGGCTTGCCCAGGTGCATGACCTTCGGCGGCCCACGGATTGACGCGGCTGTTGCGCGTGAGCTGTTGCGAGCGGTAGAACCCATGGCGATCGAGGCCGCGTTCGAGGCGGAGCGGATGCACCGGGAACGACAAGATGATCAACGCCAGATCCTCGATCTGGAACTTCAGCAGGCCCGTTACGAGGCCAATCTTGCTGAGCGCCGCTACGCTGCCTGCGATCCCGACAATCGCGAAAGCTGGGAGACCACGCTGCTGCGCTTGCGGGATCTTGAAACCCGCCAGCCTACTGACAGGCCACCGGCCATTGAGGTCGATCCCAGTGCCTTCGCCAATATGGCAGAAAACCTGTCAGCAGCCTGGAATGGACCTGATGTGACGATGCGTGCGCGCCAGCAGCTGCTACGAACCTTGATCGCCGACATCATCGTCGATGTCGACGACGCGGTACGGGACGTCGTGCTAATGATCCATTGGCGGGGCGGCCAGCACTCAGAACTGCGGGTTCGCAAGCCTCGAGCTGGCGAGCACGGTTGCGCGACGACCGACGACGCTTTGGGGGTGATGCGCAGCATAGCCGGTCGCTGGTCTGACGAGCATATCGCCGCCTCGCTCAATCGAATGGGATTACCCACCGGACAGGGAAAAACGTGGACGGCGCACCGCGTCTCTTCCGTTCGGCGAGTGCGTGGAATCCATGCCTATCGATCCGCTGAAAAAGACGGTGAATGGCTCACGATGACCGAAGCAGCAAAGGCCTTAGGCGTCACAAACCACGCGATACGCCGCCTTATCAAAACCGGCGTTCTTCCTGCTGCACAGGTTGTTCCTGGCGCACCCTATCAAATCCGTGCCGACGACTTGGCGGCGGGGCCGTTCAAAACGGCGGTGGCCCGAAAAGGTCGCCCGTGTCGCGTTGCCGACGTGGACACGCTGCCAATGTTTACAGATACTTGACGAGGGAGTGCATAATGACTCACGCATCGCAAAAATCCTGATGTCACGCTCCAGAAGATTATTGTCGATCGGCATGCTGCCGTCCTCGGTGTAACGAGTCAAATATCCCCATTGGTTCAGGGTGTAGGAGACGGCGTCGCCGAGCTTGCTGTCCGGCAAGACTTTTGGGGCGATGTCGTCGAGCCATGCCTTGAGAGCATGGAGGATGGGGACACTATGTTGTTGGCGGAAGTGGCGAATGCAGTGATCTCGCGTTTCGCGGTCATCGGGGATTTCGTTCCGTGCCTGCCTTTCAACCCGATAGAGCTGTTCGAAGAACCGGAGCGCCTGTTCCGGCGGCCCGCCGCCTTTCTTCCTCGCCTTTAGGGCATCGACGAAGCGCCGCCTCGAATGGACCATGCATCCAAGATGCGTTGCCCTTCCAGCGTGCGCCAAGCGGAATAGCCATCACTCATCACTATGCCGCGGCAATCGCCCAAGAACGTCTGCGGGTGTATCTGGCCGCGACCCGGCTGATAATCGAGCAGCACGATAGGCTCGTCACTGTCCTCGCCGCTCCGGTAAGCCCACATGTACGAGGTGCTTGCGGCCTCTCGATCCTTTTCCTTCAGGACCTGAACAGTCGTCTCGTCGCCATGGATGAGGGGCTGCGATCTGAGCCGCAGCTTCAGCGCGTCATAGATGCGGGAGAGATGCTTTTCGCTCGAGCCGATCACCCAGTGGCCCAGTGCGCCACGGCTGACAGGAACACCCGCGCGCTCGAAGGCCTGCGCCAGGCGGTAGAGCGGCGTGCCGTCGACGTATTTGTGAACGAGCGCGAAGGCCAGCCTCGAAGCCGTGGCGATGCTGCCCGGCAAGGGTTGTGCGGGCATCGGCGCGGTCACGACCGGCGTGTTGATGCCGGTACGGTCATCTCGTCGAAATGCTCGAGGACATGCGCGATGGGGAACAGCAGTTCGACGCCGCCCGCGTCCACCTCGCCTATCGGCATTTCGCGGTCTCATTCCCAAGTCGGCCCGGGTCTCCACGGTCGGAGAGACTCCAATTGCCGGGTTCCGCGACCGCTTCGCAACCAAGGAGGGGCTTGTTCTCGTCGATGTCAGCGACGGCACCGCAGTTTGGCGGCGGCCCTCCCAAGTTCGACGCGGCAAGCCGATCGTACCCGACAGTGCGCTTTACGTTCCCGAGCGTGAGATCTACCGAACGCTGTGGAACGCGCTGCGCATCGGCGAGACCACGATTGGCGATTGCTGCGAATATCTCAGGAGCCATGCCTCTGATATGGAGTAGTCAAACTTTACAGCGATAGGGCCGCTCCGGGGCTTCAGTTCAAGTAGTCAGTTCGGGAGCGCGAAAACTCGCGGCCTTTCAGCGGCGGCCGAAGGCCAGGACCTCGGCTGTGTAGGTCTCCACCACCAGGCTGAAGGGCTGGTTCGCCCCGGTATAGAGGATGGCCCGGTGCCGAAGCACCTCATGGGGAATGGCCAGTGCCCCCTTCCCCTCCGCCGGCAGCGGCGCGTCCATCTCCCACCCCTTGGGCAGCGGCGACCACAGCAGCTCGGCGCTAATGGTCTGGCGGCGGAAGTGCAGCGGCTGGACCACCTTGCCGAAGGGCTGGTCGGTGGTGTCGAGCACCTGGTTCATCTGGGGTGTGAGGCGCGACGGGACGTACCAGTTATCGGCCTCGGAGAGCACCAGCTCGCCACAGGCGAGCTGCACACGGCGGTACTGCACGGGTTCGTCAGCGCTGATGCCCAACGCCTGGCGGGCATTTTCCGGCAGCAGTTTGGCGTCGCCCTTCACGCGATGGGCGACGATCTTCGCTTCCGGCGCCAGCCCGTGGTCACCACACCATCGTTCCAGTGTGAGCGTGGCGCTGTGGTGGCTGAGCAGGTCGGCGTTGAGGGTTTCCAGCAGGGCCAAAGCCTGGGTGCGCGAGGCGGTGTCGTTGGTGAAGGGGGTGCGGGCCTCGGAGGGTGACGAGACGGTCACCATCATGGCGAGGGAGGCTGCTGCGATGAAATTTCGAGTACCCATGCTACAAAACCCTTTGCGTTGCGTTACGAAGCGGCGTTTGCAGGAACGCAGCCTGTGCGCGAATTGAAAACATGGCGACGCAGCCGCAGCCACGAAACGCACCCTGTTCGCGACGCAGATTTGAAAGGAAAGGGGCTCCTCCCTTTCATATTCCGCGCAGATTATGCCGTTGGCAGCTGCAGCGCTCCAGAACGAATCTCCGGTAGACGAAATCAAGCTGCGACCTTCTTGCGGGTCGGCTTCGCCGGTGCCGGCTCCGGCATTTCCGGCTCTTTCGGTTTGCGGCCGAGCCCCATCGTCTTGGCCAATGACGAGCGCGCCGCGGCGTAGTTCGGCGCGACCATGGGATAATCCGCCGGCAGGCCCCATTTGGCCCGATATCCATCCGGCGTCAGCCCATAGTGGGTCGACAGATGGCGCTTTAGCGATTTGAATTTCTTTCCGTCCTCAAGGGAGATGATGTAGTCCGCTGTCACCGACTTCCTGATCGGGACAGCAGGCTTCAGAGCCTGCGGCTCTTCTGCGGAGACGCTTCCGGCCGTGCCTTTCAGTGCGGCGTGCACTTGTCCGATCAAGGCAGGGAGATCCCCCACCGGGATCGGATTGTTGGAGACATAGGCGGAGACGACATCGGCGGTGAGCTCGATGAGGTTGTCGATGTTTTTTTCGGCTTCTTCTGTCATGGAATTCTCCGGGCAGCTTGAAACACAGTCGGCGAAGCGTCGCTTCATAGTCGCGGTTGTCGCTGAAAGCAAATACAGCTCGGCAGGACTATCGCGATGCTCGTCGGCACCGAGGACCATAGCGCTGCATCCGCCGTCGTGCGCGTGTTGATCTGCGAGCTGTTGGTTATCCCCCGACCGAGTCGAGTTCAGCTTTGCTTCCCGATCCCCTGCTCGAGAATTTTCCACGAAGAGCCGAAGATATTTCGCGCCATCGGAGCGCAACTGTCGCGATGTCGATTTTGGCAAGTCAGTACCCAAGCAGCTCGACACCTTTGTTGGCGTTCTTGCCGCAGTGCGTTGCGCATTTTCGATATAGGCGTGCAGCCTGCTGCGAAGCGCGTTTCAGCCGTAAGCTTTGGGCCGAATTTCGTCTCCCTTTGGAATGCGAAACTTGTTTCTTCGCAGCGAGTCCGGGCTGCTTAGGCCCTACTCCGAATGATGCTCGGTCAAGCTGACGGCGAGCTGAGGGCGGTGTTACCCAGCTTAGAGAGCAACCTTTGCGCGCCTCAAGACCTGCAGGCGGCCCGGATCTGTGAGGGCGGAAGCCGAATGGCTGAGCTACTCGACCGCGATCATGCGGCAAGCCGGACTTATCCCGGTTTCAATACGCATGCTGGCCGCAGGCAATTTATTGCGTGTCCAGGTTCCGCTGGTCCCTAAGATGAGGCGAACCATCAGGGAACGCCGTGATACCTCTTGAGCTCAAGGTCACCGCCGCGCGCAACCTTCTCTCCGTTACATGGGATGACGGTGCGGTCTCGCTTATCCCGGCGTCCATGCTCCGAGCACGCAGCCGGGCGGCACAGCAGGTGCGGGCGGACATCGAGGGTAACGAACATTCGTTCGAGACCGTCGCCGTGACGAGCGCAGAGGCGATCGGTTCATACGCCATACGTCTGGTTTTCTCCGACGGGCACGACCGAGGCATCTATCCCTGGAGCTATTTGCGCGAAATCGCCGATTCTGCGGCGTGAGGAACGAGAATGGATAATTTTGTCGAAGGGCTGTCGGAAGTCACCTGCGATGTGCTGGTGATCGGAGGCGGCACGGCCGGACCGATGGCGGCGCTCAAGGCGAAGCAGAAAAATCCCGCGCTGAATGTCGTCCTGCTCGAGAAGGCCAATGTGAAGCGTTCCGGAGCTATCTGCATGGGCATGGACGGGCTGAACAACGCCGTCGTCCCGGGATATGCGACGCCCGAGCAATACACCAAGGAGATCACCATCGCCAATGACGGCATCGTCGATCAGGCGCCGGTCTTCAAATATGCCTCGCGCTGCTACGACATCATCCAGGAACTTGACCGTTTCGGCATCCGTTTCCAGAAGAACGCCAACGGCGATTTCGACCTGAAGAAGGTCCACCATCTCGGAACCTATGTGTTGCCGATGCCGAATGGCGATACCGTCAAGAAGGCGCTCTACCGGCAGATCAGGCGCGAAAGGATATTGGTCTCCAATCGCTTCATGGCAACGCGCCTGTTGACCGCCAACGACGGCAGGATCGCGGGCGCCACTGCTGTGAACACGCGCACGGCTGAATTCCTCGTGCTGCGTGCCAAGACCGTGATCCTCTGCATGGGCGCGGCGGGCCGGCTCGGATTGCCGCATTCCGGCTACCTCTTCGGAACCTATGAGAATCCGACCAATTCCGGTGACGGTTATGCCATGGCCTATCATGCTGGTGCCGCGCTCGCGAATCTCGAATGCTATCAGATCAATCCGCTGATCAAGGACTATAACGGCCCGGCTTGCGCTTACGTTGCCGGTCCGTTCGGAGCCTATACCGCCAACAGTGAAGGCAATCGCTTCATCGAAAGCGACTACTGGTCGGGACAGATGATGCAGGAATTCTACAACGAGCTACAGTCGGGCAAGGGGCCGGTGTTCCTGAAGCTCAACCACCTTCATGCCGACACGGTCGGCGAGATCGAAGAGATCCTGCACAAGGTCGAGCGCCCGTCGCGCGGCAGATTCCATCAGGCGCGGGGCACCGATTACCGCGAAAAGATGATCGAAATGCACATTTCCGAAATCGGCTTCTGTTCGGGGCACAGCGCGTCGGGCGTTTTTGTCGATGAATTCGCCCGGACCACGGTGCCGGGCCTCTATGCCGCGGGCGACATGGCGAGCGTGCCACACAACTATATGCTCGGCGCCTTCACCAATGGAGCCGTCGCCGGCGAGCACGCTGCCGAAGTCGCGCTCGAAACCAACCTTGCGGATTTCGACAGCGAGTTTGTCCGGGCGGAGCGCGAGCGGGTGTTGGCACCGACGCGGCGCGAGGACGGGATCCCGCCCAACCAGCTGGAATACAAGGCCCGGCGGCTGGTCAACGACTATCTGCAGCCGCCCAAGGTGACGGCCAGGATGCAGATCGGCCAGGCGCGGCTTGCGGAGATCAGGGATGATCTCGAAACCGCCCTTGTCGCACGCGACGCACATGAACTGATGCGTTCGCTCGAAGTGTCGTCCATTCTGGACTGCGCCGACATGGCGGCCCATGCCTCGCTGTTCCGCACGGAGAGCCGGTGGGGGCTTTATCACAACCGCGTCGATTATCCCAAAAAGGATGACGACAACTGGTTCTGCCACACGCTTCTGCGCAAGGTCGACGGCCGCCTGGTTTCTGAGAAGCTGCCAATCCAACCCTACATCGTTCCGATCGAGAACGAGGAGCGGACGGCCTATGACCGTCTGCGCGTTTCCAATCAAGCCTGACGAGGAAGCCATGCCGCTTGCGCTTTCACCCACAACCGTTCCCGTCGTCGTGGACGAGGCGAAATGCATCGCCGACAAGGGCTGCACGGTCTGCGTCGATGTCTGCCCGCTGGATGTCCTGCGCATCAGCGATCTCACTGGCAAAGCCTATATGAAATTCGACGAATGCTGGTACTGCATGCCGTGCGAGAAGGATTGTCCGACCGGCGCTGTAACCGTCAACATCCCCTATCTGTTGCGCTGATATGACTGCATTCGATCCCTTCGAAGATTTTGGCGACATCGAGGAAATCGGCGAGCGTCTGAACGATGCAGACGCGGCCGTGCGACGGCTTGCCGTGATCGACCTTGCCGAGACCGTGAGCGCGGATGTGCTGCCGCATCTACTGACTGCCGTTGCCGACCCCGACGCGACCGTGCGTTTGCAGCTGGCGATCTCACTGTCCGAGTTCGACGCCGTTGAGGCGGCTGCGGGCCTTGCCCGTCTGGCGGCGGATCAGGATTTGTCGGTGGCCCAGGCGGCAGCCGATAGCCTTGCTGAACTGAAGGATCCGGCGGCCGCTGAATCCATTCTGCCGCTCGTCAGTCATGGGCGCGCCTTCGTCCGGGCGGCGGGTTTTCGCGGGCTGAAAGCGTTGCGTTCGCGTCGGGCACTCGGCCCCGCTCTGGCGGCGATGCGGGATGCCGATGCCAATGTCCGCGCACAGGCGCTCGGCGTCGTCGCCTATCTCAAACTGGAAGAGACCTTGCCGTCCCTCATCGCCGCGACGCGCGATGCCGATGCCAGCGTTCGGTCGGTTGCGGTCAAAGCCTTGTCCTTCACGAGCCAGCCCGCCACAGCGGCCGCTGTGACGGCTGCCCTCGACGATGAGAGCTGGCAGGTACGGGCCGCGGCGGCCGAATCCCTCGGCCGTATCGGCCAGACCTCGGCCGTCGACGGACTGAGCGCCGGCCTTTCCGACGAATACTGGCAGGTTCGGCAAAAATGCCTGAATGCGCTTGGCAAGCTCAAGGCGCAATCGGCGGTACGGCAGATTTCCGAGCTGTTGACGAGCGACATGGCCTCGCTGCGCAAGGAGTCCGCGGCGGCGCTCGGTGAAATCGCCGATCCATCGTCGCGGGATGCTCTCATGGCGCATATCGGCGACGCCGATCCAGACGTACGCAAGACCGTTCGCTGGGCGCTGACGCGGCTCGGTTAGTGGAAGCCGAAACGCGGCCTCACCCGGCCGTGCGCTTCGAAACCATTTCCTTCAGCGCGTGAGGGCGTTCGATGCGGATATGGCGCGGCGTCACCGTTACCAGCCCTTCCTTTTGGAAGCGCTTCATCATCATCGTCACCCATTGGCGTGTCGAGCCGACCATGGCCGCAACCTGGTCATGCGTCACCTTGGCATTGATGACGATTGCCCGTCCATCGCGGACGCCATGAAGGTTGCCGAGATTCATCAGGAACTGCGCCAGACGTTCGA
The DNA here is from genome assembly GCF_040322975.1 of Mesorhizobium sp. M0074. Lineage (NCBI taxonomy): Bacteria > Pseudomonadati > Pseudomonadota > Alphaproteobacteria > Hyphomicrobiales > Phyllobacteriaceae > Mesorhizobium > Mesorhizobium sp. M0074. Next base: position 55,371 of record NZ_JAMYUM010000027.1, read on the forward strand.
TCACCGAACGCGTGCCGAGCATCTGAGCCATCGCCGAATAGCATCTGCCCTTCGCTGCAAGCCCCTGCAGAAGACAGAGCGCGAAATTCGGAAGCTCGACGACGAGCTTCTTCAACGCAGTGGCCGGTATGAACAGCATCCGGCATTCACTCAATGCCTCTCCGGACCAGATATGAATTCCACCGCCGGTCATTTCGGGACCACCAATGAAATGCCCCACCGTCCAGTAGGCGAGGGTGATTTCGCGTCCTGACGGTGCCGTGTAGAACACGTGAACCTTGCCGCTTTCGATGATGAAAATGCCACCGTGCCTATCGCCCTGGGTGAAGATCGCCTGACGGGTCGCAAAAGCGAGACGTCGGCCATGCGCCCTAAGTTTCGCCCACTCCTCTGATGTCAGGGTATCGAGAAAATGCGCGCCGTCGTCGAGCCCTTCCACGCTTTCGCTGAGAAAGAGCGCCCGATGGCCGGGAAGAACGACCTGCTCGGGCAGTTCGAGCACCGGCTCATGTTTTTTACGCTCAGCTTCGAAATCGGTCGAAAGCATTTCGAGGCCCATATCCGGCTCCTTGCGCATCGTGAAAACGCGTAAAAAGTATATAAATTCTATAGACAAAAAAGGAATATAGTTGCGCCTTTCATGCCTGGCGTAGATGATTCTTCTGCCCTAATTTCGAACGGCGCATCTAACCACTTGTTTCAGAAAGACGATTTTTAATCCGTGCGAAAACCGGCCGGATGCCCGCGATCCAAGACCGGCTCCGAAATGGTGCAAGTAATTGCTTATACCTTCAGCCGATCGGCACATAAATTTGCGGAACAGCGGTTGGCTATCGCCACTGCGTCGGCAAATCCAGCCGCCGTATGCCGGCATCAAATCACGAGGTAGGACCATGTATTTTCGCACACATTTGGCTGCCCTTGCCCTTATGGCGGCCAGCTTCGCGTCTGCAGCGGATGCCGAAACCATCCGCGTGGCGATCGGCACGCAGGACACCACCATCAATACCGCCACGGGCGGATTGCTGATCCGTGAGTTGAAGCTGCTCGACAAATACCTGCCGCACGACGGCAAGTATAGTGACGTCACCTATGATATTCAGTGGAAGAACTTCACGAGCGGCGCGCCGATCACCAATGAGCAGATCGCCGGAAAGCTTGATTTCGGCGTGATGGCAGATTTCCCCGGCTCGTTCAACGGTCTCGCCCATACCAAGGCCGGAAGAAAGAGCTTGTTCATCACCGTGCTATCCGGCAGCGTGAACGGCAGCGGCAACGGCATTGTCGTGCCGACCGCTACGCCCATCCAGTCGCTCTCGCAGCTAAAGGGCAAAACCATCTCCGTTCCATTCGCATCGACCTCGCATGGCATGCTGCTGCGTGCCGCCAAGGCACAGGGCTGGGACGCCGAACGCGACTTGAAGATCATCACCCAGGCGCCTGAAGTTGCCGGCGCGGCCCTGCAGGCAAACCAGATCGAGGCGCATGCCGATTTTGTCCCATTTGCCGAACTCTTCCCCTGGCGCGGCTTCGCACGCAAGATCTATGACGGATCGCAGGCAAAGACGCCCACTTTCCACGGTGCTCTGGTCGATGCCAACTATGCCGAAAGATATCCCGAGATCGTTGTTGCCTATCTTCGCGCCGCAATCGAGGCCGACCAGTTGATCGCCAAGGAGCCGGAGAAATACAGTGAACTGATCGCAAAGGTGACGGGCGTCGAAGCCGAGGTCGACTACCTGTTCCATGGACCGCTCGGGCTTCAGACCCGTGATTTAACCTGGAAGCCGGAATACCGCCAGGCTGTCGCCACCGCGATCGACACTTTGAGGGTCCTGAAAAAGACCGACCAGTCGCTCGACGTGAACAGCTTTGTCGACGAGCGGTTCATAAGGGCCGCATTCAAGGCATCTGGGCTCGGCTACGATGCCGCGCTCAAGAACTACGCCCAGCTGCCTTTGAACGCCAAGGATGCTGCCGGTGAGGCGATCAGCGATCCAAAGCGTGTTGCCGAGATTTGGATCCAGGGTGAGCCGCTCGTGCGACATTATGCGTCGCCGGAAAACGCATTCAAGGCGCTCAAGGCCATCGAAGGTGAGGGCAAATCGATCCGGGTATTTTATGCCCAGGACCGTGAAAGCGGCATCAAGCTGCTCGGCAATCAGGCCTGGTTCGTGCGTGCCGACGGCGGCGAGGTCAGCGCCTTCCTGCTAAAGGAAAATGCCGAGAAATGGGCAAACGATCATGGTGGCAAGGTGCTGGATTTTGCTGCCGCCAAGGCCTCGATCATGGCCAGCAATTGAGGCTGGCCATGACGCGTTTCCACCTTGGGCGCTGGTTGCGCCGGACAGGATCTCTCGCCACCTGCCTCATTCTCTGGCAGATGGCATCGAGCCTCAAACTGAATCTCGGCATTGTCACGTTCGAGAATGTGCCGTTGCCCGTGGATGTCGGGTCGGCAGCATTGGATTTCCTGCGCTCGCCCAAGTTCTTTGCCCATGTCTCGAGCAGCCTGGAAAGGGTTCTCGCCGGCTTTGGCATCGCCGCCGTGATCGGCATCGTCCTCGGCCTCGTCATCGGTCGCTCACGGTGGCTCGGGGATTTCCTGCAAGCCCCGCTCGAGCTCCTGCGGCCGATCCCGGCCGTCGCCTGGATTCCGCTTGCGGTTCTGATGTTTTCGTCGTCGGACCTCTCGATGATTTTCATCACCTTTACGGGCGCATTGTTTCCGATCCTGCTCAACACCGTCCATGGCGTGGAAAGCGTCGATCCAAGGCTGATCGCCTCTGCGCGCAGCCTGGGGAGCACCCGGACGGCGATGCTGTTGGAAGTCATCGTTCCAGGCGCGGCGCCGAACATCGTCACGGGCCTCGTCATCGGCATGGGCACGTCCTGGTTTTGTCTCGTCACCGCCGAGATGATCTCCGGCCAGTTCGGTATCGGTTACTACACCTGGGAATCCTACACGCTGCAAAACTATCCTGAAATCATCGTCGGCATGATCCTGATCGGGCTGTTCGGCATGGGAAGCAGCGCCCTATTGCGAGCGGCAGGGGCGGCACTTCTTCCATGGCACACGAAGGACAGCAGATGATGAACACCCATGAGCGCAGCTTTCGCCCGGCAACGGGCCGTATCGAGGCCAATCATGTTTCGATCCGGCTCGGTCACGGCAGCGGTGCGTTCGAAGCCGTCAGTGATGCGAGCTTCGAAGTCTCTCCCGGCGAATTCGTCTGTCTTCTGGGGCCATCCGGCTGTGGGAAGTCGACCCTGCTCGGCGCCTTGGCGGGACACATCAAGCCAGCTGCCGGCGTCCTTTCGGTCGACGGACAGCCCGTAAAAGACCCCCATCCGGAACGCGGCATCGTTTTCCAGCACCACACGCTCTTTCCGTGGAAGAATGCGCGCGACAATGTCGCTTTCGGCCTCAAGATGCGCGGCGTCAAGCGCGGGCAGCGGCGTCTCGAGGCGGAGAAAATGCTCGATCTCGTCGGTCTGAACGGCTTTGCTGGGCGCTATCCCGGCCAGCTGTCCGGCGGCATGCAGCAACGCGTCGAGATCGCGCGTGTTCTCGTCAACCAGCCACGGCTGCTGCTGATGGACGAGCCGTTCGGGGCGCTCGATGCTCTGACACGGCTTCGAATGCAGGAATTGCTGCTCGATATCTGGGAGCAATTCCGCAAGACGATCCTATTCGTCACCCATGATATCGACGAAGCTCTGCTGCTCGCCGACCGGATCATCGTCATGCAGGCCCAGCCCGGCCGGATCCACGAGGAAATCACCGTGCCTTTCGAGAGGCCGCGCATGACCGAGATCATCGCCTCGGGCGAGTTCATGCGCCTGAAACACCATTGCCTGCATCTGCTTCACAGCGACAGGCGAGGGGATACTTTGCCCCGGCTTTCTCCCTTGGGCTTGTGAGTAAGGGTCGGGGCGGTCTCGACAGTCGCCATTCGGGCGGACCTCAACGGTTCATGAACCCGGGGATCTGTGGGCTCCGTATCCGTCCTTCAACTTGGCCAAGATCACAGCTTGGGGCGACAGCCCAATACCTGTCGTAGGATGAGGAATTTCGAAGCCTTTGCTTGCGCAGCCTGACACCATAAGAAGTCGCCCGAGAATGCGATATGCTCCTATCCGACCGGAGATCTATGCGGTCCTCTGGAACGATCCGAACAAGGGCAGTTGCCGGCTAGGGCTGCGACATCCTGCGGTCGACGAGGCTGAGGCGCTGCTTGAAGCCATGTCGACGGTCAGGCACTGCGGCGAGCGAGTTCGGCGTCAGCATCGTTTCCAGTCCGCGACACGCCAAGCCAGGACAAAACCTCGTCGCGAAGCCGAATGAAATTCGGATCGGAGCGGTCGCGAGACACGGCATCGGTCACGGGCAGAATCGTGGCGATCCGCCCGGGATGGGGATGCATGATGACGATCCGATCTCCGAGATAGACTGCTTCATCGACGTCGTGCGTGACGAGCACGGCGGTCGTGCCCTCGTGTCGGACGATCCGCTGAAGCTCGTCCTGCAAGCGTAGCCGGGTCAGCGCGTCGAGGGCGCCCAGCGGCTCGTCGAGCAGCAGAAAGCGCGGCTTCGCCACGAGCGCGCGGGCGATCGCCACACGCTGCGCCATGCCGCCCGACAATTGGGCGGGATAGGCTTTGGCGAATTGATCGAGGCCGACGAGATGCAGATGGTCGCGAACGAGTTCGCTCCGTTCGGCAGCGTCCAATCGGCGTTGGCGCAGCGCCGCCGCGACATTGGCCTCGACATTGAGCCAGGGCAAAAGCCTGTGCTCCTGGAAAACGATCGAGCGGTCGAGACTCGGTCGTTCCACCCTCTGCCCATCGACCCGAATGTCGCCGTCATACTCAGTGTCGAGGCCAAGCAGGACCCGCAGCAAGGTGGATTTGCCGCAACCCGAGGATCCTACGATGCTGACGAACTCGCCCTCGTCGACTGCAAGATGAACATGAGACAGAGCCTGGACCTGATGGCCGGCGACACTAAACCTCTTGCTGACATCAGCAATCCAAAGCGTGGCTTTGGCCACGTCCCCCGTTCGGAAATGGCGACAGGGCCGCTCATGGGATCCTCCAGCGCAGAAAGCGATGCTCCACGGCGCCGGCGATGACATTGAAGACCACGCCGACGCCACCGAGGAGGAGAACGCACAGCAGCAATAAATCCATGTGGAACAGGTGCTGGCCCTCGTTCATACGCCCGCCGATACCCGGTGCGATGTTGAGCAGAAGCTCGGCCCCACCGTCGCGGTCCAGGCATAGATCAGCGCGGCATGAAGGCCCGTGAAGATTTGCGGCAGCGCACCCGGAATGGCGATGATCCGGGCGAAGTCGAAGCAGCCGAAGGTCAGCACGACGGCAAGCTCGCGATAGCTGCGCGGGATGCCGGACACGCCCTGCCAGGTGTTGATCAAGGTCGGCTGGAACGCCGCGAGCGCGATGAAGACGACCTTGCCGGCCTCGCCTCCGCCGAACCACATCGAGATCAGGGGCACCCAAGCGAAGAGAGCGATCTGGCGGTGTACCAGCAGCACCGGCCCGCTCAGGCGTTCGATGAGGCGGGAAAACCCGATCGCCAAACCAAGCGCGATTCCGGCCACACTGCCACACACGAAACCGATCAGGTCACGCTCCAGGCTCGCCAGAAGATAGGAGCCGAGGCCACCGCGGCTGAGCTCTTGTCGGCCCGTCCGGCTCCGGCAAGAGTACCGTCGCCAAGCTGCTGCAGCGGCTGCATGTGCCGGAATACGGCCGGGTGCTGGTCGACGGTGTCGATCTCGCGCTGATCGATCCGCGCAGCCTGCGCCGACAGATCGGCGTCGTGTTGCAGGAGAACATCCTGTTTCGCCGCACCGTGCGCGAAAACATTGCGCTGGCCGATCCGGCGCTGCCGCTGGAGCGGGTGATCGAGGCGGCAAAGCTGTCGGGCGCACACGAGTTCATCCTGCAGCTCAAATCCGGCTACGACACCGTGCTGGAGGAGCGCGGCTCCAACCTGTCCGGCGGTCAGCGCCAGCGGATCGCCATCGCCCGGGCGCTGGTCACCAATCCGCGCATCCTGATCTTCGACGAGGCGACCAGCGCGCTCGACTACGAATCGGAATATGTCATTCAGCAGAACATGCGGCTGATGGCCAAGGGCCGCACCGTGTTCATCATCGCGCATAGGCTGGCCGCACTGCGCGACGCCACCCGCATCATCACCATCGAGGCCGGTCGCATCACCGAGCAGGGCTCGCATGACGAGCTGCTGAAGCTCAACGGCCGCTATGCCCAGCTCTATCGGCTGCAGGCGGAGCAGCGCCCGTCAGCCCCTATCGTGCCAGCCGAGGCGGCGGAGTAGGGCGATGGGGCGCTATTGGCAAGCAATCAGGGAAGGCGTGGCGCGCGAGACCGGCAGCAAGCGGCCGCCGCTCAACCGCGACGAGCGCGCCTTCCAGGCCGCCGCGATCGAGATCCTCGAAACGCCAGCCTCGCCGGCCGCGCGCGTCTTCTCGGCGCTGATTATGCTGTTTGCCGTCGGCGCGCTTGCCTGGTCGTGGTTCGGCCGCATCGACACCTATGCCACCATACAGGGCAAGCTGATCCCGATCGGCAAGGTGCAGGTCATCGAGCCGCTGATCACCGGCACGGTCAAAGCGCTGCACGTCAGGGCCGGCGACCATGTCGGGGCCGGCGACGCGCTGGTCGAGCTGGAGCCGGCGGAATATGCGGCCGAACGGCAGAAAAACGCCGGCAACCTTGCCGCCGCCGAGGTGTCGAAAGCCCGGCTCGAGGCGCTGGTCGATGCGGTCGCCGACGGCACGCCGTCGACAGAGGCGGGTTTCGTGGTTCCGGCCGATGCACCGGCGCCGCTGGTCGACCTGCAGCGCCTGCAGATGCGCCAGTCCCTTGCCGCCTATCAGGCCGAGCAGGAGAGCCTCGAAGCTGAGATCGCCCAGAAGCGCACCGAGATCGAGCGCGGCAACAAGACATTGGTCGAACGCCGCAAGCTGATCAGCCTGGCTGGCGACAGACTCGACATCTTCGAGGAGCTGGAAAAGCGGCAGGTCGGGATCAAGACAAGCACCATCGACGCGCGCCAGAGCGAGCAGGACCAGTTGATGGCGGCGGTGTCCGACGAGGGCCATATCGCCGAGCTCGAAGCCACCATAAGGACGCTTGCCGCGCAGAAGCGCGCGCGCCGCGAGGTCTATCTCGACAAGGTCGCGACAGAACTGATCGAGGTCGACCGGTCGATCGGGGTGCTGCGGCAGGATCTGGCCAAAGCCGAGCTGTTCGAGCGCGCCAGCCTGCTCAAATCGCCCGTCGCCGGCCGCGTCCAGCAACTGGAGGTCAACACGCTGGGTGAAGTGGTGCAGACTGGACAAAAGCTGATGGTGATCGTGCCGGATGGCACGGCACTGGAAATCGAGGCAATGCTGCTCAACCGCGACAAGGGATTTGTGCACGAGGGGCAAGAAGTGCGCATCAAGCTCGAAGCATTCCCCTTCACCCGATACGGCACGCTCAACGGCAACGTGCTCACCGTCTCCAACGACGCCATCCCGGCCGGCGCGCCGCAGCCGGGTTCTCCGGCCAAGGAGGAGACCGCGCGCGACAGCGCCAGGCCGCTGGTGTTTCCGGTGCGCATCGCGCTGAATGAGACGTCGATTCGCGTCGAGGGCAATGACGTCCTTTTAACGCCTGGAATGTCGGTCACAGCTGAGGTCAAGACCGGCAACCGCCGGGTGATCGAATTCCTCCTCGATCCGCTGATGGAAATGACGGATGAGACTTTTCATGAGAGGTAGAATATGTTCTCAGATCGCAAGATGTGTGAAACCAGTTCTTTTATTGCGCCGCAATGCCCTGTAGATAATAAACCGGATAAACAACGTCTCATTATAGTCGTTATACATATTGTGTTTTGCGCACGAGGGTAGGAGCATTAACGGGCTATGCGGACTGGATTTTTTAAGCGTTGTGTCGGTGGGGCTTGGCGGGGTCCCTCAGCAGTTGTATGCCCGCTGAAGGTGGCCCCGATGACTACGCTCGTCAGTCTCATTAGCGACGGTGAGCAGACTAGGAACAAGCATGTACTGATTCATGGAAGTGGCTTGGTCGTCAGAAGCCATAAATCGGTTACCTCGGTCCTGAGAGGAGACTGTTATTTATGGGAAGGTATGAACTGCTGCTACCACCACGCATTAAGAGCCGCGGCACCATTTGATTTGGCATGGGTAATGTGTATGCGTAGTAGCACTATTTTTTTGTCCAAGGCATGGGTTCGTTCTCCACCCGACCGAGACCGCGAAGAAGCTCGCCCGCAAGAAGGTGGTCGTCTGCGACTATCCCGATGGCCGTCTCGAGATCAGGCATGAGGGCGTTGCCCTGTCCTACAAAGCCTTCGATGAGCTGCGCTCTGTCCATCGTTCGGCAATCGTCGAGAACAAGCGGCTGGACGCCGTTCTGGAGATGGTTGCCGAGATGCAGGTTGGCCGCGACTTGCAGCGCAGCAAGCGCGGACCGCGCCGCACCGGCCAGACGGACCACATGTTCGGAATCCCTGACGGCGCTGAGAGCAACGGTTATGTGAAACGCGGTCGCAAGCCCGGCAGGCCGCCTGGTTACACCCGGCGGGAGCAAGCGCCCACCGAGGCGCCCGTACCGGAAGTCGGGCGCGCAGCCGTCGACGTCGATCTGCGGCTGACGGAGAGTGACAAGAATCGTATCGCCGATGTCGTCACGATGCTGAGCGAGTATCGGATCCCGCCGCGGTCGACGCCGGCCAACGAAGCTAGTCCGTAGCGGCGGGCTCTCAAAGCTAAAGCCGAAGGAATCTCACTGGAACGCACCCGATCGGGCTGCGCAACCCCGACCAGCTGACACCCGATCGGGTGCTCTCGCCACGGCCGGCAGCACTGTCATGCGACAATTCTACTTTGCCAGCAACGCGACATTCGAACTTGGTTGCAACACATAAGTATTGCCGCTGGTTTTAGTGAGCTAACGCAGTTGCACCGGATCGAGGTCTTGTCGAAGCTCACTGCTCAGGTCAATGTTACTTTATATCACCCCTGATCGCTGATGAAACAGCTAGAACGGGGAGACGGTTACGCCGGAGGTTTCTGAAACGCCGGCGGCTGGCGCTCGAGGTCAGACCATATCGGTTTTCGCTCGCCTTCCCTCTCGGCTCACTCACTTGTGCGGCATGCAATAGACACCCTCGGATTCCATGAGTACCGCGCCGCCCTTCAACTCGCTCATTGCGCCGACCCAGGCTTCCGAATAAGTGCGGCTGGCATCCACGGCCGTCAGCCAAAGAACGCGATTGTCAGCCAGTTCGACTTTAACTTCCTGCTGCAAAGGGCTTGCCTGCACGGTCTGTTGATAGTGCCGTTTGATCCTGACATTGCTGGCCGGGAACTCAGCTTCGTTGCTGCCATAGTTCAGCACAAATCCAGTATGGTCCTCGGCCACTGTGCAACTGCCGTCACGCTCACACACGATTTTGGCGGCGGTCTTGCAGTCCCATTTCAGTGAAGCGGGCCACATCGGATTGTCCGCGCTCGATCGCGGCTTATCGCTCTGACCAGCCGCCGTCGAGACTGCCCATGTGCTCATTATCGCAGTCGACAGGAGAAGCGCCTTGAACACTTATAAAAACCCTTGCCTGATCCAGTATTCGCGTTGACCTTCGAAGCCATCGCTCTCGTCGGCGTGAATAAACCGGACAGAGACGTTTTGTGATCCTCATAGCGACTCGTCCTGCGTGATCCCTGGCTTATGGCACGTTGAGATTGAACCAGCTTTTCTGGCGTATGCCGTTCGCGTTGTCATACTCGATGAACCAGGGCTTTCCGCGCATCGGCCGAGAGATGGTGTAGTAGGTGGAGCCGTTACCAAGGGAATGCCCTCTATCGTTGCCCGTGATCTGGATTTTTGCCGTTACCAACTTATCGTTGATTTCGATTTGGGCCTGTCGAGATCCGTTATCATGGTCTTGGCCGAGACGACTATTCGTGAAAGTGACGGGAAGCGTGAGCCTGTCGGAGCCGATGCGGCATATGTTCCGCTCTTGCCTCATTCCTGGCCGATCGGAGTCGTAGCTGCCAACTGCTTGCCAGCCAGACGGACAATCCTCATACTTCTCGAATCTCGCGGCGCTGGAGTTGGCTCGCGGACAGGTCGGCCAGTTAAAACCCGGAGCTTTCATTGCGGCAATCAACTTGTAGATTGGCGGGTGGCAAGAAGGAGTGCCCTGCCAGTCACCGGACAGACAGAGGAGGACCTGACAGCCCCATTCCGATGCCTGTGATTGGGATGGAAGAGCCGCGGCGCCCGCGACGGCGGCGGCACCCACCAAGAGATATTTCAGTACGATCATAGCCTTTTCCTCGCTGCGGATTCTGATACTTTACTATGGATCATCCGCGCGAAAAAGGACAGATCGAGAAGGCAGGTTTGTGCGACTACATCGATTTATGAAACGAGACATCGCGGGCGTGGTCGACAACCCGTTGCGTGTCAACATTGCGACAACGCTGGAGCGGGAGAGAGCCAGGCGTGGCCTATCCCATATGCACATGGCCGAGCTGTTCCGGACTGTCGAGGGCGAAAGGCTCGCCTACCGGACCTACATCCAGACCGTGCGACAGAAAAACAATGTCACCCTGACGACGTTGCAAATCATGGCAAGCGGCTTGCATGTGTCAGTTGCGGACCTGCTCGCGGGCGGAAAAAAACTTCCCGAATGGGCGCATCAGTTGGACGAAAATGCGATCCGCAAGCGTCTGGCGCACATCATCGACATTGAGCGAAAACGACGCACTTTGCTCCGCTATGAGATGGCCGAGCTCATCGGCGTGGCGGAGGCGACATTCATGAAATTGGAACGCGCAAGTGGCAATATCAGCGTCGACACAATTGCGGCGATCGCCAAGGCGTTGAAACTTGATCCAGCGACCTTCCTCTTTTCCGATAAGGTCCCGCCATCAACTGATCTACCTGTTTCTGACGCACCCGGAGGCGTAGGTTCTCATTTCAGAGTGCCGTAAACTTCCAGCGTCATCATCCGTCTAAGCTGGGCTACACCGAATGCTGGCAGGTTTTCGCCGTGATAGCGCATACCGGTGCAATTCAGGTGAAAATGGAGCAGAGCTGAGAACTAGCCGCGCCACGTGTGGACCTTTTTTCGCCTGTGCCTGAGGAACGATTGCCAGAAGATGGCTGCGGTGGAAAGCACGGGAACCCTGACCTCTACGGTTGTACCGACACCGTGAGCGCTGTCGATGATGAGCTTTCCTTTCAGCGCCGAGACCATCTGGGAACATGCGGTCAGTCCAAGGCCAGTATGATTTCCAGCTCGCGTTGAAAAGAAAGGGGTAGTTGCTTTTGCAACGATTGCAGGTGGCATGCCTGCGCCCTTGTCGGCCACTTCAAGCACGAGATAACTGCGCAGGAGGAAGGGGCGTCGCTTGACTGTCGCGGAGATGAGAATTGGGGCGTTTCTGGTGCCGGATAGAGCGGCAAGAGCGTTTTCTATCAGCTCATTAACGACCAACCGTAACGGCGTCGCCGGAACAGGTTGCACACGCGCTTTAGAATCGACCAAAACTTGCACCAAACTGCTGCGATCGTGCGCGAGATCCTCGAGGAGTGGGCCGAGCGCCACGGTGCTGGAATCTTGTGGCGCATAGGCGATCTGAAGGACACTGTCGGTGATCGATTCCAGTTCGGTAGCAGCACTGCGCGCAGCCTCAAGCATTTCGCCGCTCGGCTGCTTGTCTGGTTGTGCGTGCTCAAGGAACAGCCTCAAGGCTGTAACCCGCGATCGGGTCATATGCGCAAAGAGCGAAGCGAACGAGCGCATATGCTGGTCACGGCGATTGGCTAAAGCATAGCGCTGATGGATAACGAGATAGAAGGTAGCACCCAGGCCAAGTGCGATGGCGAAGATGAACCAGTTGCGCGAGGCCGCAATGTCGATGCTGGCGGTCTGCTGCAACGTGGCGCTGTGATCAACGGTAGAGCTGGAAATCTCGTAAATTGACTGTTCCAGCTTGGCCATGTCGGCAATGGCTTGGGTGTAGTTTCTACGCGCCGACACAAGAGGGGCAATTTTCTGTTCGAGGGTTAGGCGAATCCGGCCCAGGAGTTCGGCATCGTGGTCGGGAAAAAAGCGGTTCAGATAGGGCAGGTTTTCCAACTGCGCGACGTTGACGTTCACCAACGCCATTTGTCGATCGATGTCCGCATCAAGCTTGCCCGTCTCGTCGGCAATGCGAAGATAGCCATAGACTCGTATAAGGCGCTCGCGAATCTGTGCCGCGCGCCACTGAATCTCGAAAGTCTGACTGAGGATGGCATCCGTCTCCTGACGGTAGCGGTTCGATTGGATGAATGTCCACGCACTCAGCCCAAGCGCTGCAGCCATACCGAGATACGGCAGAACAGTGAGCAAGCGGCCGTTTAAGAACTTCATTGCTTGGCGCGCAGGATGACTGGGAAAAACACCCAGATCGAGTTTCTTGCGGGAACATATGAAGCGGGCAACCGGTCGAAGGGCCAAACAATGAAGATGGGGCCTTTCTCTACCATGCTGATCGGGCGGAAATCCTGGCCCGGCGGGCAATGCGAGCCGGCCTTGTCACTCTCGTTGCAACGACGTTCGATCGCCAGGATCGGATTATAAGACCGGATTTCGTCCATATGAATGTCGGCAACGAAGTTGTCATAGGCGACGACTTTGACTTCCTGAACAGCGGTTATTCCGGCCTTGGCAAGCACATTTGCAAGCAGCGGCCCGCGATATTCGATTTTCTCGTTGTTGCTCGTCCAGGGCGTACGCGTGTCATAGGTCTGTTGTGGAAACTCTGCCCGCAGCTGCTTTACTGAAAAGACGGCGACGGTCTTGCCGCTGGCGTCTTGAACCGACACTTCGTTGGGATCGAGGGGAATTTCCTCGGCGGCGCTGGCGAGCGGAAGGGACAGGGCAAATATGACGGCGAGAGCATTACGCAACATCTTCCACATCCTCGTATTCGCGGGGTCCATCGTTCTTGGCGAAGAGCACGCAAGGTCCTCGGGAGCCCCGCGGATCGTAGGCAAATCCCTTTTCTGCTAGGGCAAGGGTGATGTTGCGGATGCCGTCAAGGCCATAGAGGTGGTCGTGCAGCTCAAGAAAGATGCGCTCGACGCCGGGCAGCTCGGCATCTTGCAGAAGTTCTTTTTCAGCACCTTCAATGTCCATGACGAGGGCGTTTATTTGATGATCGGTGATGAAACGATCGACGTCGGCCGAGACGATCGAAAGTTCGCGCTCATATGGTCCCTGGTCTTTGTCCGTGGAAGACATCCAAAGGTCCCGGCGAACGTAGAAGGTGAAGGACCGCGGCGGGCCTGCTGTGAGAATACCCTGGGCATATGTGACATTGTCGAGATCGTTGGCCGCTATCACGCGCTTCGCTAGTTCCGCTGTTGCGGGATTTGCTTCAAAAGCCCACACCTGAACGCCGGGGATCTTCGCAATCAGTGCGGTGATGATGCCGATACCCGACCCTAGCTCCAGTACGCGATCACGCGCCTTGACTGCCCTGAAAATCCACTTCGCTTCCTTCGCCTCATAGCTCTGGCTTTGAAGCGCTCGCCAGATGACCGGCGAGACATCCTGCGGTTCCACGGGAACCTTGATCCCATGTACGGTTAGAGAAGCCATCGCGATCACAGCCCCTGTGGTAGCGGATGACCTTGCCTCATGAGTTTGGCCCGGGCCTGCTTGTAGTACCTTTCGGCAGAGCCGGCATCGATGCCCAGCCGCTCTGACATGAGGGCGAAAATCTCTTTCCGTTTCACACCAGGCGCGCGGCGGGCCATCATGTCGATGATTTCATGCTCGCGAGGCGTCAGAACGGAAAAGCGATAGTCGGGCCTTGTCATGGCGACTCGCGAAAGACGCAGGGAGAAGCCCTTGGATGAAATGTCCTCGAGCACGTCGCTGAAAACGCCGGGCGCAAGGCCGGTTTTGCCGAGATAAGCTGCGGCGCCGATCTGCTGGAAGCCTTCGGCCTCGGTTCGATTGTCAGAGCCGGTGACGACGATATGGATGGCGCTCGCAGAGGCTTCCATGATTTTGTCGACGACAGCAACCCGAGCAGTTTCTGACGTGGGATCAAATCCGGGCAAGCCGGGATCGATTACGATGAGATCAAATTGGATGTTTTGAAGCTCTCTGGACGCAATCTCCAAGGTTTCGGCACCTACGACGATGCAGTCATGGAAGCTTGCTTGCACTTCGTTCATTAATGCCAGACGCATAAGTGTCTGGTCTTCAACCACCAGGGCACGAAACATTAGAAGCCAATCCTTCTACGCAGGCACCCCCGCCCGGTCTTAGAATTGTCGCTTCAAAATAGGGATGATGCCATCCCTATTTTTCCTTACCTCCCGAGGTATCAGTATGTGACCAATGTACGCGAGGAGGAGGACGATGCCTATTCAACTGGTCTGTAGCAACGGACAAATGGAACCGGCTGAAGGTGTCGCGACTCTTATTGCAGCACATCGTCAGAGCCTGGCCATGCTCGAATATCTCGGCAAGCAATTGATGGAAGCTGAAGGGGCGGACGCGACCTTGCTGGGTCAGAGGATGGACGCGGTTATGGCGCAAGAGGCCGCGGCACGAAGGAGAGCCGCCATCGCTCCAGTAGCCACTGTCGCGGATATGAAAATGAAGGCAGCTTATTTCCAACGGTTGATGGGTCATGGCTGGTGCGAAATTGATGTCGACGACTTGCAGGTGGTGCTCGGTTCTTTCACGAAATTGCAATCCTAAGAGAAGAGTGCCGAAAGCCATGCTGTGATGGCGTGCCAGGCGGCATAAACTCCCGCGAGAACCAAGATGATGGCGATGAACCCGACAGCGCCGCCGACAGCGCCGTCCGAGCGTCCTTGGACAGGATATCCGTGGTAATAGTTATGCGCGTCGTCATCGCGGCTCATCATTATCTCTCCGATATGCGTTTCAGCAGAAGTTGTACTGGGTGCTGAAACGTTGTGTTCCACAATCCTCTGCGCTTCGACTTCGCATCCAATTCGGCAACTAGGTAATTGCCGTTGACTGCGTTGCCTTTTGCTGTCGTCGCCGCAAAAGCGTATCCCGTCGAGATGAGGGCCGTTCCGACGTCGATTGTTTCGCCTTTCAACTGCGCTCCGCATATGACAAAAGCCGCCTTGTCGAGCGCGTAGCCGATTGGCTGACAGGTGACTGCCGTGCCGTCAAAAAGCGCGGCCAGGTGCGCCAGCGATGCGTTGCCGCAATCAATTTTCCTACCGCCGGCCTCCTCTGCGATTGTCCCTCGTAAACACGACTGGACGCCATAGAGATGAAAAAGACGGGTTCCATCGCGCCATGTATCGCCAGTGAGCAACTGAACCGACTTCGACACTTGGAATGGTGCCGGCTCGGTGGAAGCATTGCTCTGCTGGGCGTGAGCCGATGCGGATAGTGCAACGGCGATGGCTGCGAGGCTGAATCGTCTCATTTTTGGAACTGCTCGCCCAGTTCGCCCGAATGTTCCAGATCGGGGCGCAGAGATTTGCCATCCTTGTTACCAATCGCCGCCATATCGAAAAAGACCATTTCGTCATCATCATAGGCGACCGTGTACGGATCGTTTGGATCGCCTGCACCGACGAGGGAGAAGCACGACACGGCGTCGGGTTCATCCTTCTTGCTTTGCAAAACAAGCGTCTTGCAAAGAACGACAGATGCACGGTGGTTGTAGATCCCCTCTTCGTAATCTTGCGCGGCTTTCGTGCAGTCCCATTCTTCGGCTTTATATGTGATTTTTGGCTTTGGGCACGCTGTGAGGCCGCGCAGCCGATACGTCGCGCCGTTGATAACGCGCTCAGTAGCCGAGTGCACCTTCACCGGCATCTTCAAGGCGGTAACGTCACGCCGATAAAGCGCGCCCTTGGCGTCGTAGCGCTCATAGACAAAGACCTTCTCGCCAGGCTTCGAGAACTGAAGCAAGTAGTCCTTCGATGGCTCATCGAAGGCATTCGGGGCGCTCGCGCCGGCTGCGAAACCCACGGTGCTTTGGAGCAGCAAGGCCACGAATATGGCTGTCTGTTTCATCGGATTTCCGTTCTCGTCACGCTTATCGATTGACACTTTACTAGGGTAGAGTGTAGCCATAGTAAAGTGTCAAATTGTGGCAAGCCAATGATTCGACCTCTCCTGATAATATCGCTTTGCGGTGCCATAGCGCCTTTCACGGCGCTGGCTCAGGACATGGCATCAGAGCGCGTTGCGGTCGCCTTTGCAACGCCGGCGAAAGCTGTGGCGGCAACCGGTATAGATCGCTCCGGGGCTTGTGAGGGTGGCAACCGTGCACAGATCGCGAGCCTTGTGCGCTCAATAGCGGCTGAAGAAGGATTTGACGCCGATCTAGCCGAAGCAATTGCATGGGCCGAAAGCGATCTTGGTGCCAACCAGGGTCCGTCAAAAGCCGGGGCCTTGGGAATCATGCAGCTGATGCCAGGAACGGCCTCCGATCTCGGCGTGAGCGACCGTTGCGATACACAGGCAAATGTCCGGGCTGGCCTTCGCTATCTGAAGTCACTGTATGACGAATTCGGGGATCCGCTGCTGATGCTGGCGGCATACAACGCCGGGCCCAACAGCGTCTACAAGGCGCAGGGGATTCCGGTGACTCCGGAGACGGCGGAATACATCGTGAAAATACTGAACCGCTGGAAGTTCGGCGGTGTGGTGAAGAAGTCCGCCCTGACCAAATCCGAGACGCTCGCGGCCGCTCCGCCAGCAAGCGAGGACGCTTGGCAGGATGGGCATGTCATGGATCTCGGCAACTGAAAGGAGCCAAGGGTGGAATACAGGAAAGCGGGCAAATTTGCCCTGAAACTGGCCTTGGCCTCGGCGGTCGGAATAGCTCTCGCGCCAGCCACTGCGTATGCCCAGTCGGCGGCGCCAGTCGAAAACGTGCTGGAGTGGTTCGTCGGAGTTCTGCAGGGCAACATCGCGCGCTCATTCGCCATCATCGCGGTCTGTTTTCTCGGCTTCCTCGCCATGACGGGCCGGCTGGCGTGGATGATGGCTTTTTCCATCATCATCGGCATCGCTCTTATCTTCGGGGCTGCCCAGCTGGTGGATGCGGTTCGCGCGACCGCTGGAGGCAGCTGAGACATGGACGACGAGGAAGTCTATGTCGAGCCGGTCAGCCTGCCACTGACACGCCCCCCGATGAAATGGGGGGTGCGATATGAAGTTTTTGCCCTGAATGGCATCCTGGCGGTGATCGGTTTCATCGCCACGAGCAGCTTCATGCTCGGCCTTGGCGTGTTCGGCGTGGTGCATCTGGTCAGCGCATATCTGTGCCAGCGCGACCCCTACATGTTCCATATTTTCGAGCGGCGCGTCTCCAAACGCGGAGCGGTGGCGAACCTTACTTTCTGGGGGGCGAGGAGCTATTCGCCATGAGCCTCGATGCCGACCTGAAATTTGGACGTGAACGCCGCCGTGAAAAGCCCGCGGCGATGCACATCCCTTACCTTCGCCATGTCGATGACAATTTGGTCGTGACGAAGAGCGGCTTTCTTGTCGGCGTCATCCAGCTCAGTGGCCTGCCATTCCAGACGATGGACCAGGCCGAGCTGAACAGCCGCATGTTCAACCGCAACACGACATTCCGCAATCTCTCGACCTCTCGCTTTGCCGTCTACACGACGATCATCCGCCGCCACGTGACGCCGGGAATCGAAGGCGACTTTGACAATCCTTTCGTGGCCGAGCTCGACGCCCGCTACATGGATGAGCTTGGGGCGAAAAACCTGTTCGTCAACGAGGCGTATCTGGCGGTCATACGCCGACCGATGGTCGGCCGCGTCGGCTGGGTGGACAAGGCTCTCAACGCGTTCCGCATCAGTACCGCGGGCGAAGAAACCCGCGAAGAGGCGGTCGCCGAACTGCATGACGTTCTCGACGGCGCCGTCAAGGATTTCACGGCGTATGGTGCGCGTCTTCTCGGCGTCGTGAAGCGCCGCGACAGCTTCTTTTCCGAGCCGGCGGAATTTGTGGCGAAGATCCTCGCCGGGGGCGTCGACGTGGAAATGCCTTTGCCGCGCATGAGCCTTGGTGATGTGCTGGCGACACGACAGCTGTTTTTCGGCAAGTCCGCGCTGGAACTTCGCGGGCCGGACGCCGGCAAACTCGGCGCCATGGTGTCGATCAAGGAATACCCACCCTTCACCGCTCCGGGCTCATTGGACGGTCTCTTGCGCCTGCCACATGAGTTTGTCCTGACGCAGAGTTTCGCGATCGAAGATCGTGTAACCGCGATGCGCAGGATCAACATCATCGCGAACCAGGTTGAGGGTTCCGACGAGGCAGGCACGACGGTCGAGGCGTCCGTACACGACGGCGCCGACAAGCTGGCCGGCGGCGAAGTGGTCTTCGGGCAACATCATATGAGCGTCATGGCCTTGGCACCGGACATAACCGGGCTCAACCGTGCGCTATCCGACGTTACGGCGGAGCTTTCGCGCATGTCGATCGTGCCGGTTCGCGAGACACTGAACACGGAACTGGCCTTCTGGGCGCAATTGCCGGGAAATTTCAGTTACATCGCGCGACGTGCGTTGATCTCGTCGCTTAACTTCGCCGGTCTTTTCTCAGGCCACAATTTCCCGTCCGGCCAACGTGAGCGGCTGCATTGGAAACGGCCTATCGCTTTGCTCGAAACGACCAGCCAGACGGCCTACTATTTCAATTTCCACGTTCACGATGTCGGGCACTTCACGGTGTTCGGCCCGACCGGCTCGGGCAAGACCGTCGTGCTGTCGTTCCTGATGGCGCAGGCCACGCGCATCATGCCGCGGCCACGATGTGTCTATTTCGACTATATGCGCGGTGCTGAAATTTTCGTTCGGGCGCTCGGCGGCCGCTACGAGGTGATGGAGCCTTCTCAGCCGACCGGGTTCGCGCCATTGCAGCTCGAGGACACGGCAGAAAACCGTTCTTTCCTTGAAGACTTGCTCATCTACATCTTGACGCCGGAAGGCGGCGCGCTGGACGTGGCGGAGATGCGCGTCATCAACGCCGCCGTCGACATGATCTACAAGATTCCGCGCGAACAGCGGACGTTCGACCTGCTGCCGGAAGTGCTGCGGGGCTCGCTCATGCCCGGCATGAACGATCTGGCGGCGCGGATACAACCCTGGCTGGACCCAAAGGACAAGGGCTGGCTTTTCAACAATCCCGTCGATCTCATCGATTTCTCGAAGCCCGTTGTCGGGTTCGACATGACGAAGATCCTAGGCGACCGAAAGCTGCGCTCGGCGGCATTGCTCTATATCTTTCATCGTCTTGAGGACGTCATCGACGGCTCGCCGATCATGCTCTTCCTCGATGAAGGCTGGAAGCTGTTGGATGACGAGGTTTTCGCCGCTTTCATCAACGAGACGCTGAAGACCATTCGTCGCCGCAACGGCGTGGTCGGCTTTGGCACGCAGACGGCGGAGGACGTCGTCAATTCCTCCATCTCGTCGTCGCTGATCGAGCAAACGAAGACCAACATTTTCTTCCCCAACCCGAAGGCGAGCAAGGACTCCTACATGGAGCGCTTCTCGCTGACGGCGAAGGAATTCGAGTTTGTGCGCCGGACCGCGAAGGAGACACGCACCTTCCTCGTCAAGCATGACAGCGACTCGATCGTAGCCAAGCTCGATTTGTCAGCTATGCCCGATCTCATCAAGGTCTTGTCCTCGAACGAAGCCAACAGCAAGGAATGCGCACGGCTCCGGGAGACCTTCGGCGACGAGCCGGAGGCGTGGCTGCCATACTTCTGCGGATGGGAGAACGAGCATGACGAAGCGGCTTAGCAGCGCTTGTCTGGCCGTGGCTCTCGCGACGGCGGAAAGCATGAGCGTGGCTGTCGCTCAGATCGCGGTCATCGACGGGCAGAACCTCGAAAAGCGGCAAGAGGACGAGCAGCACAGCACAAAGTCGGATGAGGCCAAGAAGGACGTAACCGACAAGAAGAAAAGCGTCGTCTGCACCTATTCGAACAAATACCGCTCACAAATGTTTCGCCGGTCTCCGGCCGAAGCGTTGCAGCGCGACGCGGGCAACGTGAAGATGATCCGCTATTATGCGCAAAAATACGGGGTGCCCGAAGGCCTGGCGCTTTCCGTTGCCTATCAGGAATCGCGCTTCGACACATGCGCCGGGAGCCACACCGGCGTCAAAGGCGTCATGCAGCTGACCAAGGGCACCGGCAAGTCCATGGGACTGGACCGCGACGTCAACGAGCAAAATGTCGAAGGCGGCGTCAAATACCTCGGAATGGGCGTGAAGCAATGCGGGGCGACGAACTACAGCTGTCTCGCCTCCTTCTACAACGGATCGAACGCAGGCGAGCAGAACCAATGGGCCGGCGGCGTCGGCCGCTGGAACAGCTACTTCAACGACTATGTGTCGAGCGGCAAGGCTCCGGCCGCCGCGCCGCCGCCATTCTCGATCGTAACGGCCGACGGCGCAGGCGGCACGGCTCAGGACGCGGCCATGGGCACGGTCAGGAAGGCGGCTGGCGGCCTTGATGCAAGCTCATCGCAGATCGGCGCCAACGGCGCGGCAATCGACGCGCTGGCGGGCAACGTTGGCCAGGTGACCGAATACAAGGACGCCTGGGAGCTGAACTCGTCGGCTCGTGGGATCAACGCCGATGTCACCAACCAGTACCTCGCCCAGGCGGGGGATTTTACGACGTTGCTGGCCCAACTTCTATCGTTGCAGAATGTTCAGGCATCGCAGTCGTCCAAGCTGGTGCAACGGCCGAAGAGCGGCTCTCCAAACCCGTTCTCTTGTGATCCCGCGGAATTGGAACGATTGAGGATCGATCGCGGCCGGTGGCTACCATGCGCACTTGAGAACGCGGGGGCAAGCTCGGCCGACAGCCGCTCGATGATCATCACCAGTGATCCTGCCGGCGCTGCCAGCGTGATCAATTCTCTACAGCAATAGGAGGCTGACATGAAAAAATTCGCGATTGCTGCCAGTCTGGCGCTTTGGGCAAGCACGGCCCACGCACAGATTGCCGTCATTGATGGCGCCAATCTCGATGTCGCCCGCAAGAATGCGGACAATACCAACTCCATCATGGATTCGAACAAGGATATCCTGAAAAAGAGCGAGGAGATCCTGCAGGCTCTCAGCGGCAGTCGTGACGGTTCGCTCGGGATCGGGCAGATGGGCCTTGGCGGCAATATGTCGATTGCCCAGGCGCCGTCGTTCGGATCGATCCTGAACGGCGGGGCTCTTTCGTTTGGTGGCCTGTCGCCCGAAATCCAGAAAATCGCCGGCGCCGTCATCAACGGGCTCCAGCTGGTGAAGCAGCTCCAGCAGATTGCCGGCAAAGAGACGAGCGCCGTGAACACCGCCTATGGCGGCAGCGTCAATGTGGCCTCGCTGCTAAGCGCGTTGACCTCGCAGGCTTCCCAGGGCGTGACCCAGCGCCAACAGTCACTGCAGTCCGCGAGCGGGCAGATCGGGCAGTCGCAGGACGTCAAGGGTTCCGTGGACCAGAACACACGAATGCAGCTGGAAAACGCGCGTGCTGTCAACGAACTGATCGGCGTCCAGAACGGTGCGGTCGCGGCCCTGAATGAGAAGCTGAAAGGAGATCTTCTTCGCCAGAGCCAGGTGCAGAAGATGATGACGCCCCGGAACGTCAATCCGTTCGCGGACTTTGGCAAGAGCGGAGGTTAGCACTTGTTGAAGCGGGTGTTGCGCATATGCGTTGTGATTGGGCTCAGCGCGGGGCTTTTCGGATGCGCAAATCGCGAACTAAAAGCGCCGTGCGGGCCTTTGGCGTATGCCCACGCCGACGAATGTGGCCCGCTGAAGCCGGTCAATTCAACGCCATTCGCCAGCATCATTGACGAGGATCCATGAACGGTCTTGCCGCAAGCATTCTCGGTGGCATTGACAACATCGGTGAGGACTTCGTTCGCACCGTCTATATGCAATTGGGCAATGCGATGGGCAACGTCTTCACCCTCATGCTGACCCTCTATATCGTGTGGTGGGGCTATTCGATCCTGAGCGGGCGAGAGTCGATTTCGCCAATCGAAGCGGCCTATCGCCTCGGCCGCGCCGTCATCATCTATCTGCTGCTGACCGGATGGGGCACATTTTCCGCGACGATCTACCAGCTTGTGCAAAGCATTCCAGATGAGGTCGGTAAGGTCATTGTCGGCGCCGTCTCGCGGGCAACCGGCAATCAGCTCAGCGATCAGGCGGCAATTCCAGCGCTTATCGACAATCTCTACCAAGGCGCCCAGGACGTCGCCAATCAGGTCTATAGCGGATCCTTCTATGACATTTTTGGCGCGCTGCTGTCGCTGCTCGTTCTGCTGTCTGCCATCATTTTCGCAGCGCTTGCCATTGCCGCGATCATCGCCGCCAAAGTGATGCTGTTCATCACGCTCGCTTTGGCGCCCATATGGATCATTCTTTGGCTATACCGCTGGTCATCGCGCATGAGCGAAGGCTTCCTTTCGCTCACCACCTTTCTGATGATTCAGCAAGTCCTGATCTACGGCTTTCTCGGCTTCTACTTCTCGCTCGTCAATGCGGCGCTCAACACCGCCACTTCCGGCGGAGCGACCATGGACAGCAAAATGTCGCTGGTGCTGCCCTTGGTGCTGGTGACGATCATCGGGATCTACGTTCTCATGCAGATACCCTCGATTGCTTCGATCCTGAATGGCGGCGGGTATCTCAGCACCGTGGGAGCATACAATCCTTATAGAAATTTCGGCAGAAACGCCCTGCGCTATTCCGGCGCGCGATGGGCCGCCGGCCGCGCCGCTCGGGGCGCCCGGCAGCTCGCCGCAAACAGTTTTCGATCTTCGCGAACAGCGAGAGCGGATGCCGCAACCCGGTCCGCCATCCAGCAAGGTGCGCGCGATAACTCCAGGCCCCTGGCCTAGAACGCACAACGATCACCGATCGCGGCCCTGGATCAGGATGCATCGCGCAAACGAGGCAATAGTAAAGTGGCAATTCCAATGGAAACAGCGGCTAACAGCAGCAGCGAACTCGTCGACAAGCGCTATTATAAAGCGGGTGCAACCTGGGAAGACGACACGCACCGGTCGATGCGTCGATCGCGTACCGTGGCGTGGATCGTCAGCGGGGCTTCCGGACTGGTGGCGGTACTGTCGCTCCTGGCGCTCGTGCTGATTCTGCCGCTCCGGCAGTTCGAACCGTACGTTGTCGAGGTCGACAAATCGACGGGCTACCTCGAGATCATGCGCGCTCTGAAGCCTGGAGATTTGTCCCAGAACGAAGCCGTCACGGCGGCCAATCTTGTGCGTTACATCAGGGCCCGCGAAACCTACGATTCCCGCGAACTGAAACAGAACTACGACCTGGCGCAGCTCTACTCCACTGACGCGGCGTCCAAGGATTTGACATGGCTTTTCACGCCGGCAAACCCGCAGTCGCTGGACAAGATTTATGGCCGCAATGTCACCATCTCGGTCGAGATCAAGTCGGTTTCCCTGCTCAATCGCAACACAGCCTCGGTGCGCTTTGCCACGACGACGCGGCGGGACAATTCGTCCATGATCGACAATTGGGTCGCGGTGATAAAATTCCGCTACACCTCAACGCCGCTCAAGAACGAATGGCGTTTCGACAACCCGTTGGGATTTCAGGCTACGGATTATCGCCGCGACCAGGAATCGGCGCCGGCTGCGGGAAGCCTGCAATGAGATGGCGCGTGAGCCTCGCTCTGTCGGCCGCCCTTCTGCTCGGCACGATGCACGGCGCGGCCGCACGCGACGGCCGCATCCGACATGTCACCTTCAACAATGACGACGTGACGTCGGTGCGCGCCGCTCTTGGCATTTCGACCATGGTCGAGCTCAGTCCGACCGAAGTCATCGAAACCGTGTCGGCTGGCGACACGAAAGGCTGGTCGATCATCCCCAAACGCGGATCGCGATTCCTCTTCGTCAAGCCGCTGGAGCGCGATGCGTGGACCAACGTCAACGTCGTCACCAACCGGCGCGTCTATTCCCTGCTGCTGCAGGCGACTGACAATGACCGGGACCGGGCATCCTTCCAGGTCCGGTTCAAATACCCGGACGAGGATGTCAACGCGCGCCTGCTCTCACAGGCCAAACAGAACGCCGCCGATCCGGATTTGAAGGACCTGAACTATGCCGATCTCAACTACGACTATGCCTACAAGGGCGACGACAGCCTGAAGCCGCGCACCGTATTCGACGACGGCACCAAGGTATTTCTGGAGTTCAAGGGTGACATTCCGGCGATTTTCGTTGTCGACGACAAGCGCCATGAGTCGCTGGTCAACGTTCGCACGCAGGGCAAATACACCGTCGTCGACAAGGTCGCGCAGCAATTCACCTTGCGAGCCGGTGGCAAGACGCTCTGCCTCTACAACCGGGTGCGACCCAACGCCATCGATCCCGTCGAGCAGGTCTACGGTCCAACGAAACTGACACGCGGTTCCACCCTGTTCGGATCCGGCGGAGGGCGGTGATGACCCAGATCGACTATAACCAACTGGACGGCAGCCCGACGGTCGCGCGCCGCGGTGCGGGCGTCGGTACCAAGATCGCCCTGGTCGGCCTCGGCGTGGTGCTTGTAGGCGCGCTGATATGGCTGAACTGGCCTCGGGAGCCGGTATCGCGCGATGTTCGCAGCGATGGCGAGGAAAACTTCAACCCGCCCGAGTTCCGCCCACCGGCGTTGAACGAGCCGCCTCAACCTGCCGACGGCACGATCGACCAGATCGTGGTGCCGCCACCGGCCGCCGACCAAAGCGGCACGCAACAGGCTGACAATGTCGATCAGACGGTGCAGGAGGGCGCGGACCTCGATGCGCAGCGGCGGGCGCTGGAGGCGCAGATGGCAGCCGAGGAAGCTCGCCGCAAGGCCGAGGCGGAAGAAGCCCGCCGCAAGGCCGCGGCTGAGGACGAGGCTCGCCGTAAGGCAGAGGCCGCCGAGCATGAAAAAGCGGTATGGGAACGCCTGCGGTCGAACCAGATGGTGACGAATGATGAAACCGGCTCGACGGATGCCGGCGCCCAAGCGGCACAGGTCGAAATCGCGCCCGACGGTCAGATCATCCCGGTCCCCGGCGCCGACAGTGATCCCGACAAGGCATTCCTGGCGCAGTCTGAGGCAAGTTCTTCCGGCATCGTCAAAGCCAGAGCCTTCCGACGCACCGATGCGTTGATCCCAGAGGGAACGATCATTCGCGGCTATTTGGAAACCGCTGTTAACACCGACCTTCCCGGCGCCGTGCGCGCTGTCGTGCGTGAGGATGTCTTCTCGCTCGACGGCAGGCGGATCCTCATTCCGAAGGGCTCGCGCCTGACCGGAGAATACCGCTCGGGGCTTGCACGCGGTCAAAAGCGTGTTTTCATCGTCTGGAGCAGGGTCATCCGCTCGGACGGCATTTCCGTCGATATTAAGTCGCCTGGCGCAGATGCGCTCGGCCGCGGTGGCATGGGCGGCCGTGTCGATACGCACTGGGTTGAACGCTATGGCAACGCCATCATGCTTTCCATTTTTGGCGGTGTCTCTGAATATCTGTCCTCGCTTGGAGATCGCAGCCAGGATGGACAACAGCGCCAGGTGTCGGCGATCGATCCCGTAACCGGCGAGACCACGACCGTAACTTATGGCGGCAATGGCTCGCAGCGCGACGCCCGCAGCATCGCCTTCGATAAGTCATCGACCGCCCTGCAGCAACTCGCGCAAGAGGCGTTTCGCGACACGCAGAACATTGGCCCGACAGTCTACGTCGACCAGGGCACATCGATCGTCGTGCTGGTGCGGCGAGATCTCGATTTCTCGGAATTGTACGCCGACCCCGTTCAGGAAGAAGTGGCGCGCCTTAAGGCAGGCGGGCGGCCGAAGACGGCGATCGATCCGACGCCTCTCTACGGCACGCCGAAGGATCATTTTTATCCCGGCTACGCGAGGCCGGTGAAATGAATGCCGTGCATCCCCTCCCCGACCCTTGGGCGAGAGCCCCGGTCCTGCGCGCTCATCTGGAACCGATATGGCCCTATTTGAACGAAGATACGGTTTCCGAGATTGCGATCAACAGGCCGGGTGAATTGTTCATCGAGCGCCTCGGCGCGAAGGAAATGGAGCACGTCGTCAAGCGCGAGGTCACGCCCGGCTGGATTCGCAATATCTCGACTGGCGTCGCCTCGGCGACAAATCAGGTCATCAACGAAGAAAAGCCGGTCCTGTCGGCCGCTCTACCTTCGGGTGAGCGCATCCAATGCATCTTGCCGCCGGCGGCTCCCGAAGGCGGGGCGATTTCGATCCGCAAGCAGGTCATCATGGATATGAGCCTTGATGCCTACAACGATCTCGGCGCATTCGAGAACACGGCAATGGGTAGCGGCCTTGCGCTTTCAACCGAAGAAAAGCGACTTGTCGAGATGTTGCACGACACGTCGCCGATGGACTTCCTGCAATATGCGGTGCGCAACCGCGTCTCGATCGTCGTTTCAGGCGGTACGTCGACCGGCAAGACGACGTTCTTGAATGCGCTCTTGAAGGAGATCCCGGCCCATGAACGGATCATCACGATCGAAGATACCCGCGAACTGAGGCTGCCGGCTCCCAACAACGTCACCTTGATAGCTTCGAAGGGCGACCAGGGCCTTGCCAAAGTCTCCGCCCAACAGCTGCTCGAGGCCTCGCTTCGCATGCGGCCCGACCGTCTGCTTCTGGGCGAGTTGCGCGGCGCTGAAACCTTCGCGTTCCTCCAGGCGATCAACACCGGCCACCCGGGTTCGCTCACGACCGTTCATGCCAATTCCGCCCGGTCCGCCTACGAGCGGCTGGCGCTGATGGTCATGCAGGGCAGCTCGGGCCTCTCACGAAGCGAAATCCTCGACTACCTGCGCGAGGTCATTCCGGTGGTCGTCCAGATGGTCCGCACCGAAGGCGGACGGCGCGGCATCAGCGAGATCAAGTTCACCAAGGCGGAGACGATCTAGCGGGCCCACCATGCAGAAAATCGCAACAGCAATTTTCATGGTGCTCATGGCAATGGCCCTGGGCGTCCTGGTCTTCACAGTCGCCTATGCCGCGACTGATTGGTACCGGACCGGCTCCCACGTCCTGTTCGATCAGCTGAACGCCAATCCCTTGCCGGTCGTTCGTCTGGCCTGGGCTGACGTGACCGCGAGAAATTTTGACCGGGTGCTATACGCCGTTGCGGCGGGAGTTTTAGGGTTTCTCTTGCCACTGGTCGGCCTGTTTCTCATGCGCCCCAGAAGGCGCAATGACTCTCGCTTCATGACTATGAGCGACGTATCGAAAACCGGCTTGACGAAAGTGGGCGGCGTCTTCGTCGGTCGAGCCGGCGGTAGGCTGGCCGAAATTCTGTCGCCCGGCCGCGATCAGCGCTCTGGCAAGATCCGCCTGATGCAGCGCAAGCTGATCGGCGGCAAGAAATTGTGGATTGATGGCGATGATGTCGGCGGCTTCGTCATAGGGCCGCCGCGCTCCGGTAAAGGCACGTCTCTCATCGTCCCGAACGCCTTGACCTGGCCGCATTCCCTCGTGGTTCTCGACCTGCGCGGCGAGACCTATGCGGCGACCGCCGGCTACCGTTCAACCATGAGCCGCGTGGTGCGTTTTGCGCCGGCTGACCCGGACGGCAATACCGCCTGCTACAATCCGATGGACTTCATCTCGCTGGATTCAGCACAGCGTGACATCGACCTTCGCAACATCGCTGCGGCGCTGTTTCCGCGGCCGCCCTCAAATGCAGACCCGTATTGGGTTAACGACGCCCGCCTCCTTTTTACCGGCATAGCGTCCTTCGTCATGGAATCGCCTGCGATCCCAAACGAGAAGAAGACCTTCGCCACAATCCTTGAGATCATGAACGGTGCCGAGCAGCCGCTCCTGGAATTCATCGGCTCGCTGCGCGAGGAACGCCGCCGCGAATGTTCGCATTTTACGCTGCAAACCCTGCTGCCATATTTCGAGATGTCTCAGCGGCAGTTTTCCGGAATCTACGCCGGCGTCCGGACCGGCATGGCCCCCTTCCTCAACGAGCGCCTGATGCGAGCTACGTCGCGCAGCACGTTCGATATTCGCAAGCTCAAGGGCGACCGGATTTCTCTCTATCTCGACGTGCGGCGCGAGCAGATTACGTCGCTTGGACCGCTGTTCAACGTGCTGATTACGCAGATGATGAACTTCATGTCGGAAACCATTCCGCAGCCGGGCGAGCATCCGGTGCTTGTGCTGCTCGACGAGTTCCAGAACCTCGGTAAGCTCGAGAACGTGACCGAAATGGCGAGCGTGCTCGGCGGCAACGGCGTTTCGATGTGGTTTTTCGTGCAGTCGCTGAAGGCTGTAGACGAGATCTATCGCCAGGAAGGGCGCAAAACGCTCATCAACGCCGCTCGCGTGCAGATCTTTTTCGGTGCGCAGGACGCGGACGATCTGCGCTACGTTTCCGAGCAGCTCGGCGAAACGTCGGACGTGCAAAAGGACGTGACGCGCACCAAGGCAACGTTGTTCGACACTTATTACACGCGCTCGGAGCACCGCAAGGAAGTGCGGCGGCCTCTGATGCGGCCAGATGAAATCCGCACCCTCGACAAGAACAAGGTCATCATATTGCCGCGCGGCGAACTGCCGATCCTCGGCACCCGCAATTTCTATTTCGCCGACGGTCCGCTCGCCAAACGCGCGTTCATGCCCCTGCCCGCCTCTACCGATGCTTCGCGCACGAAAAGCCCTGCCGCGGACTCCTCTGCGGCGGTCCCATCTCCTGTGCTCCCGACGATTGTGCCGACAGCACCCGCGTATCGCTCAGGCCTCTTGCAGGCCCGCCTGCGGCGCGGCGCGACATTTGCCGCAAAAGCAGGCCGTATAGCTCCGCCGCCGGGCCGGCGCGCAATCGTAAAAGAAAGGCGGAAAGCAACAGACGCTGCAGACGTACCAGCCTATGCCGCAATAGATTTTTCCGCTTTGGCGGCCAAACCAGTGACAGCACGCATAGCGCCCGACAAAGAAGCGGCGGTTGCGGCGATCCTGAACAAGGTGCGGTCTCTGCGCGCCAACGCATCCGATATCGAGGCTTTCGATAGGAATTTGAGCGTCGTCGAAGATGCTTTGCCTGATGTAGTCGATGGGTAGGCTAGCATTCCAATGCGGCGGAGAGGTCATTTGTCTACCGTGACCTTGTCGCACACGTCATGGCGGCGGAGGAAATTGCCGCGCGCTTCGGGCAGTGCAAGGTCTCAATCAAGAAGATCACACGGCGCGAACCGTCGACGATACTGGACCTCGACAGGCGTTTCAGGGACCCGCCCCGTCAAGTTCAATCGCAAATCCCGCATCGACCGCGCTTCGCGCAATGAGATCGCCAAGTTCCCAGTCCGTGAGTTCGCAAAGGGGAAGCATTCTCCTCATGGTGTGGCTAACCTCGGATATCGAAATAATCGGGCTGCCGATGTTGTCGATCAGGTGACGGACAATCGCTTGGCGAACGTCCGATAAGGTAGGCGTCTGCGCGAGCGCAGGCATAACCGGCCCTATGAATGGAGCCGTGGTTCTGCGGCCACGGCTGTTTTTAAGTCGAACGCGACGGGCACACCGTGAATAATGGATGCTGCCGCCACCAACTCCTCTAGGTCGCGGTCGGTAACCTGGCATGCCGGCATGAGTGTTCGGATGGCGCGGATTGCCTGCGCGATGGAGAGAAAACTGGCCTTGCCTCGGGAGAGGACGTAGGCTTCAGCGGCGCTTTCAACTGTGACGGTGTGAAAACTCCTGGTCATCGAGAAAACCTCCCTAAAACCCTCAACGCGATTTACGGCAGGAATTCCGTAGGCTGCAAGGGTCTGTCTGATTCCGAACAATCAGGCGGAGGCAAGGCCGAAGTGACTTTGTTCCTCCTCACCGTAAGCACCATGTGTGAGTTGTATCATTCCAACGCGGTCGACAATCGTGATCTCGCCGCGCTTGGCGTGAACCAGGCCCCGATATTCAAGCATTTGGAGTGCGATGGTAACGCCGGGACGCCGAGCGCCAAGCATGGTCGCCAGAAATTCATGCGTCAGGTAGATCTTGCTTCCTTCGACGCGGTCTTGGACCATCAGCAACCAGCGGGCCAACCGCTCCTCGATTTTCGAATGGCCGTTGACCAGTGCCGTCCGGGACGACTGGACGAGGAACGCGTGGGCATAGCGAAGCAGTGACTCGCGAAGGGATTGGCTTGCCGCAATCGCAGAGCGAAGATTTTCAACCGAGAGAATCCAGCCATTACCTGCGACCTGGATATAGGTTTCGTTGGGAGACCTGTCTTGGCCGAGGATAACGGCAACTCCTGTCATGCCGTCGTGGCCGACGATGCCGACCTCGCTTTGCCGCCCCCCAGTCATCGTAGCGACCACCGACGCGATGCCCATCTCTGGAAAATATACACGCTCGATCGGCTGATATGAGACTTCAAGCTGGGCTTTGATGCCTAGTTCGACGTGATGCAGTGACGGCTGCAATCGCGCGAAATCCTCTGAGGAGAGAGCTTTCAATACATGGTTGCGAAGAAGGGATTGGGGCATGGCTCTCTCCCATACGGGCAAGAGCACGTACCTCTTACTGTCGGCTGCGTCCGAAGGATCTGGCGGCCGATGCGACAGCATAGGCTTCAAATGCGCGACTGGCAAAGAATCCGCCGCTGGCGAAAAGTTGGAGAAAGTGGGTTCCCTCGGTGGAGGGCTAACCGGGCTCTTAAGGCCGATGGCAGAAAGCGGATACGCTGCGGCGGCATTTGAGGGCACGTTCCTGCTCTTAATTATTGCCAGTGAGCTGTGTGCGCAGATTGGGAAGGTGGAAGGGCCGGACCCAGGAAGCAGGGCCTCAATGATCGCCAAAAGCTCAATACGGCCGGCAACGAAACTAAAGAAGTAGTCGCGCGTTGGATGCGAAACGCTATTCATCTCTGAGTATGGTTTAGGTCAGGGTGGTCAAGCCAACGTCGCGCAAGGCAATCAATGGGTCGAGCGCTAGTCGAGCGAAGTCGCCCGTTCGTGACGAGGTCACTTTAGCGCCGCCTGCTTTCCGGCCGCTCCAGCTCGCAACGCTCGTGGACAGGGTCCCTGCCGGCGATCGTTGGATCCATGAGATGAAATACGACGGCTATCGTATTCTCGTTGCCGTCGGCGGCGGCGAAGCGCGAGCCTACACACGATCTGGTCTGGACTGGTCTAGCCGTTTTCCTTCGATCCTCTCCGAGGCTCGCAAGCTCAACGTGCGCTCCGTCCTGATTGACGGCGAGGCCGTGGTTGTCGATGCGGATGGAAGATCTAACTTCCAGGCACTTCAGAAGGCATTGAAGGCTGCCCCGGCGACTATCGACTTTTATGCGTTCGATCTACTGCAGCTCGACGGCGAAGATCTGACAAGGCTTCCTCTTCTTGAGCGCAAGGCGAAACTGGAGGCGATCTCGCCTGCGAAGAATCTGGTCCTTCGTTACTCCGACCATATCCTCGGCCGCGGAGAAGAGCTGCTCGATCGCTTCTGCGCAGCCGGCCTTGAGGGCGTTATCTCAAAGCTCGCGGATTCGCGTTATGTGGCGGCCCGCGGCGCAAGCTGGCTGAAGATCAAATGCATCAGGCGGCAGGAATTTGTGATTGTCGGCTGGACGCCGTCCGACAAGGTCCGCGCGTTTCGGTCCTTGATCCTTGGCGTTCATGACGGCGGCAAGCTGCGTTACGCCGGGAAAGTCGGCACCGGCTTCGATACCGCTGAACTTCTTCGTCTCTTGAAGATCATGGCGCCGCTTGAGCAGAAGGCCGCTACCGTCGACGCCCCACGCGCCGAAGTGCGCGACGCACACTGGCTCCGTCCGAAACTGGTCGCTGAGATTGCTTTTACCGAAATGACAAATGAAGGGACGTTACGACATCCGAGCTATCTTGGTCTCCGCGAAGACAAGAAGCCGGAGGCGGTCGTGCTCGAGACGGAACGTCATGCAGCCGGTCTCGCCGCGTCTGGGACAACCGCCATCGCGATAAGCAACGGTGACCGCGTCATCTATCCGGAGTCCAACATCACCAAGGGACAGCTCGCCGACCATTATGCAGCGGTCGCGGCGATCATGCTCCCTTGGGTTGGCAGCCGGCCGATCAGTCTGGTTCGATGCCCACAGGGCCGCGCGAAGAAGTGCTTCTTCCAAAAACACGACGCCGGCAGCTTCGGCGACAAAGTCCACCACGTCGGCATCAGGGAGAAGGACGGGCACGAGGAACCATATCTCTATGTCGACGATGCCGACGGACTGATGACGTGCGTCCAGATGGGAACGATTGAGCTGCATGGATGGGGGGCTCGGATCGAGGATGTCGAAAAGGCCGACCGTCTCGTGTTCGACCTAGACCCCGATGAAGGCCTCGATTTTGAGGCCGTCCGCGCAGCTGCCTTTCAGTTCCGCGCTATCCTTAAATCGCTGGGGCTCACGACTTTCCCGATGCTGACGGGAGGCAAAGGAGTGCACGTCATCGCGCCCCTCACCCCTGACGCCGAGTGGCCAGAGGTGAAGGACTTCGCGTTTCGCCTGGCGCAGGCGGTCGCCCAGAGCGATCCGGCCCATTTCACGGCCGTGTTGTCAAAGGCGCGCCGCAAGGGTCGCATCTTTGTGGACTATCTACGCAATCAGCGGGGGGCGACCGCGATCATGCCCTACAGCGCAAGATCACGTCCGGGCGCTCCTGTCGCGGCACCGATCACGTGGGCGGAGATGAAGACAATAGATGCGCCCTCTCATTTCCACGTGGGCGATGCTCCTGAATTAAAGAAACGCGCAGCCTCCAAAGCTCTGGCGGGATGGGGTCGCGCTGACCAATCCTTGCCCAATCTGTAGCGTCCGAGCGGGAAGAGGCAGTAAAGCCGGGATTTAAAGGACAATGCAGCGCTCTTGGCCTTGCCTGATTGGAACCCGCGGAGATCGGCCTCGTTTGGCTGAAGCCATGGCAAAAATCGATCCGAGGACCGTCGCCAGTCTTTTAAGGGAATATGCGCAACGGGCGTCTATGCGCGGCGACAATCCCTATCGCACAAAGGCATATCTGCGCGCGGCAGACAGTTTGATGGCGCTGTCGCAGCCGCTTGAACGGATCATCGCCGCCGGCGCCCTCACCAAGATCCCGCGGATCGGTGATGCCATCGCAGACATCGTGACCAAGCTTTATCAAACCGGCACGCATCCAAGTCTTGAGAAGCTGCGCGGGGATGTCCCAGCGGGCGTGATGGAGCTGTTTGCCATACCCGGGCTTCGTCCCGATAAGATACTGAAGCTTCATCAGGCGCTCGGCGTGAGCTCGCTAGCAGAGCTCGAGGCTGCGGCAAAACAAGACCGCATACGCCCGGTCAAAGGCCTCGGCGCTGCCCTTCAGACAAAGCTCCTGCAGAACCTGGCCATTGTGCGAAGCGGCGAAACGCAACTTCACCTGCACAAGGCCGCCGCTCTTCTCGAACATGCGGTCATATCGGTAAAGCAAGAGCATCCAGAGTTTTCGCGCGTCGAAATTGCCGGCGACTTCCGGCGCGGTTGCGAGCTCGTTTCCGACTTCGCCCTGGTAGCGCAGGGCAGAAAGTCGGTTGGAATTGAGGATACGACCCTCAGGCTTGTCGTCTCGGACAGGAAGCACTTTGGCGCGAGCCTGCTCGAAGCGACCGGTTCGGCAGATCACCTTGAGCAACTAAAGACGTTCGCGGCCGACAAGGGTTTCACTCTAAACGCCGACGGGCTTCATCGCGGGAGAAAGCTGATCGCGTCAGCGACAGAAGAAGAAATCTACCAAGCGCTAGAATTGCAATTTATCGAGCCGGAATTGCGCGAAGGCAGGGGCGAGATCGAGCGAGCGGCGAAGCAGAAGCTACCCGCCCTTATCCGGGATGAAGATCTGCATGGCATCCTGCATTCTCACACGACCGCATCCGATGGGACCGAAACGCTTGAGGCAATGGCTGAAGCCACGCGCAAGCGCGGTTTCGACTACTATGGTGTCGCCGATCATTCGCAGTCCGCTCATTACGCAGGCGGCCTTTCGTTGCAGGAGATTGCTGAACAGCACCGCGAAGCTGACCGGCTGAACAAGGCATACAATGGAAAATTTCGCATACTGAAGGGCATTGAGGCGGACATCCTGGCGGATGGCTCGCTCGATTACCCGGATCATATCTTGGAGCAGTTCGATTTCGTCGTCGCGAGCGTGCACAGCCACTTCAAGTTGCCCAAGAAGGAACAGACGGAGCGTATCATTGAGGCGGTCGGGAATCCTCGGACGACAATCATCGGGCACATGACCGGCCGCCAGCTGTTGCGCCGGCCCGGTTATGATCTCGACGTCGACAAAGTCCTCAAAGCGTGTGCGAAACACGGCGTCGCTGTCGAAATCAACGCTCATCCGTGGCGGCTCGACCTCGACTGGCGCTGGCATCAAAAGGCACTCGATCAGGGCTGCATCTTCAGCATCAATCCGGACGCTCATTCGATCCGCGAGCTTGACCACATGCATTGGGGTGTCGAGATGGCGCGCAAGGGCGGTGTCCCTGCGAAGCGGGTCCTGAACGCGATGCGTTTGGTGGCCCTCCTTGCGCATCTCGCACGGCGCAGGCAAACGTCTTAAACTGCTTGTGCGCCCGGCCTATCAGCGCAGGAGTCCGTCCTTCTCAAAATCTTCCCAGCCGCGCAAACTGGAGTGCGAGTTCTCATCGGGGCCATAGGCAGCTGAAGCTGCAGTTCCGCGATCGTTTCTTTGGGCGCGCTTCATAGCGGCCTTCCCCGCGGCTCGCCGCCTATTCTCTGCAGCTGTCGCTGCGTCCTGCTCGCGCCAGACCGTAACCAGGTCGCGGTCAAGCACATCCTCCACGTGCTGCGGCTCGAACACGTGAAAGGTGATGTTCCTTGCCCGCCCGCGGAGTTTCACCGTTTTGGTCCCGGCGCTCTGCAAACGACCATCTTTCAGCCAGCGGTGCCGTTCGGCCGTCGAGATCGTCAGAATGTCCTCGATTTCACGGGGAATTACGGGCAGGTCTTCGATATTCTGCAGTGCTTTGGATACGATCCCGAATACCACCTGCACATCATCCTCGGCGCCCTCAGATAGGCGCAGGGTGAGCACGCGGGACTCGATATGGAGCAGTTTCCTGAACTCCGTCGGAAGGCGAGCGCGTATTTCGAGAAAAATACCCCTCGCTCTCACGGACGATCCAAGCGTTGCAGCCGGGGTTAAAGGCCACTCTCCAATCAGCTTCGCTGTTGCATTGATTTTTCGGCGCGTGGACATGCCCTTTATATAGGTCACCGAATATAGGTCACCGATTGTCGGCAACGATGAGCCGATCGCAAAGCCAACATGAGTTCAATCCGCCAGCGGTCTGAACCACGATGCCCTAAAGGCGCAACCACGATTATCAGCGGGGCCGCTCAACTTCGGCTAACAGGAAGCGGCAGGAGGTCATCTCAAAGTGCGTTGCCGCCTGGCAGCTTTGGGGCCGTCTCCTGCCCGTCGGGTTTCAGGCCCAAAGGGGGAGAAAGCGGACATTCGCGCGCAACGTGCGCGTTGTGTGCCAGCGCCTTATCTCGGTCATGAGTAACTCCGTAACATCCAAATGGGCCGTTTTCTCGCTTGAACATTGTCAGCAACCTGTCGTAGCTGGGGGCGGGGGGATGAATGCCGATATCTGAAGATTTCGATCGCTCGATCAACTTGTTGACGCCGGCCAATGTGTCGGCGCTGCTCGGATGGGCGAAAAGCCATGTCCGCAAGTTCGCTGAAAACGCCCGGCATCGGAAGGTGGATGGCTGGAACGAGACATTCGGCAAGGATGAAACCTATCTTGCTCTCTCAAGATTGCTAAACCTCCCGGGTGGTCGTGAAGCAACTGAAGCGATCTGCAACCGGGCGAAAATCAGAGGTCTTGAGGAAGCCGTCAAAGCGAATGCCAAACGGGTTGTCGTCACGCTCCGAGGTCCCGAACTACCCGGAAAGGCGTCTTGGGCGCGCATTCTGGCTGAGGGAGGAGCGTCGATCGAGGCCGCGTGGGTGCTATGGTGGGACCATGGCTCCGACATTGACCAGTCAGCGAATGGGTGGATTGCGGATTATCGCGAGGTCGCGACGCTGTTCGAACCCCTGACCGTTGCCAACGCCAAACCGGAGGCTCGCGACGTGTCCTCGTCTGAGGAGGACATCAGGCAAACCCAAGATAGCCTGCGGAAGATTCGAGACGACATTTTCGAATGGCTCGCTGACGCCGACGGCGATGCTACAGACCTCGCGTCCCAACTGAGGCGAGCGGCCGATCGCCTGGATCACCTCGCGACAGATGAGCATCGGGCTCGAGCCACCAAAGATAAGAGAGTCGAACTCGCTGCTGTATTGTCGAACTATCAGACTGCGGTATCGCAGGCGGCTGGCAGCACGACGGCCAATACGGCAGATATACTGGCGCGCATAGCCGTGACGGGTGACGAATGGCCGCTTTCCGTGATCGAGCAGGTCATCGAACTCGCGCCGTCCTACATACAGGCGGCGCAGAGCTGGCGATCGGCGATGGATCGCCTGTCCGAGACGCATGACTATACCGGAGTGGCTGCCGCGCACGAAGCAGAACGGCTTCTGGCCAAGGAAATCGATCTGCTGCTCACGGCACTCGCGACCGACCAGCCGCAGACCCTATCAACCGAAGCAGATGACTCGGAAGCAGCTTCGCCGGCTCCCGAGGCTGCGGTACAGTCATCGAATATTCCAGACGATGCGCCTGAGATTTTGGTCCTTGGCACCCCTTTGCTCGATGAAGGCGCGCCATCCGACACCACGTCTACCGTGGAGAGCGAGCACGCTGTCGTGGAGACAATCGAAGGTCCCGCAGTGGAGCCGATTGTCGACGAATCCGATCTCATCGACTTAGGGGGAAGTGCCAACGCCGATATCAAAAGCAGAAGACAGCAGGCTCTGCGGGCATCTGCCACTGCGCTGGCAAGACGTCGCTATGGTCTCGCCACCCATATTTCGGCTGTAGCGGAAATAGACGGCGAGGCTCCGCCGTTTGGTTTCAGTAGCGCGCTTCTGAAGGCGCTGGGCGCCGGGCTTGTCGTGGGAACACCGGGTGGATCACGCGGCGTCGCCCTTTTTTCGCATGCTCGTCCCGGAGTGGAAGAATTGCTCGGCGATGACGACGTCGATCAGCCGGTTCGACTTGTGGCATTCGCCGGGGCTCTCCGTCCGGCCCTGTTCGCGATAGCGTCCGGCGCTAACCAAGTCTTGCTGCGCCTGTCTGGCCTCCAGAGTCTGGGGCCTGCCATTCATGGCCTGTCCGTGTTCGCCACCAACAATGTCAGAAACGGCGACATCGTGCCGGCTGAGTTGGCAGTCGTTGGGGACAAAATGGCGCCAAAGCTTGAGCTCGAAGCGCTCCAGTCGGCCACCGAGCGGTTTCTTGCGATTGCCGACCGCCGAACCATCAAATTTCAACCGGCGACGGCCATCTGGGTCAGCGTGCTGCGCAAGGGCCCAGTTCACGATGCGCTGCAGGCAATAATTGCGGGTGCCCCCAATGCGGCCAGGTTGGTTGACCATGCGCTGGATTCAACGCTGGCCGACATCGACAGGCTGATCACCGACCGGGATCGGGAAGCTCTTGGTGGGCGCAAGCGTGAGCCATTGACCGCCAAACCCCGGGCGACGCTGCGTGACTGGCTGAAGGATGTCGCCGCGAGGCTGGAAAGCTGGCGAACCTTATATCGGGCGCTGCAGAAATCACCGCTCGATCGGTATAATGTGGAAAGTCGGGACGAACTGAAGACACGTCTCGAAGCCGCTTCTGCTGAACTGGCAGCGATCGACACACAGGGTAATCCCGCGCTGAAACTGGCAATCGATGTTTGTCATGAGGCGATAGCGGGCGTCCTCGACTTGTTTCAGGGCGTGAACCGCCCCCCGCTTGTCACAGCCGACGAGGAACTTCTTCTCTTCAATTCACGTATCGCGATCGAAGACGCAGGGTCCTGGAACGAGCAGAAACGATTTGCCTTTTTTGTCGATGCCGAAGAACTGGCCTCTCGCTCGCCCGATTTCGAACTGGCCCTGCAGTCTGCGCTTCAGCGGGGACGGTTCACCCAGGTCGACCTGTTGCGTGAAAAGGTCGTCGCGGATGACCCTACGCGGGATGAATCGCTGGAGCGGAAGATCCGGGGTGAACGGGATCGACTGCTGACGCAGGCACGCTCTCGCCTTGCGAAAGCCCGGAGCCGTCTGAATGAACTGCTCGGCGCCGACGACCGCCAGCTTCTCAGTCGCGATCTGAGCCCCAGTCTGGACGAGTTGGAGATCCAGGTCGGCGATAATACCGGATCTATCGACCTCGCGGATTGGAACGATACGCTTTCCCGGATCGAGACCCAGCTCGATAGCGGCTTCAACGCGCTTGTCGGTCCACTGCAACACGAGGTCAGCACGCTCGAAAGCACTGGCCAAAATGTCTCCGAACTACGCAAGATGATCGAGCTGGGCGATCTTGCGACACTGAGCGAACATATCGAAGCCTACAAGCATGGCGCGGTGCCGCCGCCGTCGGCAACCAACCTCTTGGAAGCTTTCAATGCCCATCTTCAAGGTCAGGGGAGGCGTATAGACCTGCCTTCGCTGGAGCGCGCGATCGAGGCGCGTGGGCAGCTGGATGGCGTCGACTTCAGCGGTTGGGAAGAAGGCGAGATTGATACTGCGCGGTCATTGCTGAAGGCATGGCGTGAGCTTAAGGAAAATGAGGGCAATCAGTCGCCGCCGCAGCTTCGAGCGATATT
Organism: Mesorhizobium sp. M0074; assembly: GCF_040322975.1. Lineage (NCBI taxonomy): Bacteria > Pseudomonadati > Pseudomonadota > Alphaproteobacteria > Hyphomicrobiales > Phyllobacteriaceae > Mesorhizobium > Mesorhizobium sp. M0074. The sequence continues at coordinate 94,286 of NZ_JAMYUM010000027.1, forward strand.
TCAGGCGCTTTTCGCGGCGACTGCAATTGATGTCACCATCAACAAGAATCCTGAGGTGCCGGGCCACTACCAACTGAGAACACCTGTCTTCACGACGCGGGAAGAATGCGTCGTCCCGTCCTTCGGAAGCGAGGCGAAAGGCCGGTATGCGGTCGTGTTGGTCGATCGCCGCGGCATCGGATCCGGTGTCGAACTGGCGACATTGAAAGGCAAGCTGAGCGCGCCCACCTTTTTTGTCATTCGCGGATCGATGCCGGGCGCCGCGCGCAAGGCGTTCATGCAAAGGGTGAGGTCAGCCGGCGCGACACCAGCATGCGGCTTGATTGATGAGGCGACGATACTCTTCCTGGTGATGCGTCGTGGCTGGCAACGGTCGGACGTGTTCGGGCTGTCGCTCGCATGTGGCGTCGTACAGCCCTATTCCGACACGGCGCAGAAGACTTCTCCCGAAATGTTCTTCGGTCGCAGCGGCGAGCTCAGGGAGTTGTGGGATCCCAATGGCTCCTGCCTTGTCTACGGCGGCCGGCAGCTCGGCAAGACGGCACTTTTGCGGCAGATCGAGCTACGCCACAACAGGCCCGACCAAGTGGTTGAGTATGGCGACGATGAGGTCGAAGAGTTCACACGCCAAGGCATACAGAGCTTCTGGCGGTGGATCGGCAATCGAGCGGAAGCGCGTGGCATCCCCATGCCAAGCAAGCGTAGCGCCCCCGAGATTCAGAAAGCTATTCGTGACTGGCTTGAAGCGGATGTCACGAGACGCCTGCTCTTCTTGATAGACGAAGCAGACAAGTTCCTGAGCAGCGAGATGCGTTCGGACTTCAAGATGCTTCTCCAGCTGCGCGAACTGATGCGTGTCACCGACCGACGCTGCAAATTCGTCTTTGCTGGACTGCACGACGTGCAACGCCTCGCACGCACGCCCAACTCCCCTCTGCTGCATTTCGGCATGCCCATTCGGGTCGGCCCGCTGATGGGCAAGGATCTGTTCGAAGCGCGCAACATGGTCGAGCAGCCGATGGCCGCCGCCGGCTACGCCTTTGGGGCCAATGTTGAAGAAGGCCGGGCGCTGATGGGCCGAGCATTGTCCGAGGTCGGCTACTATCCGTCGCTGATGCAGACGTTCGGCATGGTGCTCGTAAACCGCATGAACGCCCGTGCTGGGTCCAGTATCGGTGGCGAGCCGCCGGAATTGCCTATCCGTATCAGCGGAAGTGAGCTCAACGCAGCATTGGAAGACAGCGCTTTTCGCAACAATGTGCGGGATAAGTTCGACAAAACGCTCGACCTCGATCCGCGATATCGCCTGATCGCCTATCTCGTGATGATTGGGACCCAGAAGTCGGCCAACCGAGACGATATGCGTCCCGGCATGTCGATTGCCGCGATCCAAAAAGAGGCAATGTTCTGGTGGCCGCAGGGATTTGTCGAGGATAGTTCAAACTCCGCATTTGAGGGCCTCCTGAAGGAAATGGAGGGCCTCGGCGTTCTGGTCGGGCTCAATGACGGTCGCTATGCGATACGGTCGGCGCGGATCGCGGCGATGCTGGGCTCGGTTACCGAGGTCGAGGACCGAATACAGGAACTGGCCGATCAGTCTTATGAAGTCGTCGAGGACACCGGAAGCCTTCGGCGAGCCTTAGGGAAAGCATCTTCACCTCTGACCTTCCGCCAAGAAGCTGTGCTGATGGAGCATCGCAACGCGCCCCCGGTCACGCTCGTTCTGACATCTGAGGCGCTCGGCTTGGGGCTAATGCCGGAGGCAATCGCAGAACTAACGCGGACAGACGAGGAGCTCCTCGTCGTACCGTTCAAATCGGTCGATACTATCTCACAGCTCGAACGCGCCATAACGACGGTTGCCAGCCGGACCAAGGAAGCTGGACGCCAAAAAGGTCTGCTGATCGCGTCCGGGCCCTGGCTCGGCAGGGAAGCTGTTGCTGCGGCGTTCGAACATCTTGAAGTCCGGCGCGCAAAGCGCTTGTCCAATCGGGGAAAGGAGCAAGGCGTCAGAGTCATTCTATTGCCCAGCATGATTGACTGGCGTGAACTGGGTGATGAAGATCAGGGCGATCGCCTGTGGGGGGCGATGCTCGTTTCGCTTAGTCCGCTTCATGATGCCAGCCTCCGAGCATGGCTTGAGCGTAGGACGGGGAGCCGGACGGTGCCTCCGGGCGCGATCGAAAAGCTCCGGCTTACGACCGGAGGCTTTCCGGACGTCCTCGCGGACCTGGTTGGTGATACCGCCGAGCAAATACTGGCGGCCGCCGAGACTGCACGCGGGACAATGTTGGCCGATCCTGACAAGGCGCTTGCAAGCGTCGGACTCGGTGCTGTCTGGCTCAGACAGGTTAGTGAGTTCGTTCTGAACCAATGCGACGGCGCGATCTCCGTCGGCGACCAAGAATCCGTCATTGATCTCATGCGCGACGAGGGACTGCGGGACGGTGATCGTGCCCTGCGGGTTCTTGGATGCCTCGGCTTATTAGATCGCACGATGGATCGCGATCTGCTTTCCGGTTGGCAACTCAACCCGCTTATAGCGGAGTTGCTCCGTTCTCGGCCATCCGCTTGAACCGGCATGTGGATTTTTGGCGCCTTCCGGGCGGGAGGCGCTTCGTGGAGGCGATCCGGACTGGCGATCGGGAACGACGATCCATCCTGATCCATGAGCCATTCCACACCGCCCCCTTGGTGTCGGCCATCGCTGACCTTACGCGTCGGGAAGGGTTGGATCATCTCTGTGAGGTCGATGGTGCGTCGCACGAAACCTTCTGTGAGCGACTGAAAGGTACATTTTCAAACGTCGCATCCACGGTAGACGGCTTCGCTTTCGATTTGAAATATGCCGTCATATTGGCCTGGAATGCGGAATCAAACCCCTCGCTGACGTCCGACATCTTGAGCTTCGCCCAGAGTTGCGCTGTTCGCGGGGACGCGTCGGCGCCGGTCGTGGTGCTGGTCACGCCAGAACATGTCGACGCATGCTCGCGTCCCGTCTGGGAACTCCTGCAGACCGAAGGCATCTTAGGCCCCCATGACGGGATCGGGTTCGCCGCAGCCGCCGGACGTGGCATCCAGACATTCGAGCATCGCTTGAAGACAAGCGTTGCCGTTGAGGTGGGTGCTTGGGATTTCGATATCGTCGAGCGCATATTGTCGATGCCCACACATCGAGCAACCAGGCCGGACGCGCACCTGTACAATTGGAGTGACCCAAGAATCGATTTGTGGCGCGGGGCTCGGCCAAATTGGGCCGCGGGCAATCTCGACCGTTGGGGCGGCGAGCCGTGTATTCATCCGCTACTGCTTGCCGCGAACGAGCCTTCGCTGCTCACGAAGCGCGTCTGGCGTGGGCAGGTAGCAATTCTATTCCCGTGGTTGGATGAATATCGGCAAGCGGTGGTTCGAACCTATCGTCGGCAGCTACGGCCTGACGAGCTGTCATACGGTGACGATGTCGATACGTTGGACTGGGGCCCGATCTGCTGGCAGTTGAAACGCGCCGGAATTGCCAGCCGGGTGCTCGACGCCATCCACGCGGGGCGAATTCTGCGGAACAATCTTGCGCATGGTCGCCCGGTCGACTGGAAAGACATTCAGAGTTTCGAGGCTGGTATGGTTGGCGCCGGTCTTTTGCGCTGAGCACTATCGAGGCGTGACGGCAGCAGGCCTAGGCGGCTGCAATGTTTGTCCAGCCGTTGATAGCTGGCAAATCCAATCAGCTTTGCCGCCTTGCTCTTGTTACCAGCAGCCGCCTCGATTGCACGTTCGATATAATGTGTGGCGACCTCATCGAGAAGAGAGTCAAGCTTGAAAGCGGGGCCAAGCGGGCGCTCAAGTATCTCGCCATTATTGATGCTGGGCTTATCCGAGAATAGAGCGAATCTTGCGTCCTCGGCAGAAAGAACGTCGTTATCCGACCATACAAGGGCGCGTCGCATTGTGTTGTGAAGTTCTCGGACATTTCCCCGCCACGGCTGTTGCATCAGTACCTGGCGCGCGTCCGAGCTGAGCGATTTCGGGGCGTACATTGGATCGTCACCTAGCTCTCCATTGATTCGCTCCAGCCCTTGATCAATCAAAAGTCCAAGGTCGCTGCCTCGCTCCCTCAATGCTGGAAGCCGGAGCCGGAGGACAGCTAAGCGATAGAACAGGTCTTCGCGAAACTGTCCGCTCACGACCGCTGCTGCGAGGTTCCGATGTGTCGCGGCGATCACGCGAACGTTCACCTTGCGAACCTTGTTTTGTCCGATGCGGGTGACCTCTCCTTCTTGCAGAACGCGGAGGAGCGCCACCTGCGCAGAAGGCGAAAGTTCTCCGACCTCGTCTAAAAACAGCGTACTTCCGTCGGCCTCTTCGAAACATCCGGCTTGGTTGCTAATTGCCCCCGTGAACGCGCCCTTGGTGTGGCCGAATAGTCGAGACTCAATCAGGGTCTCCGGAATGGCGCCGCAATTCACGATGACCATGAGTTTATCCGCCCGCGGACTTGCCTGATGAACGGCTTGAGCGAAAAGCTCCTTTCCTGTGCCGGATTCCCCTTCGATGAGGAGCGGGATGTTACGCGGAGCGGCCTTCTTCGCGAGCGCGATCACACGCTTCATCACTTCGCTATCGCCGGTGATTTTCTCAAAGCCGCTGCTCGGTTGCGGGCGGCCTGCGGTCGACTCACTTAGGCGTCGATCTGGATCGTGCAACAAGTCTGGTAGAATCTGTTTGGGCAGATTGAACGGCGTCTCGACCGTGTTGACTGCGCCGCGCGAGGACTCAATCAATTCTGCTGGAAAGCGGGATGTCGCGAGCAGGAGCCAGACCGATGCCATTATCGGCGTGCCGGGACTGAGGTGAAACGTCAGGCGAGGCGACAGCCGCTTGCATGCAATAGCTTCTCCAACGACCGCAGAGGCGTGCTCGTAGATCTCGGTAAACGCGTTGGGCTGACTGAGGTTGATAGAGCGCCGATGGATTCGGGCCTTGATTCCGGTCGCACCCAACCAAGCCTGATAGCGAAGCACCCATTCCTCTGGCCAACTGCACAGCAGCCAAACTTCGTCGAACGACCGCTGCCGGAGTGCACCCATGATCGGGCCCTCCGTCTTGTTCTTCTCAGCTTCGAGGTCGGCCGTGCCAATCCAGGCGAATAGCAATCTCATGCGATGGCTATAGCATATATTACGATTCCATAACCAGTATTATTGGTTTGCAAGATCGATGTAGGGAAAAACGGCAGTTTTCCGCCGTTCCGAGCAATTGGCACGATCCCTGCATATCCTCCTTTGACGAAACAATGAGGAGGATTGAATGAAGCGTTCGAAGAAGTTGTTTCTGGTTTATGCGGAGATCCGCCGCGCCGTTGGGAGCCTGGTCAGCGCCGGCGAGGTGCTTGAGATCGCGGAGCGGCTGATCGACCTCGCCAAATATCGCGATGTAATCGATCGCTGCGGTACGATGGATTTCTCGACGTCGGGCTTGATCGCGCTCGATCATGCTTTCGACGATGGCGGCTGGGCGCTGCTCCACGAATCCTACTCGAGCGGCCTCTTGGGGGATGACGATCCGGCCGACTATTCTTGGCGCCCCGGTCGCCGCGCGGCGCCATTGATGGAGCATTACGCATGAGCAGCATTCGCCACAGCGGGGTCCTCGCGGCACGCGAGCATCTTCTGTCGGGAGAACCCATGACCCGGCTCGAGGCCATCGTACTTTTTGGTGTGCCCGATCTGACCAAGCTGATTAGCGATCTTCGTCGCGATGGCTTCATCGTTCACACGCGTCAGATTGCCTACATCGCTGCTGTCGCGCGGGTGAACCGCCACGCCGTCCTTCAGCCACCGGCAAATCTGCCGGTCAGGGAAATCGTGCTCACGGACTATTGGGTGAGCAAATGAGGCGGCGGTTCACCCGCCGACAGCGCCGGATCGCGGCCATGGTCGCGGGCGGTCGCTGCAGAAGGTGCGGCGATCCGCTTTCGCCCGATTTTCACGCCGATCACCGCCGGGCCTTTGCGAGGCGCGGCACCACCATCCTTGCCAATGCTGACGCCCTTTGTGGCCCCTGCAATCTCTCGAAAGGAACCAAATCCATGCTGAAGCTCCGTCCTTGGCAGCGCGAGGCGCACGATCAGGCCGTCAACTGGCTGACGAAGGCTCGCCTCGACCGTCATTTCCTCATCAACGCGGCGCCCGGCGCCGGCAAGACGTTGGCAACCTGTGCAATCGCAGCGACGTTGTTTGAGCAGGACGAGATCGACCGCGTCGTCGTGATCGCGCCGCGCACCGAGGTCGTCAATCAGTGGGCCGCCGATTTCGCCCGCGTGACCGGACGGCACATGAACAAGGCCACGGGCGCCGATCGCGAGCTGCATACGCTCGGTCTGGACCTGTGCGCGACTTGGAGCGCGGTCGCCGGTTTGCAGGATGCGTTCCAGGCGATCTGCCGCGACAAGCGCGTCCTCGTCGTGTGCGATGAGCATCATCACGCTGCGGTGGCGGCCGCGTGGGGCGATGGCGCTGACAGTGCCTTTGCCGAAGCGCACTATGTGATCGTCTTGACCGGCACGCCGATCCGCTCGGACGGCGCTCAGTCGGTGTGGCTAGCCTATGACGACCGTGGCGCGATCGATCATCCGGCGGAAGGGACCTACACGCTCACCTATGGTGCGGCGGTCGATCTCGGTTACTGCCGACCGGTCACCTTCCACCGCCACGAGGGCCGTTTTACGGTCGATTTGGAAGGGGGCGAGGCGGTCCACATTTCGAGCCGCGACAAGGCGGAGATCACTGGCAAGCTGGCCCGGATCCCCGCCCTCCAGCGCGCCCTCGACTTCTACCGTCTCGCCTGCGCTCCCCAGTACGAGCCGGGTAGCCGCATTCCGCTCGCCACGGGATATCAGGCGTCGATGGTCGAGTGGGCGAGCGCGAAGCTCAACGATCTGCGCGAGCGCATGCCGCGGGCCGGCGGTCTGGTGATCGCGCCGTCGATCGAGATGGCCGAGTTCTTCGCGGAGCTGATCGAGCGCTTCGAAGGCGAACGGCCGATCATCGTCCACAGCCAGATGACGGGCGCCGAAAATCGCATTGCGGCTTTCCGCAATACGGACCGGCGCTGGATCGTGTCCGTCGCGATGATCTCCGAAGGCGTAGATATCCGGCGCTTGCGGGTCTTGGTCTATCTGCCTAATGCCCTGACCGAGCTGGCCTTCCGCCAGGCGATCGGTCGGGTCGTGCGCACGGATGGCCCAGACGACGATACGCGCGCCTATGTGGTGATGCCGAGCTTCGAGACGCTGGAAGCCTATGCCCGCCGCGTCGAAGAGGAGATGTCGCCTGGCGCGCGTCGCGATACGATGCCGCGGTCGAAGCGGTGCGTCATGTGCGCGGAGGAGAATCCGCTCAGTGCGACCGAGTGCACGTCGTGCGGCTATGAGTTCCCGCAGCGCCCGACGAACTTCCGCGCTTGCTCCGAGTGCGGCGGCCTCAACCCCGCCGGCGCGCAGGACTGCCAGCACTGCGGCGAGAGTCTGAGACACGCCTTCACGCTCACGCTCGACGAGGCCCTCCGCACCGGCGCGATCGTCCGCGGGATGGAGATCGACGAGGATGAGGTCCAGGCGGGCGAGAAGATCGCGCCCAAGGTGCGGGATATGGTGCTTAAGAGCGGGGATTCCGCACTGCTCAGGGTGACCCAGCTCCTGCCCGAGGAGAGCTGGCATCGCCTGCGCACCATCCTGGAAGACGCTGCCTAGCCCGCGCTTGCCCTCCAAATACTCTCTGTCCAACTTGCTTAATCGGGAGCCACGCATGAGCTTTGTCTTCTACGATACTGAAACCACCGGGACTTCAACCGACTTCGACCAGATCCTGCAGTTCGCCGCCATCAAGACGGACGCCGATCTGAGGGAGATCAACCGGATCGAGATGCGGTGCCGCCTCCTCCCGCACGTCGTGCCGCACCCCGCCGCTCTCAAGGTCACTGGCATGTCGATCGCGCGTGTGACCGACGCGACGTTGCCCTGCCACTATGAGATGATGCGGGCGGTGCGGTCGAAACTCCTTGAATGGTCGCCGGCCATCTTCATCGGCTATAATTCGATGAGATTCGACGAGCTGCTGCTGCGGCAGGCGCTGTTCCGTACTCTGCATGAGCCTTATCTGACGAACACCAGCGGCAATTGCCGTGCCGATGTCCTGCCCCTCGTCCAGGCGGCTTCGCAGTTCGCCCCCGAATGCATCCGCGTTCCGAGGGGTGAGAACGAAAAAGCTGTCTTCAAGCTCGATCAGCTGGCGCCGCTGAACGGCTTCTCGCACGAGAATGCCCATGATGCGCTCGCCGACGTGGAGGCGACCATCCACATCGCTCGATGCGTTCGGGATCGCGCGCCCGATTGCTGGCGGCGGTTCATCCAGTTCTCTAGCAAGGCGGGCGTCAACGGGTTCATCGCGCAGGAGAGCGCCTTCGTGGTGACGGAGTTCTATTTCAACCGACCTTATCATTTCGTGGTGGCGCCGCTCGGGAGCGATCCGGACAACACCGCGGCGCATCTATGCTTCGATCTCAAGCATGACCTCGATTGGGTCGCTTCGCTTGGCGACTGCGATATGGTGGCATGGGTGAACGCCAGCCCCAAGCCAGTGCGCAAGGTCAAGACGAACGCGGCGCCCTCGCTCGCGCCGATCGGTGCCGTGCCGAGCAGCTTCCCGGGTAACCTTTCGGCATGTATGGACGGCCCCTCTTAGGCAAGAGGCAATTAGCAGATACGGCGCAAGTCTGGAGCGGTCATGTATTCGGCCTTTTGATGCGGTCGATTTGATGACTGCTGGCCCTCAAGGGTTACGCGGATCGAGTTCCAATCATCCCAGCGCGCTTTGTATCGCGATGACGAAGGCGGAGTGTCTCGACCCAGGTCCTGACCATTTTGCCGTGCTGCTTTTTGCTC
>NZ_JAMYUM010000028.1:0-99512 GCF_040322975.1 Mesorhizobium sp. M0074
CTCAGCTTTTTGTGTCTGCGCCCTTATCCGCGCCAGCGGTGGGTGGCGCCCCGCCCCCCGCCCCCCCCCCCCCCCCCCCCCCCCCCGCCCCGCCCCCCCCCCCCGCTTCTCTGTCGGCCTGTGCGCAGCTTAGCGCATGATCATGCGCTGTTTCTCGCGATTTTGCGCATAGCTGGCCTTGTCATAGGGGGCCTGCGCCTCAAGCTGCTCCTTGGTGAAGTTCGTGTAGAGATAGCGCTTGCCGTTCTTGTCGGTCATGAATTTCAGGTTGTCCATGCCGACCGCCACCTCCTTCTCGCCGATGCCAAGGAAGCCGCCGACGTCGATGATGACTGCGTCGACCTTCTTGTCGCCGCCCAGCACGATATCGCCGATCTCGCCGACGTTGACATCGTTGGCGCCGTAAACGGTTGTTCCAACCAGATCCTCGGCCCGGATTTCGCCTATCGGCATTTCAGTCAGTGTCGACTTGTCGATCGACCCGGTCTTGGTCTGGTCTGCCGTCGTTGCGGGCGCTGGGGCATTTTGAGCCGTCTTACTGGCCTGATCAGTGTTGTTGGTCGTCGCAGTGTTATCGGTCGTGGCAGTGTTGCTGGCCGTCACAGTAGGCGTGACGACGGCTGGCGCATTAGCCGCGGCATCGTTCGACGCTGTGGTCGCCGGGGCCGGATCATAGGGCTTGCGGTCGAAATCCGGCTGCGCCGTCAGCTCTTCCTTGGTGGTTTGGGCAACCAGCCAGCGATCGCCGTTCCTCTCGGCCCACTGCGCCTTGTCGAAATCATAGGCGACGTTCTTTTCACCTATGCCGAGGAAGCCGCCGACACCGATGACCAGCGATTGCGCCTTGGCTTCCTTGTTGATGACGATGTCGTTTACGTCGCCGATGTTCTGGGCGTCGTCGCCGGTACCGTTGTAGACGGTCTCGCCGATGATATTGGTGGCAAGATTGCCTTCCGCACGCTTCACGACCGGAGCGGGGTTGTTACCGGCCGGCGCCGCCGGGGCGTTCTGCGCCGTATCGGTGGAGGTCGACGGAGCGGCAGGAGCCGTAGCCGTGGTGTCTGTCGCCGCAGGCGCCGGATCATAGGGCTTGCGGTCGAAATCCGGATGAGCCGTCAGCTCATCCTTCGTCGTTTGCGCTATCAGCCAGCGATCGCCATTTCTTTCGGCCCATTGCATCTTGCTGAAGTCGAAGGCGACGTTCTTGGTCCCAATGCCGAGGAACCCGCCGACGCCGATGACGATGGATTTTACCTGGCCGCGTTCGTCGAAGACGACATCGGTGACCTTGCCGATATTCTCTGCATTGTCGCCGGTGCCGTTATAAACCGACTCGCCGATGATATTGGTGACAAGACTGCCCTCGGCGCGTTGCACCGGAGCGGCTGGAGCGGAATTCTCTACGGCGGGTGCTTGCGCCGGCGCCGGGGTCGTCGCCGATTGCGCAAATGCACCCGTCGCAATCAATGTTGCGACTGCTGTCGTGGTTAAAAGGGTGCGGATCATCTTAGTGTCTCCTCGTCGGTGATTTCGTGCACGCCGTACCCGCATAGCGTCGCTGCGGGCGCAGCGTCTTCTGCATGTTCACAACGTTGTGACCACACTGTTGTTCCGAAAAAAGCCGTGGCGCACCCGGTGCCATGTCGAAGGTTCTCGGATTCGCCACGCTGGTCGAAAGGAACATTTTCTCGGCCGCCCCGTTCCACTCCCGGCTGGGACCCCGTCCCGGCCGGATAGGTGTTGGAAAAATGGAGCGGCCATGCGGTTTGCAGCGGTGCTGAACAAGGACGGCGGCACCCTGCGCACCATCGATCTTGAGGCCTTCGCCGGCCGGATCCGCGGTACGCTTGAGGCTGCTGGTCACTCGATCGATATCGACATCGCCGCCGGCAAGGATATCGTCGCCACGCTGGACGACATAGCTTCCAGGCGCGGCATCGACGTCGTGCTGGCGGGCGGCGGCGACGGCACCATCTCGGCCGCGGCAGCCCGTTTGATGAATGGGGAGAAGGCGCTTGCAATTCTGCCGGCTGGCACAATGAATCTTTTTGCGCGCGGCCTCGGCATTCCGCAGACCCTTGATGCGGCACTGAAATCGTTTGCCGACGGCGAGGTGATGGCAATTGACATTGCAACAGCCAACGGCCGGCCTTTCGTACATCAATTCTCGATCGGCATGCACGCCAGGATGGTGCAACTGCGACAGAAGATGGAATTCGGCTCGCGGCTGGGGAAGATGCGTGCCTCGGTGCGGGCCGCTTGGGCAACGATCAACAACCCGCCGGCCATGAACGTAACGCTGACGGTCGGTGAGGCCGAGATCAGAACGCGGATCACCGGCATCGGCATCACCAACAATCTGTTCGGCGAGGGCCACCTGCCCTATGCCGATAATCCGGCAGGCGGCGTGCTGGGCATCTATGTCACCGTGGCAAGGCGGCGCGGCGAGTTGATCAGGTTCCTCTTTGACGTCGCCCGTGGGAAATGGCGCGGCAACGAGCATGTCGAAATCCATCAGGCAAACCGCGCCGTTTTGAAAATCCATTCGACGAACAGGAAAGTTCAGGCCGTCATGGACGGCGAACTGGTAAAGCTCGATCGCGAGACGACCATCGAAATCCATCCGCGCGCGTTGAATGTTCTCGTCCCGGCGCGCGCTGTCGAGGCAAAGGTTGCCTGACGTGGGATGCGTGATGTGGGGTTGCGTGATGCAAACTGGCGCGAGCGATGGAGAGAACCTAGCCGCTGGGCGTGTTGCCCTGTTCGGTCTTCGGCGTCTCGATCATCCAGCCGTAGATTTCGGCGACGCCCCAGGCGATAAAAGTCAGCAACAGCGCGGCGATCAGGATACGAAGGACATGCCGACCCCGCCGCCCTTGACGGGCTTTGTTTTCAGGAATGGTTTTTGGCATTGTCTGGCTCCATATTTGGCGCCGGCAGGCGTAACTGGCGGGGCGTTGGCTGGTAACGGTCCCCCGCCGCGAAAGTTCCGGCTCTGCAAGGCAGCAGACGGGCCGGTTGGTCTGACCAATCAGCGGAGCCGGCCACCGGGGGCATAGTGGACGACAATAGCCAGAACACGCCGGGCCTGCCGGCCGATATTCGCCGTGTGGTGGGCGCTGCGGACCGCCTTGCCGTGCTGCACGGCCTCGACACGCTGGACGGGGCTGCCGACCCTGATTTCGATCGTATCGGCGGTCTTGCCGCTTCGGCTATGCAAACGTCTGTCGCACTGATCACGCTGGTCGATGCCGAGCGGCAGTGGTTCAAGTCCTGTATCGGCCTCGACGAGACCGAAACCGCAACCGAGACATCGTTCTGCGCCTATACCATCGCAGCCGGCAACGTGCCGATGGTGGTGGCCGACGCGGCGGCGGATCCGCGGTTCAAAGCCAATCCGCTGGTCACCGGCGAGCATCATATCCGCTTTTACGCAGGCGTGCCCATCGTAATCGACGGCGCGCTGATCGGCACGCTGTGCGTGCTCGACCGGAAGCCGCACGCACGTCCCTCCTCTGTCCAGCTCGACCAGCTGTCGGCGCTGGCCGGCCTTGCCGCCAGCCTGTTCACGCTGAAGGATGCAACCCGCAGTGCGGCGATTGCCAAGGCAGCACTGGTTCGAGAGGAAAAGCGGCGCGCTATCGCGCTCGACGCGGCTTCGCTTGCCAGCTGGGCATGGGATATCCGCAGCGATATGATCGACTGCGATGTCCTGCTGTCCGAATTGTTCAACCTGCCGAAGTCGAACAGGCTGAGGGCGCGCGACATCCTGACCGCCATCGACCCGCGCGACGTTCACCAGACCGAAACACGCTTTCGCGACGCGTTGACCGGCAGCGACGATTATTTTGGCGAATACCGTGTCAAAGGCCTCGATCCGCCGCGATGGATCGCAACGCGCGGCCGCGTCATAGAGCGCGACGGCGAGGGCAAGCCAACGCTGATCTTCGGCGTCAACTACGATATTACCGAACGCAAGCTTGGCGACGAACGTCAACGGCTGTTGCTGCGCGAGCTCAATCACCGCGTCAAGAACACTTTGGCAACCGTACAGGCGCTGGCGACGCAGACCGTTCGCCATGCCCGCCAGCCAAGCGAATTCCTCGAAGCCTTCAGCGCCAGGCTGCAGGCACTGGGCGTTGCGCACAGCCTGCTGTCGGACCGCGAGTGGCGCGGCATCGGCATCCGCGAGCTGGTGGAGATCGAGCTAAAGCCGTTCCAAGCCGCCGGACAATCGCGCATGGCGATCTCCGGCGCCGATGTCCTGCTGTCACCCGACCAGGCAGTCGGGCTCGGGCTGATCCTGCATGAACTGGCAAGCAACGCACTGCAATACGGGTCGCTCTCGGTTTCCTCCGGAAAGGTCGATCTCGATTGGAGGGTACAAGGCAGGAAGGGCGCACGGCGTCTGTTGCTGGCCTGGCGTGAAAGCGGCGGCCCGCGGGTTGCGCCGCCCAAACGCCATGGCTTCGGCTCGATCCTGATCCGCCGCAGCCTGGCCAAGGTCATTTCCAGCGAGGTGACCCATGAATTCCGGCCGGAAGGCGTGGTCGCCGAAATATCGATTCCGCTCGAAGATTTGTGACGCCAGCATTTTGCGACCGGCGCCAGAATCGTTTGCCCCGAACTATCCCTCCGAACTATTCCCGTTTGCCGATATCCGGATCATCGGAGCCGCGCTTCACGTTCTCGCGGTAGATAGCGTAGGCAGCGAGTGCTATCGCCGGGCCGAGAATCGCGCCCAGTCCGGCCTTCCCCGGGCCACCTTTGCCCTTGAGCAGCGCCGGCAGCACGGCGAGTACCGCAGTGATGCCGATAGCCTTCATGTCGGCGTTGCGTCGCTTCGCGCGGCGCCTGGCGCGCGAGCCGGCCGACATCCGGTAGACGAGCAGGATGAGACCGGCGATTGCCAGAAAGCCGATCCCGAAGCTCAGGGAAGCTGCCATCGGCCCATAGCGGGCCGCCGTCCAGATATAGGCCGCCCCGACGAGGAAGCCGAGGCCGCACAGCGCCGCGAGCGCTGCGATCGAATAGACAATCGCAGCGACGCGTGCGCGTTGCACCGCCGCAATGGTTTCGCCCGAGGCGAGGCCCGAGATCAGCGATGCAAGCATTCCCATGCGTGCAGAACTAACGGCGCGCGAGAAGAGCGAAGAGGAATCCGACGCCTGCGGCGATCGCCAGCGAAGTCACCGGTTTTTCGCGCATATGCGCTATCATCTGCGCCTCGATGTCCCTGGCGTTGCTGCGCAGGCTGTCGAAGGCTGCCTCGCCCTGGGTTCGCAACTGCTCGACGCTTTCGGCGGCGGCTCGCCGTGCTGCCCCGTAGCCATGTTCGCCAGTTTTGGCCAACAGCTTGGTAAGTTGGTCGATGTCGGCCTTCAATTGTGCGATGTCGGCCTCAATATCGGAATTCGTGCGGGCTTCGTTCGCGGCCTTTCCTGCGGCAGTCGCCATTGCTTCACTCTCCATGCTTTTGCTCGGTCGAAACGCCCGACAGACCCCAAGGTTCCGGCACGAACCTCTTCTAACCCTATCTCCGGCAGCGCGCGTTGCAAATGCCTTGCACGGGCCGAGGCCGACGCATCCGCGCCGGCACATCTTTTTTAAATGACAGCATGCCAAATACCGATCATGACTTCCCCCGTTTCACGTTAGAGACGCATTTAAGGAGATATTGCTGCGTGCGCCCATCGCTTGACGGTTTGCGGATTCTTATCCTGGAAGATGAGTTCCTGATTGCCATGGATATCGAGCAGCTTTGCCGCGACTACGGCGCGCTCGATGTGGTCATCGCCCGTGATCTGACTGAGATCGAACAGCAAGACGTTGCCGCGCAATTCGATGTGGCCATCGTCGACCTCATGCTGAGCGGCGTTTCGACGCTCCAATTTGCTTCGCGGCTGCGTGAAGCGGGCATCCCGTTCGTCTTCGCCTCGGGCTATTCAGATACCGACGAGATCAAGAAATCCTTTCCCGGCGTCAGGCTGGTCACCAAGCCCTATTCGGGAGACGATCTCGTCGAGGCAGTGGTAACGGCCTGCAGGCGCACGCCTCTTCGCTGAGGCGCGGAGCGGTTCGAACACGCCGGCGCTTCACGCAGCCGTCGACCCGGTTACCTGAGCCGAAATTGCGTCCGGGCCATACTCGTCTTCACCGGAGATCTTCAGGATTTCCTGCAGCCGTGTGCGGGCGCGGCTGACGCGGCTCTTGATCGTTCCGACGGCGCAGCCGCAGATCTCGGCTGCTTCCTCGTAGGAGAAGCCCGACGCGCCGATGAGGATAATGGCTTCGCGCTGGTCTTCTGGCAGCAATTCGAGCGCGCCGCGAAAGTCTTCGAGGTCAAGCTGGCCGTGCTGGGCCGGGTGAACGGCAAGCCTGGCCGTCATGACGCCATCGCTGTCCTGCACCTCGCGGCCGCGCTTGCGCATCTGCGAATAGAATTCGTTGCGCAAGATCGTGAACAGCCATGCCTTCAGGTTGGTGCCGGGCTGGAAGCTTTCATGCTTGTCCCAGGCCTTGACCAATGTTTCCTGCACCAGGTCGTCGGCCTTGTCGGCGTTTTGCGTCAGCGACACGGCAAAAGCCCGCAGGCTCGGGATCGAGCCGAGCAAGTCGGTCTTAAAGCCCTGGGAGACGGCCGCCATGCCTCAGTCCTTCTTTTGTACAGGTTCGGCCTTTTCCAACTGGCTGAGCAGTTGGGCGAAGCGATCCGGCACATTGTCGGAGACCAGCTCGTCATAGTATTGTTTGAGTTTACGGCCGATTTCCGAGTTCGGCCCAAGCGGGTCGCGGGAAGCAGCCCGGCGCCCGTTGCCAACGCCACCCATGGTAGCTTTCGTCATGTTCTTCATTTCGCCCTTTTGTCCCAGCCTTAAGCCGCCCTTCAACACATAACGCAATGCAAGCGGCAGCCTCGTCTGGTTGCCCAACCCGCCCTTAAACGCCAGCCTCACATATTAGTTCCGCACGATTGGAACCTTTTTCAAGGAGCCAGCGTTTCAATTGCTGGGCTTGCAAACCGTTTTTAGCTGTAACATGCAATCACGTCATATGAGGGAGACGTCCACTATGAGCCTATCAGCAACCATCGCTCCGCACCTGCCGTTCCTGCGCCGCTTCTCGCGCGCCGTATCCGGATCGCAAGAGAGCGGCGACGCGCTGGTCGCCGCAATGCTCGAGGCCATCATTGCCGATGTCGACATCTTTCCGGACGCATCGAACGACCGCATCGCGCTCTACAAGGTCTTTGCCAAGCTCTTCACCTCGGTGGCCATTCGCGTTCCGCAGGAGCATGCCCAGTCGGCATGGGAACAGCGCGCCGCGGCCAATCTGAATGCAATTGCGCCTCGTCCCCGCCAAGCCTTTCTGCTGGTGGCGGTCGAAGGCTTCAGCGAAGACGAGGCGGCGGAGATTCTCGACGTCGACGAACAGGAATTCTCCGAACTCCTCGCGCAGGCGAGCAACGAGATCTCCCGTCAGGTGGCAACCGACGTGCTGATCATCGAGGATGAGCCGCTGATCGCCATGGATATCGAGGAAATGGTCGAAAGCCTCGGCCACCGCGTCGTCGGAACGGCGCGCACCCACGCCGAGGCGGTGGCGATGTTCGGCAAGGCGCGGCCAAAGATGGTGCTTGCCGATATCCAGCTTGCCGACGGAAGTTCGGGCATAGCGGCCGTGAATGAGATCCTGTCGTCGACCTCGGTACCGGTGATCTTCATCACCGCCTTTCCCGAGCGCCTGCTCACCGGCGAGCGGCCGGAACCGGCTTTCCTGGTTACCAAGCCGTTCAATCCGGACATGGTCAAGGCTCTTATCAGCCAGGCCCTGTTCTTTGACCGGCACGCGAAAGCCGCGGCATGAAACAGCCGGCGGCCGAACTGCGGCCGCCGGGATAGCCATTCCCTTGGATCAGATGGGGCGTGACGCCGGCTCAACTCACTGGCAACCAACTGGGGCAACCAACTGGACCTTTCCACACACCGCGGCAATTCGGGCCCTGAAGATTTTCAGCATCGTCTTTTTCGGAAAATGGTGGAACAAACGGAGGCGAATCACGTTTTCACCGCAGCATTGGAAGGAGATCGATCATGCTTTACTGGGCGCTCGTATTTCTCGTCGTGGCGATCATCGCCGGTGCGCTTGGTTTCGGCGGCATCGCTGGCACCTCGGCCGGCATAGCGCAGATATTGTTCTTCATCTTTCTCGCCTTCCTGATCATATCGCTTATTGCCGGCCTGATCAGACGAGCGTGAATGCCAAGCGGCCATTCAAGCGAACACTGGAAGCCGCACCCCTCAAACGGTTTCCAGCCACCGCCGGGCAGTGTCCTCCAACGGGATGCCGCTCGGCGGACCGCTTTTTAAGGCTTGATACGAAGCTCCTCCTTTTGGAACCCATTTTTCCGCGAACCGTTCAGCCCGACATGGGTTGAGCAAATTGACCGATGCGTTCCAGAGTCGGAAAAATGAAAGACCGCGGCCAGAGTGATGAGATCATCGCTTTGCATCCTGCCGAAAGCGGGATGCAGCTTGGCCGGGCCCTTCTCCATGCACTGCACAATGCCGGGATTTCCGTCCTATACCAGGATCGCGAGATGAAGACGGTGTGGGCGCGCAACATGCGCGCGCCCTGGACTTCCGATGCCTCCGACAACAACGGCATCTTGCCGCCGGCGCAGGCGGAGCGTATCGGCGCCGCCAAGCACGACGTCATCGCATCCGGCAATCCTCAACATCTTGAACTCAGCGTGCCGGCCGATGACGGCGCCCGCTGGTTTCAGGTGTGGATAGACGCCGACCGCAGCGAGACCGGCGCGGTGCAGGGCGTCGTGACCACCATGGTCGAAACAACCGAGCAGAAACGCCGGGAGCAGACGTTGAAGGCGCTGCTGCGCGAAGTCAGTCATCGCTCCAAGAACCTTTTGGCCATCATCCAGAGCATCGCCACCCAGACGGGCCGTTATTCCGGCAGCATTGACGATTTCCTGACGCGCTTCCGGGGCCGATTGCAGTCGCTGGCCTCCTCGCAGGATTTGGTTACGTCATCCAACTGGCGGGGAGCGGCGCTGCGCGAGCTGGTTTCCGGTCAGGTCGGCAGGTACGGCGCGGATCCCTTGCACAGCCTACGCTTCCGCGGCGCAAATCCATATCTCAACCCCAATGCCGCCTTGCACATCGGCTTGGCCATGCATGAGCTCGCCGTCAATTCGGTCAGCTATGGCGCGCTGTCGCGCAGCGACGGTTTCGTCGAGGTGACGGCCGATCTGACGGCAGCTTCCGCTGGCGAGCCTGCGCTGTCGCTGACATGGGCCGAAGTGATCGGAGCCAACGACAATCAGCGCAGTGAGAAGCGTTTTGGCAGCGTCGCGCTCGAACGCGTCGTGCCCACTTCATTGAATGGAACGGCGACACTTGAGATCACCGGGAACCGCCTCGAATACCGCCTTGTCGTTCCTCACGGCAATTTCGAGACGGATTAACGAGCGGCGGTCGCCGCGCGAAGGCTTGCTGCGCATCGCCATCTTTAACCGACTGTTCACCATAAAGTCCGATCCTGTCCGAACGTGCCGATCCACCGGATTGAGTTTGGCACAAAATGAAGGGAATGGGCCTTGACGGCTGCCGACTTGAACAGACTGGAACAGGCCGCTCGCGTCTCGATGGGCGGTTTTCAGGATCCCGACGCGTCCGCAGCGCCCGCGCCTCGTGCTTCGCCCCTCCGCTTCGCCGCCGTCGCGCTTATTGCCGCGATCGTCCTGACCGCCGCGTCCCAACTGATCTGAATCGAACTCGCCTCTGCTTGATCGCTTTGAAACCACTGCCCGAGTGCTCGGCCGTGCCCGTTCGCGGTCACCGACCTGCAGGGCCAGGCCCAACATGCCGTCGCCAGATGCCTTGCCGTCGATCCGGCGAGACCGACTATGACAGGATCGTCTGGAACGTGCGTCCCAGCGGCACGCTCGATGCGTCCTTGGAGATTTCCGGGTTCGTGGTAGCATCGAACGGCGCACGCCCCGAAAAAGACTATCTTAATCAACAATGAAATCGTGCGGGCAAAGGCCGTACTTTCATGCTAAATGGCGGCTGGAGCTTATTAAAGTGAGGACAAAAGTGAGGATGACTCCATGCGGAAGATGATTATTGCCATGGTTGCCGTGGTTGCGGTCAGCGGCTGCACCACCACGGAAGAGAACGTGGGTATCGGCACTGTGGGCGGCGCGCTCATTGGTGGCGCTGTCGGCGGCGGCAAGGGCGCTTTGATCGGCGCCGGCGCTGGTGCGATTGGCGGTCTGCTCGTTCGCCGTCTGCAAAATGGCTACTGCCAATACAGAGATCGTCACGGCCGGATTTACACAGCTCGCTGCAACTAGTTTCGAGCTCCAGGCGAACAGCAAACGCGGAGGCAGGCCACCTGTCTCCGCGTTTGCCCTTTAAAGCGCTGTTGCGACGCGGCCCACGAGACGGCGTTTCAGGCCGGCAGCGGAACCCTGATTTCCACGTTCAAGCCATCTTCGCGAAAATCGCGCCTGATTGTGCCACGCAATTCGCGCGTGACGTTGAGATCGATCAGTCTGGTGCCAAAACCGCTCTTTGCCGGTGTCTCGAGCTTCTTCTGACCGGCCTCGCGCCAGTTGAGAGCCAATGTCCGGGTGCCGCTACGGGCTTCGAGCGACCAGTCGACCTTCAGCGCACCGACTGAATTGCCGGCTTCGCCATGCTTCAGCGCATTCGTCGCGAGTTCGTGAAAGACGAGGCCGAGTGCCTGCGTCGTCTTTTCATCGAGAAGAACCTGCGGTCCCGACAGCAGCCCTTCAGGAAGCTCACTGCCGAACACCTGGCCTAGCTCGATGCGCAGCAGGTCGCCGAGATCGGCTTTCTGCCAGCGTGAGCGCGTCAGCATGTCCTGGGAAGCCGCCATCGCCTGCAGCCGGGCCGAGAAAGAAGCCGAGAATTCCTGGACGTCGGTGGTGTGCGATGCTGTCTGGCGCGCGATTGCCAGCACCCGCGTGATCGAGTTCTTGATGCGATGCTTCATCTCCTGCAGCATCAGGTCTTTTTCCAGCAGGCTCTTTTCGGTCGTTTCGTGAAGCAGCGAGACCGCCTCATAGGCCCGCTCCTGATAGCGGGCCACCAGCGCGATGGCGCCCGCAAGCAGCAGTCCGAACAATCCGAGCATCACCGGGATGGCGCGCGAGGAAGGTTGCGAGAAAGCACTTGTCGGCCTGAACAGGACGACCCACGGCCGGCCGGCGACGGTGATCTTGCGGGTGACCAGCAGCCTGTCGCCGAGGCTCGAAACTGGCGGCGTTTCCGATTGGAACAGCAGGTTGTCGCTGTCCACCGTGCCGTCATAGATCTCGGTGTTGACCGGCAGCAATGGTGCCCGGCTGAGCGCAGCCTGGAACACATCACGGGCGCGGAAGGCCGCATAAAGGAAGCCGGCAGTCGAGGATCTCGTCGCGTTCACGGCGTCCGGCGCGGTTTCGACATTGAGCCGGACGAAGACGAGGAACCCGGTAAAGGTCTGCGCGGCACCCGTATCCTTGCCGAACTGCACGAGCCCGCTGGCGTGCTGCTGGTCGTCGGCCATCGCCTTTTCGATCGCCTCGCGCCGCGCCGGCCCGGTGAACATGTCGTAGCCGATGCTGGATTTGTTGGACGGATCCAGCGGTTCGAACAGCACGATGGGCGTACGCCACGGTAAGTTCGTGTCGGGATAGATCGGATGGCTTGCGCCGTGATCGTGCAGGATGTCGCGCTCGACCGCCGCCTCGTTGCCAGTTTTCGCCAGGCGGACGAAACCGATGCCGCGCAGGCCGGCGAAATTATTGTCGATGTCGAGCGCGTTGAAGAAGGCCTTGAACTCGCCCTGCGAGATACCGCCATTGCGTGCGTCGAACAGCGCCCGGGTCGAACGCAGCAGCGACAGGTCCAGGTCGATGCGGCTTTCGATCCGGTTAAGCGCATCGTCTGCCGTCGCCTCGAATTTAATGCGGGCCGCCTCTTGGGTGGCAAAATAGGCAAAACCCGCCATCGTCAGGCTGATCAGCGCGACGGCGATAAAAGCGACGGTCGGAAAAAGCTTCTTCAATTGCTGATACGTCCCGTGGACGGTTCGGCATCTTTATGGGCAAGTCCTGACGCCAACACAATGGCGAGGCCAAAGCATGGTGACGGCTGGCACATTTTGGCGGCTTGTGATTAGCCGGCTAATTCTCGTTCATGCGGCGATCTTCAGCGCGCCCGGCCCCGGAATGGCGCCGGGTGGGCACTTGCCGAGGATGATCATGCCGAGCACCTCGTCCTGGGTGACGTCGGTTGTGCGCGCCGTTCCGACAACCCGACCGTTCTTCATGACGCAGACACGGTCGGCAAGCTCGAACACGTCGTGAATATCATGGCTGATCAGGAAGATGCCGATGCCGTCGGCCTTGAGCTGCCTGACCAGTTCGCCGACCTGCGCCGTCTCTTGCGGCCCGAGTGCCGCCGTCGGCTCGTCCATGATCAGGATGCGAGCATTGAACAGGATGGCGCGGGCGATCGCCACCGACTGCCGCTGGCCGCCCGATAGCTTTACCACCGGCTCCTTGAAGCGTTGGAAACGCGGATTGAGCCTGCCCATCACCTTGCGCGCCTCGGCCTCCATGGCGACGTCGTCGAGCGTACCCCAGCTGGTCATCAGCTCGCGGCCGAGAAACAGGTTGGCGGCCGCATCGACATTGTCGGCCAGCGCCAGCGTCTGGTAGATCGTCTCGATGCCGTACTTCTTGGCGTCGCGGGGATTGGAGATCGAAGCCTCCTCGCCGTTGACGAAAATCTGGCCCGCATCGCGCTTGTAGGCGCCGGACAGGATTTTTATCAACGTCGACTTGCCGGCACCGTTGTGACCGAGCAAAGCCATCACCTCGCCCGGGAAAAGGTCGACAGAGGCATCGTCGACGGCGCGAATGCCGCCGAAAGCGATGGAGATGTTGCGCATGTCGATCAGCGGCGTGGGAGCGGTTTTGTCTGCCATGCTCGTCCTTCCTCCCTATAGATCCTGCTTGAGCGTCAAGTTGTACGAAAACCGGTTTCCACCTTGCGGGATCATGCTCAGACCCGTTTGCGATAGACGGTATCGAGCCACACCGCGACCACCAGCACGGCTCCGACAACGATGCTCTGCAGCGGCGAATCGATGCCGAGCAGCACCATGCCGGACTGCAGCGACTGCATCAAAAGCGCGCCGAGCATGGCGCCGAGCACTGTGCCGGAGCCGCCGGCGAGCGACGTGCCGCCGATCACCGCCGCCGCGATGACCAGGAGCTCGTCCAGCGTGCCCAGCGCATTGGTCGACGAGTTCTGCCTGGCTGACGAGATCGCTGCGGCGATCGTCGCCAGCACGCCCATGATCATGAACACCTTCATGGTCACCCAGCGCGTGTTGATACCGGCAAGGTTGGCTGCTTCCGGATTGCCGCCGATGGCGAAGACATAGCGGCCGAAACGGGTACGCTTGGCGATGAAGGTCATGATCAGCCCTACGGCTACAGCCATCAGCACGGGTATGGCGATGCCATGGGCGATGAACAGCCCGCCTTCGGGAACGGTTATATTGTTGGCCGCCGCATATCTGTTCACGATGCCGACCGGCCAAGGATAGGAATTGGCAAGCCATATGGCGCCCATGATGACAAGGCAAGTGACGGCCCCGAGGAACGTCTCGGCCCAGATCGGGCGTAACGGGAAGCGGAACCGCTTGCGCTGCACCCGCCCGTTGAGCAGCATGAACACAACCGCCAGGCACGCGACAATTCCGACGATCCAGCTCCATCGCGCACCGATCGAACCCGTCGGTCCGCCGCCCATCAGCTGGAAAGTGGCATCTAGCGGCGCAATCGTCTGCCCACTGGCGACCCACCATGCGGCACCCCGCCAGACCAGAAGGCCGCCCAGCGTCACGATGAAGGCCGGCACCTCGAGATAAGCGATGATGTATCCCTGGAACGCTCCGATCAGAAGGCCAAGCGCCAGGCCGATGGCCAGCGCCAGGATCCAGATCCAGGGGTTGCCTAATTGCAGACCGACCATTCGCACCAGGAAATGCACCTGCGCAAAACCCATGACCACGCCGATCAGGCCTTCGGCGGAGCCGACCGACAGGTCGATATTGCGCATGACGATAACCAGCACCATTCCGGCGGCCATTATGGCCACGGCCGAAGTCTGCACCGACAGGTTCCAGAGATTGCGTGGCGTCAGGAAGGTCCGGCTGTCGAAGTCGAACGGATTGACGCCGAGCCGTACGCTGGAAATGACATGCAGGCCGACCCAGATGACCAGCAGCGCGCCGACCATGCCGAGCATGCGCGTGTCGAGTTCGGTTGCCTTGAGAAATCGGGCAACGATGCCGAGCTCGGATTCCCGTGCCCGGTCTGCCGTGCTGTCGACCGGCGTGTTGGACGTCGTGTCGGTCATGATGTTTCTCCCGCCGGGTTGCCGTCTGCCGCGGATGCCGGAAGCAGCCTAGAAGTTATCCGCCGGAAGCGGAAAAACAACTCTTGTTGAAAAAACGCCGCGGCGAGCGGCCGCGGCGTTCGGACTTCTCGGAAACGTCGGCTCAGTTGCAGACTGCAACAGCGCCAGCCGTCACGCCGGCGCAGACCTCTTCTTTCTTGATCCAGCCGGCGTCGATGACGACGTTGAGGTTGTCCTTGGTGATGGCGACCGGGGTCAGGAACAGCGACTTGACGGTATTGCCGCCGGGCGTGGTGAAATCCTTCACGCCGGCAATGTCGGTCATCTGCTTGCCGTCGGCCAGTTGCGAGGCGATCTCGGCGGCATTCTTGCCGAGCTCGCGCGCATCCTTCCACACCGACACGGTCTGTGTGCCGAGCGCGATGCGGTTCAGCGCGGCGTGGTCGCCGTCCTGGCCCGAAACCGGAACCGATCCGGCCAGCCCTTGCGCCGTCAGCGCGGCGACGACGCCGCCGGCAGTGCCGTCATTAGCGGCGACCACGGCATCGACCTTGTTGTCGTTGGCGGTCAGGAACTGTTCCATGTTCTTCTGAGCGTTGGCCGGCAGCCAGCCGTCCGTATAGGCCTCGCCGACATTCTTGATCTTGCCGCCGTCAATGGCCTCCTTCAGCACCTCCATCGAACCGGCAAACAGGAAATCGGCATTCGGATCGGAACCCGAACCCTTGATGAAGACGTAGTTGCCTTCCGGCTTCACCTTGAAGACTTCGCGGGCCTGCATGCGGCCGACTTCCTTGTTGTCGAAGGTCAGATAGAACACGTCCTTGTTCTCGATCAGCCGGTCATAGCCGACGACCGGGATGCCTTCGTCCAGTGCCTTCTGCACGGCCGGCCCGATGGCCGAGGCGTCCTGCGCCAGGATGATCAGTGCGCTGGCGCCCTGCGAGATCAGGCTCTCGACGTCGGTGAGCTGCTTGCCGGGGTTGGACTGTGCGTCGGCGGAAATATACTTGTCGCCTGCGGCCTCAATGGCCGCCTTCATTGCGGCCTCGTCGGTCTTCCAGCGCTCTTCCTGGAAGTTCGACCAGGAAACGCCGATGACCTTGTCTTTAGCCTGCGCCACCGACGCCAGCGCCAGCGTCATGGCGACACCCGCCAGAATGGCGGTCGTGAATTTCTTCATCATATCCTCCCTGCGCCGCGTACGGCGTGACCAATTGGCTCAAAGACCAGCTTAGAAGCTCTAATTTTTTCGAGCCTCGAAAAAATACTGGCCCGATCTCCGGCTGCTGTCAACATCGATTCTGATGGATTTTGATGACTCTGCGAGTTTTTTCGAGCGTCGGAATAAACGATGACAGCGCCACCTGCATCTGACACTATTTGCCTGCGTCCGACACTATTTGTCGGACATTACCGACGGCTTCCGGTTCATGAGCGGCCGCGGCAACCGGGAGGAAAGCAAAACAATGTCGGTCGGAATCCGCCATGACGATTTGCGCCGGCGCAACCGGGCGATGGTGATCTCGGCGGTGCGCCGGGCCGGCCAGCCATCGCGTACTGAGATCGCAGCTACTACCGGCCTCAGTCATTCGACCATATCGGCGATCTCTTCCGACCTGATACGGGAAGGCATCCTCGCCGAGAGCAAGGCAAGTGAGCCCGTTTCGTTGAAACGCGGTCGTCCGCAGGTCGGCCTCGCCCTCAACCCGGAAGCGGCGGCGGTGCTGACCGTGGTGTTGTCGCTGAATTTCCTGTCGGCCGCCATTATCGACTATACGGGACAGGTGGTCGCCGAGGAACAGCGCCGGCTGGACACGCTGACCATGCCGCGCGACGAGCTGATCCGTGAATGCATGGCCATCGTCCGGCGCCGGCTGCAGGATCCAGACCTTGACGTCCGCAGTGTCGCCCGCATCGCCCTGGCGATTCAGGGCATTACCGACTCCCCTGCACGCGCCATGCTGTGGTCGCCGATCACGCCGCAGACCGACATCGCCTTTGCCGACATGCTGGAGGACGAATTCGGCATCCCGGCAACGGTGGAGAACGACTGCAACATGATGGCGGTGGCTTTGCGCTGGCGCAATCCGGATCGCTATCGCGACGACTTCATCGCCATCCTGCTTTCGCATGGCATCGGCATGGGGCTGGTGCTGAAGGGCGAACTGTTCACCGGGACGCATTCCTCGGGTGGCGAATTTGGCCACATGATCCATCGTCCGGGCGGCGCGCTCTGCCGTTGCGGGCGGCGCGGCTGCATCGAGGCCTATGCCGGCAACTACGCCATCTGGCGCAACGCCAGGCAGATGAGCGAAGAAAGCGAACCGATCGCCGACGTCAGCGACGCCGACATGCGAGCACTGGCGGCCCGGGCGCGCGAGAAAGATGGGCCGGAACGCGAGGCCTACCGCAAGGCCGGCGAAGCGCTGGGTTTCGGTCTCGGCTCGCTGTTCGCGCTGATCGATCCGGCACCGGTCGCGATGGTCGGCGCCAGTGCCGCCGCCTTCGATCTGATCGAGCCGGCCTTGCGGAAGGCAATCGCCCAGACCGCCGGCGGCCAGCATTCGGACTCGATCTCCTTCGATACAGAGCCGAACGAATTGCCGCTGATCCGCGAAGGCTGCGCGATGCGGGCGCTAAGCTTCGTCGACCAGGAGATTTTCGCGCCGGGCGCGCAAATGAGGCCCAGCGTCAGAAAGAACGTAGCCTGACCAGGCGGGTCAATCTTCCCTGATCGCATAGCCGGCACCGCGGATGGTGCGGATGACATCCGGCATCCGGCCGTTGTTGACGGCTTTGCGCAGCCGCCCGACATGCACGTCGACGGTGCGTTCGTCGATGTAGATTGTCTCGCCCCAGACATTATCGAGTAACTGGCTGCGCGAGAAGACACGGCCCGGATGCCGCATCATGAACTCGAGCAGCCGGAATTCGGTCGGCCCGAGCCTGATTTCGCTCTTCTTGCGATAGACCCTGTGCGATTCGCGATCGAGCACGATGTCGCCGACCTTCAGCACGCTGGACAGCACTTCCGGCTTGGCGCGCCGCAGCAGCGCCTTGACCCTGGCCATGAATTCCGGTGTCGAAAACGGTTTGACCAGATAGTCGTCGGCGCCGGTCGAAAGCCCGCGCACCCGGTCGCTCTCCTCGCCGCGCGCGGTCAGCATGATGATCGGCAGCCGCTCGGTTTCGGGGCGCGCCCGCAACCGACGACAGAGCTCGATGCCGGAAACCGCTGGTATCATCCAGTCGAGCACCAAAAGGTCGGGCACATTCTCCTGCAAACGGATCTCGGCTTCGTCGCCGCGTGTCACCACCTCGACCTGGTAGCCTTCGGATTCGAGATTGTAGCGGAGCAGCACACCCAATGGCTCCTCGTCCTCCACCACCATTATGCGTGGTGCGATCATCGGCTGGGCACCCCCATCATGTCACCGGTGCGGACATTGTCGTTTCGTCCTGCTTCGGACGATTGACCGGCAATTGCTCGCCGGTCAGCACATAATACGCATTTTCGGCGATGTTGGTGACATGGTCGCCGATCCGCTCCAGATTCTTGGCGCAGAACAGCAGGTGCGTGCAAGCGGTGATGTTGCGCGGATCTTCCATCATGTAGGTCAACAGCTCGCGGAACACGGACGTGTATTTGACGTCGATGCGCTCGTCGGCGGCACGCAGCTTGGCCAACGCGGCCGCATCGCCTGCAGCATATTCCTCGATGACACCCTGCACCTGGATGAGAACCAGCTGCGCCATCGCGTCGATGGAATGCGACAGGTCCCGCGGCGTGGCGCTGAGGCCGACCGCACTCACGCGCTTGGCGATATTCTTGGCAAGGTCGCCGATGCGTTCGAGGTCGCCCGCCATGCGGATCGCTCCGACCACATGGCGAAGATCGTGGGCCATCGGCTGGCGTTTGGCGATCAGGGTGATGGCGCGGTCGTCCAGTTCGCGTTGACGCGCATCCATGATGGCGTCGTCGGAAACGACGCGTTGCGCCAGCACGTTGTCGGAATTCAACAGGGCCTTGGTCGCCCCGCCGACCATCGAACCGGCGAGGTCGGCCATGTCGCGGATCAGCTTGCTGATCTGCTCGAGATCCTCGTCGAAAGAAGCGACTGTGTGTTCGCCCATGGTCCTGTCCTCATATGCATGATCGGAACGGCTCAGCCGAAGCGGCCAGTGATGTAGTCCTGCGTGCGCTTCTCGCGGGGCGACGTGAAGATCTTCTCGGTCCGGTCGAACTCGACCAGTTCACCCAGATACATGAAGGCGGTCTGGCGCGACACGCGCGCCGCCTGCTGCATGTTGTGGGTGACGATGACGATCGTATAGTCGGCTTGCAATTCGTCGATCAGTTCCTCGATCTTGGCAGTCGACAGCGGGTCGAGGGCCGAAGCCGGTTCGTCGAGCAGAATGACTTCCGGCTTCACGGCCACGGTGCGGGCGATACAGAGCCGCTGCTGCTGGCCGCCGGACAGGCTCAAGCCGCTGGCGTTGAGCTTGTCCTTGACCTCGCTCCACAGCGCGGCGCGCTTCAACGCCTGTTCGACGCGGCCGTCCATCTCGGACTTGCCGAGGTTCTCGTAGAGCCTGACGCCGAAGGCGATGTTCTCGTAGATCGACATCGGGAACGGCGTCGGCTTCTGGAACACCATGCCGATCTTGGTCCTGAGGAGGTTGAGATCCTGCGACCGGTCGAGAATGTTCTTGCCGTCGAGCAGCACCTGGCCCTCGGCCGTCTGTTTTGGGTAGAGCTCATAGATGCGGTTGAACACACGCAGCAGCGTCGATTTCCCGCACCCCGAAGGGCCGATGAAGGCCGTGACACTGCGCTCAGGCAGTGACAGGCTGATGTCCTTCAGCGCCTTGCTCTGGCCGTAGTAGAAGTTGAGATTCTTGACCTCGATCTTCGTCTTCTCGACGACCGTTTCGGCCATCGTCATGTCTGGGGACAACATCTGTGTCATCTGTCCTCTCTGCGTCCGGTAAGGCTGCGGGCGAGGATGCTCAAGCCCAGAACCGTCAGGGTGATTATGAGTGCGCCGGTCCACGCCAGTTGCTGCCATTCCTCGTAAGGGCTGAGAGCGAACTGGAAGATGGTCACCGGCAGGCTGGCCATCGGCGCGTTGATATTGCTGCTCCAGAACTGGTTGTTGAGCGCGGTGAAGAGCAGCGGCGCCGTCTCGCCGGAAATGCGTGCTATCGCCAGCAATATGCCGGTGACGATGCCGGACAATGCGGCGCGGTAGGCGACCGAACGGATCACCACCCAGCGTGGCGCGCCGATCGCGGCACCGGCTTCACGCAACGCGTTCGGCACCAGGTTGAGCATGTCTTCAGTGGTGCGCACGACCACCGGAATGACCAGGATGGCAAGCGCAACGGCGCCGGCAATGGCCGAGAAATGTCCCATTGGCCGCACCATCAGCTCATAGACAAACAAGCCGATGATGATCGACGGCGCCGACAACAGGATGTCGTTGATGAAGCGGACGACGGTGGTGATGCGCGAAAAGCGTCCATACTCGGCCATGTAGGTTCCCGCCAGCACGCCGATCGGCGTGCCGACGACAACGGCGATGATCGTCATCAGCAGGCTGCCCGCGATGGCATTGAGCAGGCCGCCGGCCTCGCCCGGTGGTGGCGTCATCTCGGTGAAGACCGCGAGCGAAAGCCCGGCTGTGCCCTTATAGACCAGTGCGCCGAGAATGAGCGCCAGCCAGGCAAGCCCGATGCCGGCGGCGACGACGCAAAGCGCCATCATCACCGAATTCCTGGCTTTGCGGCGGCTGTGGAGCGATGAGGATGTCGACATCGGTCAGGCTCCCGTACGGGCGTCGATCCGCATCAACATATAGCGGGCGGCGGCAAGGATCAGGAAGGTGATAACGAAGAGGATCAGGCCGAGCGAAACCAGCGAGGAGGTGTAGAGGTCGCCGTCGGCCTCGGTGAATTCATTGGCGATGGTCGCCGAGATCGTCGTGCCCGGCGCGAACAGGGAGGCACTGATGCGGTGGGCGTTGCCGATGACGAAGGTCACCGCCATGGTCTCGCCGAGCGCCCGGCCCAGGCCAAGCATGACGCCGCCCATGATGCCGATGCGGGTATAGGGAATGACCACGCGCCGGGTCACTTCCCAGGTCGTGCAACCGATGCCATAGGCCGATTCCTTCAGCACCGCCGGCACCGTATCGAAGACGTCTTTGGTGATCGAGGTGATGAAGGGCAGCACCATGATGGCAAGGATCAGCGCCGAGGTCAGAAGGCCGATGCCGTAAGGAGGGCCGGCGAAAAGGCTGGATAGTCCCGGCACGCCGTGGAAGACGTTGATGATGAAGGGCTGTATCGCCGTCTGCAGGAACGGCGCGAACACGAACAGGCCCCAGATGCCGTAGATGATCGAAGGAATGCCGGCCAACAGCTCGACCGCTATGCCGATCGGGCGCCTGAGCGGGCGCGGGCAGAGCTCGGTGAGAAAGACTGCAATGCCGATGCCGATCGGAACCGCGATCAGGATGGCGATGGCCGCCGTGACCAGGGTGCCGTAGATCGGCGCCAGTGCGCCAAATTTTTCCGTGACCGGATTCCAGCTTTCAGTCGTCAGGAAAGAAAAACCGAACGACGACAGCGCCTGCCATGAGCCGGCAAACAGCGAGATCGCGACACCGCCGAGGATGACCAGCACAAGAATTGCGGAAGCGCGGGTGAGTCCGCGGAATAGGGCATCTGTGAGCGCGAAGCGCCGCACCGTAGCTTCCCTGGCCCGGGCTGCTGCAGATGATGGCATGGCATCGGAAGCGATGGTCATTGGGTCCTCGCGATTGAAGGCAACAGGGAGGGCGCCATCGACGCCCTCCCTGGAGGAGATTACATAGCCGAGTAGAGCGGCTTGCCGTCGTCGCCGACGACTTCCTTGGCCCACATGGCCTTGACGCTCTCAACCACCTTTTCGGGCATCGGAACGTAGTCCAGCTCGCCGGCCATCTCGTCGCCCTTGTCGTATGCCCAGGCGAAGAATTTGAGCGCTTCGCCGGTGGTCGCGGCATCATCCGGCTTCTTGTAGAGCAGGATCCACGTTGCCGCCGTCATCGGCCAGGACTCGGCGCCCGGCTCGTTGGCGAGGATGACACCATAGCCCGGCTGCGAGCTCCAGTCGGCATTGGCCGCTGCCGCCGAGAACGCCGCCGCGGTGGGCTCGACCTTCTTGCCGTCCTTGTTGATCATATCGGTGTGGGTGAGCTTGTTCTGCTTGGCGTAGGCATATTCGACATAACCGATCGCGCCGCCGGTCTGGGAAACGTTGTTGGCAACGCCCTCATTGCCCTTGGCGCCGATGCCGACCGGCCATTCCACGGCCTTGTCGACGCCGACCTTTTCTTTCCAGTCCGCGCTGACGTCGCCGAGGTAATAGGTGAAGTTGAACGTCGTGCCCGAACCATCGGAACGGTGAACGACCGCGATCGCCTGCGAAGGCAGCTTGACGTCCGGATTAAGCTTCTTGATCGCTTCGTCATCCCAGCTCGTGATCTTGCCGAGGAAGATGTCGGCCAGCGTCGGGCCGTCGAGAACCAACTCGCCCGGCTTGATGCCTTCGAGATTGACGACGGGAACGATGCCGCCCATCACCATCGGGAACTGAGCCAGTCCGGTCGCTTCAAGCTCGTCGCCCTTGAGCGGCGCATCCGAAGCGCCGAAGGTAACGGTCTTGGCTTTGATCTGCTTGATGCCGCCGCCGGAACCGATCGACTGGTAGTTAAGGCCAACGCCGGTGTCTTTCTTGTAGGTGTCGGCCCACTTCGCATAGATCGGGTAGGGGAAGGTGGCGCCGGCGCCGGAGATGTCCGCGGCGAGCGCGGCGGACAGGGTGAGAGTGGTCGTCGCCGCAGCCATTGCAATCGCAACGGCCGCCGAGCGGATGAAATGTCTCATGTGGCCTGCTCCTGTTCGGAATATGGTCTCTCGGCGCCATTCCTCCGGCGCCCGCTGAGGCCAATAGCCCCCGATTATTACAGTCGCATGACAGTTTCATGTCGCTCCGGTAACGGCGCCCAGCCGGGTTAAGAAGGAGCGGCCGCGGGCTTTGTCGGCATGGGCCGCGGTTTGCCGCTGGAATCAGCAGCTTGCGTGAATTCCGGCCGGCATCGTCTGCTCGGCGATCGTAGCCACCGGCTTTAAAAGAAAAAAGCCGGACGGGAGCGCGTTGCATGCAGCCAGAACGTGTCATGGCCGCGCCATCGCCCAAACAGGTCCGTTGGGGTAAATCTGACCCTGTTTCTTGCCGGCGGTCGCTGCTCCCGCCCGTAACTGGAGGAGCGGAACTTCGAATATCCCATTGTCGCCACTGAGCGCAGCTTTGGTATGGTGCGATCGCACCATGGCCTTACGCTGGAAGCGTTGACGAATCGCAAGGTTCTAACTCGCGCTGGACCTCCATCCGCGCCCGACCCGGCGCTCGATCTTCGAGCAACGCCTTCGACTGGAAGTGCGACGACTCTACTTCACGGTATCTACTCCCTTCGCCCTATTCCGCCGGTTGTCGGTTAGGCCGAAGCAGCGTTATAAGCTTGCAGGGGTATTGCTGATGTCTCGACGGATTCTGCCTGTCTTCCTGTGCCTGGCGCTGCCTCTGGGAAGCGGCTGCGCGCGCAGCTATGACGGCACCGTCATCATTCCCAAGCCGCTCGATGTTCGCCGTTTCTGGGACAGGCCTTCGCCGCAGGCGCAAGCCGAACAGTCGCAACTGGAGACCGACGTCTTTCCAGTGGCGCCGCAAACGCCGAAAAGGCCGGCGGTGCGCAGGAGCGCGGCTTCCGTTGCAACGCCTCGGAGGAGGATCACCAACAACCCGCCCATGCTGTCGCCGGAGCCGACGAAGCCGCTAACTTGCAAGAATGTCAGCGAGCCCGGCAAACGGGCCCGCATGGTCTGCGAATAACCAGCCGACGTCCGTCGATGCGTACGGCTCCAGGCCTTGAAGCGGCTATCCGGCCAGCCGTCTCGGAACATCGCCCGCCCTGGTCAGTCCGCCGGGAAAAAGGCCGGCCCGACCACTCTCACCGGCCGCGCGCCGATCGCTTTCTCGATCGACTGATGCTGGGCAATCCCTGGCACCTCGAAAACCGGCGTTTTTGCCCCTGCGAGAGCGGCACCGGCAGTTTCGATCCCGGATTCAGGAATTTCCGCGACGACGCCAAGATCCGGCTTTGCCGTCGGCAACGGAATGATGGCGTTGCTCATGTTGGCCGGTGTCACGGTTCGTGCCCTGAGCTCGGCGACGCGCCGGTAATAGCGCTTGACGTCGCAGGCCTTGAAGTTCGCGTCGTCGCGGTACCGGAACGCGGCAGGTAGCTCCACATAGGGTTTTCCCGACTCGAGCGCGACCATCTCCTCGGTCTCGCGAGTGGCGTCGCTCAGCGTATAGAGGTCGACGCCGGCATCGTCGCAGATGTAGCGACACTGATCGACCGTTTCCTTCAGATCGTCGCCCTTGGCGAACTGCGATTTTGGCGCGGGGAAGAAATATCCGTCCGACAAGCGAACGCAAAACAGCATCCGATTGCCGCCAATTGTTGTGCCTGCGGACTGGGCCTTGGGTGCCGTGCGTTGCTGCGCCGGCTGTTTCTTGGCAGCGGGGGCGGCGCAGCCCAGCGCGACAAACCTGGCCTTCAATCCGGACGTGTCCCTGCTCGAATTCGACAGTCTGGCGATCTGCCGTTGCACCTCCGCCTTGCTGCTGACCAGGTCGGCGCAGGGATTGAAGAAGAAGCCGGCCGTTCTCGCCGTGCATCTGCGTTGTCTCTCAAGCTTTTGAATCGCGGCGAGTTGCCGGCGCAGTTGGGCAAGCTCGGGGCTGGTCCCGCCGCTGCGCCCCGCCGAAAGCAATTGGCTCCTGATGGCACCGCAGCTATCCGCGTAGGAGAAGGATGTGCCGAGCGCAACGGCTATTGCCGACACCAGCATCAGAATCGTGAGGGGCCAGAAGCGTGTCATTGGAACGACCATTATCCTTGTTGCACCGAGAACAGGATTTCTTTGTCGACTATGGATAAGTACTAGCTAAATCAGTCTTTCCTAATTGGAGTAGATCAAATCGCCACCAGAGACTTTAGCTCTAGTGTATTAGATCCACTCGTGTAAATTCAATATTACATTTTTATTTCAAGATTGAGACGAACCGGCAGCAACGCCGGCGGACGCCCGCCACGGCGAAGTTTTGATGCGCGCGGCGGGTTCGGCATCGCGATCAATCCGGCGTTACCGGCCGGCCGTTGCTGAAACCTTAGCCCTGGGATCGGCGTTGAGCGGCCAAAGGAGGAGACCGCAAATGTCGATCCACTTCACTGTCGCGGACCTGACCAGGAATCTGTTCCATTCACTTGGGTTGGACCATGAACGCGCACCGAGGCCACTCGACCACGAGCAGAGGCTTTTGCTGGAGTGCTATCTCGCCGGCCAGATACCGGAATCGGCCTGGAGCGACTATGTCTTCGAGATGCCGGAACTGGCGCGACATGTCGAGGCCAGACGAAGGCGCCACTAAAGCGCATCGCGGTCGACCGGGCCTCATGCGACGCGCTTAGGTTCTTGTCTAATGCATGTCGTTGTCGCAAAACCGCTGCACACTTTTGCGCGACATGCACTAGATCCCGAAAAGTGGAATCCGGTTTTTGGAAAAGATCAAGGCGAAGCCTTCACTCGCGGTGCAGCCTGTTCTTGTTTGGGCGAGTTGAATTGCAGAGTGAACACCTTGCCCGGGATGCCTTCAGCCAGCGCCGGTGAAAAGCTCAACGGCAGGCAATGGTCCACGGCCGCGACCGCCGCGTCGACAAAAGCTTGGCGCGTCTTCTCCTCGCCGGCGACGCGGATGGCGGTCGGCTTGGGCCGGCCGATCAGCGTGCCATCGCGCCTGAAGCTGAAGCTCAGGGTGACGGTGGAATTCCCGGCATTCGCCGGCGGGGTCCAGCACGCCTGGATGGCAGCCCCGACCTCGGGCATGGTGTTGAGCGTCGCTGCTTTCGATTGACCGGCTGCACCCGCCAGCATGGCGCCTGCAATCACCATCATTCCAGCAATGCTTTTCATGGCAGGGCCTCTGTCCTTGAACCGCCCTCGAGGACGGGACGAACTTCGATGGTAGGGCCGACAGCGGCGATGACAAGATGGCGGCGACGCGTTTCATCAGCCATGCAGGCGTCGTGAAACGCCGTCTGGCGCAACTTCGACAGGGGCTGAAATAAGCAAAAGGCCGGCGCGCAGCCGACCTTTGCTTCCCATCCGCGCCAGTACATCCGTGGTCGCGGGCTGGAGGTGGATTCAGTAGAAAGGGTTTAGGTTAACAAAACCTTAAGCTCCCCACATCGTGCAAACAGGGGAGATTAAAAAAATCCCCAGTTCATTACGGGCTCCTGCAGACGTGCGGACGACCGCTATTGGCTTGTGCCTCAGGCGTTGGCCTGCGACCGCACATAGGCGATATAGCCGCGCACGTCGGCGGCCGGCTCGGCATAGGCCTTGCCGAGCTTCTTCTCGATCGCCGCCATATAGTCTTTTGCCCATTGGGGCAGCGCGTAGTCGATGACGGCGAGGAACTCGAGCGTCGCCGCCAAACGGATGTCGGCGATCGACGGGTTCTTGCCGCCGATGAACGGCTTGCCGTTCCTGAAGAAGCTGTGAAACACCTCCAGCGGCTCGGCTATCGCTTCTATAGCGGCCTTCTGGGCTTCCGACTTCTTGTCGGGATGAGCGTCGCTGTGGCCGACCTCGCCGGCATATTGCGGGAAATTCAGTACAGGATATGTGGCGCGCGCCACATAGGGGTAGAGCGTCCCGATCAGGTAGAACATGGCGCTGTCGATCATTGCCCGCTTGGCCGGCGCCTTGGGATATAATTTCTCCAGCCCGTGCTTGTTGGCGAGATACTGCATGATGGCGCAGCTTTCCCACAAGACACCTCTCGGCAGGCCCTTGTCCTCGATCATCGGCGTAAGATGGGCCGGGTTTCGCGCCATGTATTCGGGCGAGCGCGTGAGACCCCATACGTCGGTCTCGGAATGGTCGAGCCCGGCGGCGCGTGCAAACACTCGAACGCTCATATTGTTGACGCTGGGCTTCAGCATGCTGAGCGAGAGCGCGGGCTTTTTCGCCGGTTTCGCCTTGGCCTTCGGCGCCAGCTTCTCGGCGGAGACCTTGGCCGCCGGCTTTGCCACTTTCGCCGCTGACTTGGCGGCGGCTTTGGCCGCCGGCTTCGCTCCTGGCCTGGCTGCCTTGGCGGCGGGCTTTTTCGCACTCTTCGTTGCTGTCTTTGCCATTATGTCCTCCCTTTGTTTGGCGTGTCGTCAGTATGGATTTTTCGGTGCGCGATCCTCCGACAAGGTCGTGCGCGAGCGCTCGACAAGCGCCTGGATCGCATCGGCAAGGTGCACTTCGGCGATGTTGTAGTCGCCGCGCGCGACGCGGATCTTGTGCGCCTGCATCAGCACGTCGGCATGAGTGAAGCCCGCCGGCGGTTCGAAACGGTAGGAGGCGAGTTCGATCAGCAGGCCGAGCGGATCCTCGAAATAGATCGAGTCCATGAAGCCGCGATCCTTGACGCCGCTGTGCTTGATGGCGCGCTCGTCGAGCCGGGCAGCCGCCTGCAGAAAGGTGACGCGCGACACCGCGAAAGCGATATGATGGACGCAGCCCGTGTCGGTCGGCGTGCGCCGCTTGACCGGCGTGCGGCTTTCGTCGGTGAAGACGGTGATCAGCCGGCCGTCGCCCGGATCGAAATAGAGATGGCTTTCGCTTGGCTTGTCGAGGTTGGGCTGCTCGAAGATGAAAGGCATGCCAAGCACGCCCTCCCAGAAATCGATCGAGGTCTGACGCCCGGCGCCGACCAGCGTGATGTGATGGACGCCTTGCGATTGTAGTTTTTGCATCTGACTCCTCCCGGCCACGCCGTCTTGCCGCCGAACGGAAGTTCGGATGCCCGGTCGCGCTTGGATCGGCGCCCGGCATGTGACCGCGCCCGGCCTCGCTCGCCTGCGCTCCGCATTCCGCATCCTGCAGGAGTGCGGCCGGAGCTTTGATGAACGGATGCTAATTCAATCCGAGGCGTTGCGCCAGAAGCGCTGAGTTTCAAGAACTCCACGCAGGCGCCAAGAGCGGCACCGGGATCGCGGACGCCTTCGCCGAGCTCGCTGAAACGATCCGTCGCCGGCAGCTGTAATGGTGCGGCGGCCCGCAGGTCGC
Organism: Mesorhizobium sp. M0074; assembly: GCF_040322975.1. Lineage (NCBI taxonomy): Bacteria > Pseudomonadati > Pseudomonadota > Alphaproteobacteria > Hyphomicrobiales > Phyllobacteriaceae > Mesorhizobium > Mesorhizobium sp. M0074. The sequence goes on from NZ_JAMYUM010000028.1 coordinate 27,699, forward strand.
TGGGTTTCCCGAGCGGCCGGTTTGGCGACGGCAGGTCAAAGGGGCCTCGTTGACGCATGCCGCGCCTGGTTCGGATTACGGGCATCCGCGGCCCTTAGATGAAAATCACATATTCTTCATCGGCACGTCGGGATCGACATGTCCCCCATCGGCAGTGATCTTCAGCCTTGAGAGGTAGTGCTCCCATCCCCTTCGGTGGCTGTCACGCTCCTTTGCGTTCGGCAGTCCGCTGTGCGTGAAGCGGATCAGTGTCCCCGCATCCCTCGCGATCAGGTCGATCTCGACATGACTGGAGCCGGGCGGCACGGTCTCGTTGTCTTCCCAGCCAAAACTGTAGGCAAGACGGTGGACCGGGATCACCTCGGTGAACTCACCGCGCGCCATATGGCGACCACCGACATTGACGAGGAACAGACCGCCCGGCGTTGCATCCAAATTCGCTTCGGTCCCGATCCATCGCACGATCTGGTCCGGATCCGTCAAAAGCGCGAACACGGTCGCTTGTGGCGCGGCGACCTCAATCTCTGTGTAAACCGATTCCGCCATCGCTCACTCCAGGTCACATCCGCATCGAATACCGTGCTATTTAAGCGAATGTGGGGAGTTGCAAGAAGATGTTCGAGGCGTAAGCATAAGCCGGTGCCGAGTGACCTTCTACCGATGCTTCTCGCAAAGTCGCTTTCATTCCTTCTGGACGACGCCGCGCATATTGGCGACGGTGGGCGACTTCTATTGCAGCTCTCAACGCATTTGATGGAAGACGGCTTGCCGATCATCGCCGGCGCGCTGGCGCAGGATGCTCCCGACCCAATCATTTCACGCCGCATCTGGCTCTGGCGAGCGCCTGGGGGTGAAGTGGTCGAGGGTTTGGGGATAGGCGCCGACCGCCAGAATGCCGATCCCCGGCTCGTGCTGCGGGAGTGGCTTGGCACGACGCGGGCGATCGTGTTCGACGAGCGAGCGGGCGGTGTCGCACCGACTTTGGTGTGGGCGTTCGATCATACTCCGGATGAGGCGCAGTCAGAGCTGCTGCGGCAAATCTCCCGGTTTGCTGCGGCTCCGATGACCGCACTCGCAGAACGGTCCGCGAAACGCGCATTGCTCGAGGCATATTTGGGAAAGCGCAGTGCAGCACATGTGCTCAACGGTCATTCTCGTCGAGTAAAGGGAGAGACGATACGGGCTGCGCTTCTGTGCGCGGACCTTCGAGGTTTCACCGATCTATCCGAGGTTCATGATGCAGACGAGATCGTATTGGTACTTGATGCCTGGTTCGATTGCGTCGCCGGCGCGGTGCACGCATTTGGTGGTGAGGTTCTCAAGTTTATAGGTGATGGCGTCCTCGCGATTTTCCCGATTGGCGAGCGCGATGCAAATGCCGCATGTGACGCTGCGGTACGCGCCGTGAAGGCCACGCGCGCCGGGATAGATCATCTCAACCAAACTCGGCGCCGCAATGGCGGCCCTGAGCTCGGATATGGCATTGGCCTGCATGTCGGCGAGATACTCTGGGGGAATATCGGCACTGCCGGCAGGTTGGACTTCACCGCGATCGGCAAGGCTGTAAATCTTGTCAGCCGCATCGAAGGGCTGTGCAAGCCGTTGGGACGGACGGTGCTCGCGTCGACAGTGTTCGAGGCAGAAACTACCGAGCCGATGATCGCCATGGGCAGTCATCCGCTCGGAGGAATAGCAGGCGCGCAAACACTTTTCGGCTTGCCGGAATAGATCGAATGGTTGAGCGCGCCGTGGATGTGTTGTTCGCAGCACATCTTGGTATCGTGCGAAGCCATGACTGAGAGAAGTTCGAACGGCAAAGAAACTACGATACTGCAACTGGAGTATGGCGCGTTTAGAGCCCAGCCATGCGCGTCGCGCGCAGCTTCGCTGGCGGGTGCTAAGGGCCTTCCCGGCATCCACCCTTCGAGGGAGAGGCGCCTTCGCCGAGCTCGCCAAAACGATCCGCCGCCGGCAGCTGTAGCTCAGGTCGGCTCCAGGCAGTGCCGACCAGCGTGATGGACGCCTTGCGATTGTAGTTTCTGTATCTGGCTCCTCCCCGCGTGGCATCGACTCAGCGCGACGTTCTGCGCGCCGCTAACGCTGTGCCTCAAGACCCACGATGCAATGCTAATGCAATCGGCTCCGCTGCGCCGGAAGCGGCAATGAGCCAAACCCGCCGCGACCCAAGGCGATGGATCGGATTGATGGTTTGCCGAGAGTTTGGAGAGACTTGGTACGCCCAAGGGGAATCGAACCCCTGTTCCCGCCGTGAGAGGGCGGTGTCCTGACCGCTAGACGATGGGCGCGTTCAAGAACCGGCGATATAGGCTGACGGCTGGCAAAAAGCAACTAGGCTTAAGGCTGCCGATCGCGCCGGTGAAATATCCGCTGCAAGCCTAGCGTTTTGGCTCGATAAGGTCCCAGAGATTTCCATAAAGGTCGGCGAAAACCGCGACCGTGCCATAAGCCTCGTGGCGTGGAGCTTCGCGGAACTCGACGCCTTTTTCGAGCATCAGCGCATGGTCGCGGGCAAAATCGTCGGTTTCGAGGAACAAAAAGACCCGCCCGCCGGTCTGGTTGCCGACGGCGTGCCTTTGCGCTTCGCCGGATGCTTCGGCGAGAAGCAGCTGCGCGCCCTGCCCTTTGCGCGGCGTGATCGTGACCCAGCGTTTGCCGCCGCCGAGATCGACATCTTCGGTGAGGACAAAACCCAGCCGGTCGACATACCACGAGATCGCCTCGTCATAATTTGCGACGACAAGCGCGACCGTGGCAATGCTGCGGTGTTCGGCAAAACCGGTCATTTGTTCCTGATCGAAAAACGCCCGACGATGCGGCGCTCAGTGATGTCATAAACGAAGATGGCGCGGCTGCCGTCGGGCAGCTCGGCGTCGATCGACAGGTGATTGCCGGAGAGCGATTGGCTGATCACCCTGGCGCCGACCGGCAGCACGATGTCGCCGTTGACCGTTTCGCCGATCGGCACCTGGATGTCGCTGCTTAGCGGAGGGGCGGCAGGCGGCGCGTTGCGCGCTTTGTAGACAAGTGCTGCGATCACCACCATAAGGGCGAGGAACAGCAGGCCGAGATTGATGGCGACGAAGCGGACGAGCTTCCTCCGCACCTTTTCGACCTCGGGGTCGAGCGGCTTTTCCTCGTCTTCGTCGGCAAGCGGCCGGGCCATGGCAGCAGATTCCGGAACTGTTTTCGATGAGCGCTCATAACGAAGAGGTCAGACAATTAATAGGGGCCGGACCGATCGTCCTGGAGGCGGGCGCTGATGCGGCCGGCCAGCGGCTCGACCAATGGCTGGCGGCCAGGCTCGGCCCCGACATGTCGCGCAGCCGGGTACAGATGCTGATAAAGCAGGGCGCCGTCAGGATCGGCGGCAGGCCAGCCAGCGAAACGAAGCGCAAGATGGCACAAGGTGACAGCGTGTCGGTCGACATGCCGGAGCCGGAACCGGCGGAGCCGCAAGGCGAAGATATTGCGCTGGACGTCCTCTACGAGGACAGCGAGCTGATCGTCATCAACAAGCCGGCCGGGCTGGTCGTGCATCCCGGCGCCGGCAACTGGACCGGCACGCTGGTCAACGCGCTGATCCATCATTGCGGTGATAGCCTGTCGGGCATCGGCGGCGTGAGACGGCCGGGCATCGTCCACCGCCTCGACAAGGAGACCAGCGGCGTCATGGTCGTCGCCAAGACCGATCGCGCCCACAAGGCGTTGTCGGAGGCCTTTGCCGACCACGGCCTGACCGGCGATCTCGAGCGGGCGTATCTGGCGTTGGTCTGGGGCATACCGGCAAGGCCGACCGGGACGGTCGACGCGCCGCTCGGCCGCGCCGCCGACCGGGTACGCCGCGCCGTGGTGCCGCAAGGCCGCGACGATGCCCGCCACGCCGTCACGCATTTCACCGTCGTTGAGCGCTTTGGCGAGCAGCAGCAGGAATTCGCCACGGCGAGCCTGGTCGAATGCCGGCTGGAAACCGGTCGCACTCACCAGATACGCGTCCACATGGCCCATATCGGCCATCCGGTGATTGGCGACCCCGAATACGGCCAGGCTTTCCGCACCAAGGCCAATCGGTTGCCCGAGCCGCTAAGAAGCAAGGTAAAGGCGTTTCCGCGACAAGCTTTGCACGCCCGCCTCCTTGCATTTCGGCATCCGGATACCCATCTAACGATGAGGTTCGAAGCACCGATACCGTGGGACATGGAGGAACTCGTCGACGGCTTCCGCAAGCTCTGAACCAACCACCTGAAAACCTGACCGGCGTTGTTCACTTCAACGTGACACACTGTTTCGTGTTGAACAAATGCCTGTCTTTCTGGTTTTGTTCCTATATATGTCGGTTGGCGCGAATGTGCCTTTGGCATTCGCGCCACATGCCCGCCGCGTTTCGGGGGCATCACTCCAATAGAGAGGGGGCGCTATCATGGCCCAGTCATTACCCAGTATCGTTTCCGGCGAAGGCGGTCTCAGCCGCTACCTGGAAGAAATCCGCCGCTTTCCGATGCTTCAGCCGCAGGAAGAGTACATGCTCGCCAAGCGCTATGCCGAGCATGAGGACACCACGGCTGCGCACAAGCTCGTCACCAGCCACCTTCGGCTCGTCGCCAAGATCGCCATGGGCTATCGCGGCTATGGCCTGCCGATCGGTGAGGTGATCTCGGAAGGCAATGTCGGCCTGATGCAGGCCGTCAAGAAATTCGAACCGGAGCGCGGTTTCCGTCTCGCCACCTATGCGATGTGGTGGATCAAGGCCTCTATCCAGGAATACATCCTGCGCTCGTGGAGCCTGGTCAAGATGGGCACCACCGCCAACCAGAAGCGCCTGTTCTTCAACCTGCGCAAGGTGAAGGGCAAGATCCAGGCGCTCGACGAAGGCGATTTGAAGCCCGACCAGATCACCGAGATTGCCACCCGGCTGAACGTCTCGGAAGCGGAAGTCGTGTCGATGAACCGCCGTCTGTCGGGCGACGCCTCGCTCAATGCGCCCATCCGGGCCAGTGAAGGCGAGTCCGGCGAATGGCAGGACTGGCTGGTCGACGACCACGAAAGCCAGGAAGAGATGCTGATCGAGCAGGACGAGCTGGAAAACCGGCGCGGCATGCTGTCGGGCGCTCTTGCCGTGCTCAACGACCGCGAACGCCGCATCTTCGAGGCGCGCCGCCTCGCCGATGAGCCGTTGACGCTTGAAGAGCTGTCGGCCGAGTTCGATATCAGCCGCGAGCGCGTGCGCCAGATCGAGGTGCGCGCCTTCGAGAAGGTGCAGGACGCGGTCAAGGCCGCAGCCAAGCGCCAGACGCAGGCGCTGCGCACCATCGAGGCGCAGCCGGCGGCGTAAGGCCTTCCAAGGGAACAAATAACGGCGGCGTCAGGTAACTGGCGCCGCCGTTTCTTTTTAGAGGGTTGCCGGTTCCGCGGCGCCTTTTGCGGATGTCCGATCCGCCGTCGTAATTGCTCAGTAGTCTCGCCATGGCGTCCGCAGACGATCTCATCCACAGCGGTATTATCGCAATTTTCCCCAAGCCCTGAAAACCGCAACGCTGCAAGCTGTAGCGGCAATGTTCCGCGCCGACCGGGGCATTTCAAAACCCGGCGCTTGCGACAGGCGGGGGCGACAACGGGCGCCGGGGCCGCGCGGGGCAGTTGAGCCTATTGAAAACGAAAGGCAGTGTGACGATGACCATTTCTCCGTTCCTGGCCGCTCTCGGATCCGAAGGTCCGCCAGCCGACCGAGCGAAAGACATGGCCCTGTATGGATGGCTAATTGGAAGCTGGGAAATGGACTCGGTCCACTACCTCGACGACGGCGCAATCCAAAAATGGGATGGCGAATGCCATTTTGGCTGGGTGCTCGAAGGCCGCGCGATTCAGGACGTTTGGATCAGGCCCAAGCGCCCTGCGCCGTCGACGATGTATGGTACGACCTTGCGCATCTTCGACCCTGGGATCGATGGCTGGCATATCATATGGAACGACCCGCTCAACCAGGATCGCTCGCGCCAGATCGGCCGGGCCGAGGGTAAGGACATTGTCCAGCTCGGCAATGACTCGCGCGGTCTGCAAACTCGATGGCGTTTCACTGAGATCACTGCCACCAGCTTCCATTGGATCGGCGAGGAAAGATCTTCCGAGAGCGATCCTTGGCAAATCACGTATGAACATTTAGCCCGCCGAACAAAACCCTGACGCTGGACTGGCTGGCGTCTGCGCTGCTCCTCATCCGGCTGCCACCACCGTCTTCCCGCATGGACCTCTCGGATTCAAACATCGCAAAAATCGAATCAGGATCAATAACTTGGATGACCATCGCAGAACGATGAGGGCGGCGCCGAGTTTGAATGGCACTGTAATGCCAGCGACCCATCTCCTCACAGGCAATCGAGCGGAAATTTCAGATAGCGCCGCCCGTTGGATTCCGGTTCCGGCAGGCGTCCGCCATTCATATTGACCTGCAGCGCGTGCAGGATCAGCCGCGGCATCGGCAACGTCCTGTCGCGGGCTTGGCGGAGCGCGACGAAGTCGGCTTCCGTCTTGCAGCCGGCAACATGGATGTTGCCGGCTTTCTGCTCCGCGACCGTGCTTTCCCAGCGCGCTTCGCGATCGCCCGGCTGGTAGTCGTGACCGACGAACAGACGTGTCTCGTCCGGCAGCGCCAGGATGTCCTCGATCGAGTGCCAGAGCCGCTCGGCACTGCCGCCGGGAAAGTCTGTCCTGGCGGTCCCGCTGTCCGGTATGAACAGCGTGTCGTGGATGAAGGCGGCGTCGCCGATGACGTAAGTGATCGAGGCCAGTGTGTGGCCCGGCGAGAACAGCACTCTTGCCGGAAGGCGGCCGACCGAAAAAGTTGCGCCGTCGGCGAACAGCCTGTCCCATTGCGAACCGTCGGCGGGGAATTCCGGCCAGTTGTAGATCACCTTCCACAATTTCTGGACGTCGATGACCTTTTCGCCGATTGCCGTCGGCGCTCCGGTTCTCCCCCTCAGATAATGGGCGGCGGAGAAATGATCGGCATGCGGATGCGTGTCGAGGATCCACTCGACCTCCAGCCCGCTTTCCCTGACGAAGTCGAGCAGGGCGTCGGCATTTTTCGTTGCCGTTGTACCGGACCTTTCGTCGAAGTCGAGCACCGGATCGATGATGGCGCATTTGCGGGTCGCCATGTCGGCGACCACATACTGGACGGACCCGCTCGGCTTGTCATAGAAGCCGGTGACCTGCGACCTGGCCGATAATGCGTCCAATCCCAGCCCCCTTGATCCTCACCGTGGCAGGAATGACTTTCTCTGCCACGGCAAATGAAAGGCATGGTTGTCCGTCAACCAGGCGCCGTCAAGCACCCCATGCTCATACGGCCAAGAAAACCGAAAATTCTCCGTGCCGCCTCTGCCTGCTCAGGCGGAAGGCTGCTTGGTTTTCCTGAGATATGGCAGGATTGTCTCGTAGGCGCCGAAACGCTTGATGGCATCTTCATTCGAGACGGCAGCGGTGATGATGACGTCCTCGCCCTGCTTCCAGTTCGCCGGCGTCGCCACCTGGTGCTTGGCGGTCAGCTGCATGGAATCGATGGCGCGCAGGATTTCGTCGAAGTTGCGGCCGGTCGTCATCGGGTAGGTGAGAACCAGCTTGATCTTCTTGTCGGGCCCGATGACGTAGACCGAGCGCACCGTGGCATTGTCCGCCGGCGTGCGGCCTTCCGAGCTCTCGCCGGCACCCGCCGGCAGCATCTCGTAAAGCTTGGCGACCTTGAGATCCTTGTCGCCGATCAGCGGGTAGTTCACCGAATGGCCGGTCGCGGTCTTGATGTCGTTCTGCCACTTTTCATGGCTTTGGACGGGATCGACCGAGATGCCGATGATCTTGACGTTGCGCTTCCTGAACTCGCCTTCGAGCCCGGCCATCGTGCCGAGTTCGGTCGTGCAAACCGGCGTAAAGTTCTTCGGATGGCTGAACAATACTGCCCAGCCGTCGCCGATCCATTCATGGAAGCTGATCGGTCCTTGCGTGGTCTCAGCGGTGAAGTCCGGTGCGATATCGTTGATACGAAGGCTCATGGCGTGTCCCTACCCTGTGAGTGCAGATCGCAGCCGGCGTTGACCGGCGCTGCTTTTGCCTTTCTATCACTCCGGCGTCATCCTTCAAATGCCTGTTGCGCCGGCATCAAGGCCGGCGGCGAAATATTTTCATTGCTTCTCGGCAAATGCCGCAGGAATTTTCGCTGCGCTGGCTCAGGCCTTGTTCACTGCCAGCGTCGTCGCCAGGTCTTCCATGCGCTGGGCCAGCGCGCCGAGCGCCCCGGTCAGCGCGGAATCGTTCTTGTCGGCCTTGGTCAGTGCGTCGTCGCGCGTCTTGCGCAGCGTCAGCACTTCGCTTTCCATGCCCTTGACCCGCTTTTGCAGTTCCGAAAGCTCGTCCATGACCATGATGCCGGCCATCACGGTCAGCCGCTGGTCGCCAATCTCGCCAAAAGAATCCTTCAGATGCGAAACATAGCGGTCGAAGCGCTCGGCAAGATCGATCAGATGCTCTTCCTGGCCCTCGTCGCAGGCCATCCGATACTGCTTGCCGTCAATGGAAACCGTGACTTGTGCCATTAGCCTACCTGTCCAGTACCGCGCGGATGGTTTCCATGGCTGTCACCAGCCTTCGCGACACTTCCTTGTTGGCATCTTCCAGCCGTTCGGCGCGGGCCTCGGAATTGTCGAGTTCCTGCGCCAGCCGCGAGCGGTCGGCGTTCATCCGCTGCACTTCGGCCTCGGCTTCCGAATAGTCCCGCTCGTGCTCGAGCTTGGCCGCGACGGCGTTTTCCAGCCCTTCGATGGCCTTACCCAGCCTGGCAATGACTTCTTTGAGGGTCGTTTCCCCGGTCATGGCTTTCGTCCTGCGCCCTGCCCATCACCGAATCATCCACGTTCAGAACGCGTTATCCCTGAAACATTACGCGTCGTGTGAACCGCACGTCAATAAAGCTGTCGCGACTGTCCCCTGCTAACGCTAATGTAAGTCGCGCATGGCCATCACAAGACCGGCAAAAGCACACCGATTTGTTGACTAAAAGGCCGCGCCTGCTATGTGTCGCGCACCCTTTTCAAGGGCTTTCCCAAGGCCCAAACCCCCATTTTGGAGGAAGCATGACCTCGCGCGAACAACATGACCGGATGGCCAATGCGATCCGTTTTCTCGCCATGGACGCCGTCGAGAAGGCAAATTCCGGCCACCCCGGACTGCCCATGGGCTGCGCCGACATCGCCACGGTGCTGTTCACCCGCTTTCTCAAATACGATCCGAAAAACCCGCATTGGCCGGACCGCGACCGCTTTATCCTGTCGGCCGGCCACGGCTCGATGCTGCTTTACTCGCTGCTCTATCTGACCGGCTACGAAGACATCACCATCGACCAGATCAAGCAGTTCCGCCAATTGGGGTCGAGGACGGCGGGCCACCCGGAATACGGCCATGCCGCCGGCATCGAGACGACGACAGGCCCACTCGGCCAGGGCCTTGCCAATTCGGTCGGCTTCGCGCTCGGCGAGCGCATCATGAATGCCGCTTTCGGCAAAGATCTCGTCGACCACTACACCTATGTGCTGGCCGGCGACGGCTGCCTGATGGAAGGCGTATCCCAGGAAGCCATCGCGCTTGCCGGGCATCTGAAGCTGAACAAGCTGATCGTCTTCTGGGACAACAACAACATCTCGATCGATGGCCCGGTGTCGCTCGCCGATAACACCGATCAGGTCGCCCGCTTCCAGGCGTCCGGCTGGAATGCCAGCCATATCGACGGCCAGGACCCGGAAGCGATCGCCTATGCCATCGAAGCGGCCCGCCACTCCGACAAGCCGACGATGATCGCCTGCAAGACGACCATCGGCTTCGGCGCGCCGACCAAGGCCGGCACCAACAAGGCGCATGGCTCGCCGCTCGGCGCCGAGGAAATCGCTGGCGCCAGAAAATTCTTCGGCTGGGATTATCCGCCCTTCGAGGTTCCGGCCGATATCCTCGACGCATGGCGTACCGCCGGGCGGACCGGCGTCAAGGCGCGCACCGACTGGGAAAGCCGGCTTGCCAAGGCTGATGCCAAATTGCGCGCAGAGTTCGAACGCCGCATCAGTGGCACGCTGCCGGCCAACTTCGACGCCGTCATTGGCGATTACAAGAAGAAGCTCGTCGCCGACAAGCCGAAGGTCGCCACCCGTAAGTCATCGGAAATGGCGCTGGAGGTCATCAACGGCGCCGTGCCCGAAACCATCGGCGGCTCGGCCGATTTGACCGGCTCCAACAACACCAAGACTAGCCAGACCAAGAACATCACCGCCGACGATTACGGCCAGCGCTACGTTCATTACGGCGTTCGCGAGCACGGCATGGCAGCCGCGCTCAACGGGCTGACATTGCATGGCGGCATTATCGCCTACGGCGGCACTTTCATGTGCTTTTCCGATTATGCCCGTCCGGCGATGCGGCTTGCTTCGCTGATGGGCATCCGCTCGATCTTCGTCATGACCCATGATTCCATCGGCCTTGGCGAAGACGGCCCGACCCATCAGCCGGTCGAGCATCTGGCAGCACTTCGCGCCATTCCGAACCACAATGTCTTCCGCCCCGCCGACGCGGTGGAAACCGCGGAATGCTGGCAGTTGGCCATTGAGTCGGAAAAGACGCCTTCGACATTGGCGCTGACCCGGCAGAACCTGCCGACGGTACGCAACGACTTCGTTGCGGAAAACCTCTCCAGCCGCGGCGCCTATGAACTTGCCGCCGCCAGTGGCGAGGCGGCGGTGACGATCTTCGCTTCGGGCTCCGAGGTCGAGATCGCGCTGGCCGCCCGCGAGGCCTTGGAAAAGCACGGCCACGCGACCCGCGTCGTCTCGGTGCCGTGCTTCGAATTGTTCGACAAGCAGAGCGCCGACTATCGCAGCAGGACGATTGGCAATGCGCCGCTCAAGATTGCCATCGAAGCCGGCATCCGTCAGGGCTGGGATCACTTCATCGGCACCGACGGCATCTTTGTCGGCATGACCGGCTTCGGCGCCTCCGGCACCATCGAACAGCTCTACCCGCATTTCGGCATCACAGCCGAGGCAACGGTGAAGGCGGCGGAAGCCCGTCTGCATGGCAAATGAAAGTGAGCCCCGCCCGGCAAAGGCTGGCATAGCGGTTTTGCCGGGCGGTGGAGCACTAATCGATTTAAATCCACGCCTCGGCGGCTGGATTCTTTGCCCGTCCGCCGTTATGAAGCTGCGGACTTGATCTTCGGCCTCCAACTCCCAGGGAGAGAACAATGACCGTCAGAGTTGCCATCAACGGATTCGGCCGCATCGGCCGCAACATCCTGCGCGCCATCCATGAATCCGGCCGCAAGGATATCGACGTCGTCGCGGTCAACGATCTCGGCCCGGTCGAGACCAACGCCCATCTGCTGCGCTTCGACAGCGTGCATGGCCGCTTTCCGCATGAGGTGACGGTTGACGGCGACCAGATCATCGTCGGCAAGGAAAAATTCAAGGTCACCGCGATCAAGGATCCGACGCAACTGCCCTGGAAGGAGCTTGGCATCGACATCGCGCTCGAATGCACCGGCATCTTCACCGCCCGCGACAAGGCCGTCGCCCATCTGACCGCCGGTGCCAAGCGCGTTCTCGTCTCCGCTCCGGCAGAGGGCGCCGATCTCACCGTCGTCTATGGCATCAATCACGACAAGCTGACCAAGGACCACATCGTCATCTCGAACGCCTCCTGCACCACCAACTGCCTGGCGCCGCTGGCGGCCGTGCTGAATGAGGCGGTCGGCATCGAGAAGGGCATGATGACGACGATCCATTCCTACACCGGCGACCAGCCGACGCTGGACACCATGCACAAGGACCTCTACCGCGCCCGCGCCGCCGCGCTGTCGCAGATTCCGACCTCGACCGGTGCTGCCAAGGCCATCGGCCTGGTACTGCCCGAACTCAAGGGCAAGCTCGACGGCATCTCCATCCGGGTGCCGACCCCGAACGTCTCGCTCGTCGATTTCAAGTTCATCGCCAAGCGGCCGACCACCGTCCAGGAGATCAATGACGCGGTGATCGCCGCCTCGAACGGCAAGCTGAAGGGCATCCTCGCCGTTACCCGTCACCCCAATGTTTCGATCGACTTCAACCATGATCCGCATTCCTCGATCGTGGCGCTCGACCAGACCAAGGTCATGGACGGCAACTTCGTTTCGGTGCTGTCGTGGTACGACAATGAGTGGGGCTTTTCCAACCGCATGGGCGATACCGCCGTCGCCTTCGGCAAGACCATCGCCTGATCGCAGAGCCAGCTTCTCGACCTGGAGACGCCCGGCTCAGTCCGGGCGTTTTTCATTGCAGCACGAACCGCCGAGGCACGCTCCGCTGCTCGGGGGTGCCAAAACTTTCGACGATCGGCAGCGTGGGGCAAAAAGCCACGCTGCTGCCTTGCAGCGGCCATGTCTTCGCCCCACTCTCCCGTGATGCCGGAGCATATCGACTAGGGGCGACCAACGAATGGAGCATGGTATCTATCTTGTGACGCTCGTTGGCGCAGCACTTGTCGTTGCCGCCGCGTTTTCAAGCCTGATCGCCTTCCGTTTCGGCGCCCCTCTCCTGCTGCTGTTTCTCTGCATCGGCCTCGCCACCGGAACCGACGGTCTCGGCATCCATTTCGACAATGCCCGAGTTGCTTATTTTGCCGGCTCGTTGGCGCTGGCGGTCATCCTTTTCGATTCCGGCTTCGGCACGCCGCTCAACGCCTTGCGGCAGGCGGCCGGGCCGGCGCTGTCGCTGGCCACATTCGGCGTCCTTTTGACCACCGGGCTCTTCGGCGCCGCCGCCTATTATCTGCTCGACCTGACCTGGCTGGAATCCTTCCTGCTCGGTGCCGCCGTCGCCTCGACCGACGCCGCGGCGGTGTTCTTCCTGCTGCGCGCCGGCGAGATCAATTTGCGCGAGCGCGTGCGGTCCACGCTCGAGGTGGAATCCGGCACAAATGACCCGATCGCCATCTTCCTGACCATCACGCTGGTCGAGGTCATCGCCGCCAATACCCACCCCGAGGCCAAGGTGCTGGTCACCGATCTTGCCGTCGGCTTCCTTGTCAATATGGGGCTCGGCGCGGTCATCGGCATTCTCGGCGGCATGGCCATCGTGCGCCTTGTCGATCGCCTCAATCTCGATCACGGCCTGCTGCCGATCTTCGTGCTGACGCTGTCGCTTATGGTGTTCGCTGCCGCCGGTGCCGTCGGCGGCTCCGGCTTCCTGGCGGTCTATCTCGCAGGCCTGATTGCCGGCAATTCCGATATCCGGGCCGTCACCATCCTCAAGCGCTTCCAGGACGGCATGTCGTGGCTGGCGCAGATCATCATGTTCCTGATCCTCGGCCTGTTCGCGACGCCTTCGCAATTTCCGGCGATCCTGGTGCCGGCAGTGCTGCTCGGCCTGTTCCTGGTATTTGTGGCACGGCCAATCGCCGTCTGGCTCTGCCTGGTGCCGTTCCGTCTGCCACGCCCGGAAGTCGCCTTCGTCTCGTGGGTTGGCCTGCGTGGTGCCGTGTCGATCCTGCTTGCCATCACGCCGCTGCTCGGCGGTCTTGAGAACGGCCGCCTCATCTTCAACACTGCCTTCATCATCGTGCTGGTCTCGCTGATCATCCAGGGATGGACCGTCGGGCCGCTGGCGCGCCGTCTCGGCCTTATCGTGCCGGCCCGCCTGGGACCGCTCGACAAGGTCGAATTGGAACTGCCGGGCTCCGCCCATCATGAGCTTCTCGCCTACCGCGTGGCACCTGGCAGCCCGGTGGCGCGCGGCGAACGCATTCCGCGCTGGGCGCGGCCGTCGCTGGTGCTGCGCGACGGACGCTCGATGCGCTTCCAGGATATGGGCCGGCTCGCGGCCGGCGACCATGTCTACATCTTCGTGCCGGACCGCTATCCGCGCCTGCTCGACAAGCTGTTCGCCAGCCGTGCCGTGGTCGATCCCGAGGACGCGGATTTCTTCGGGGCCTTCGCCGTCGATCCGTCACGCCCCGCCGAGGAACTGGAGACCGCCTACGCGCCGGGCCTGACCGAAGCGGAACGCAAGCTCAGCATTGGCGACCTGGTCACTACGCGGCTCGGCGGCCACGCCGAATACGCCGACCGCGTGCTACTCGGTCCGATCGAGCTGATCGTCCGCGACGTCGACGACAAGGGCAGGATCACCGGCCTTGGCCTGTCCTTTGAGCCGACCGCGCCGGTGGCGCGCGTTCCGGTGTTCCTCAGCGCCGGCGAAATCCGCGACCGCATCGCCGCCTTCATCCGCAACCGGCGCAAGCCGGCCGAGGCGCAGGCGGTCGAGGCGGCGGCCGAGATGGGACCGGTTCCGCAGCCCGTAGTGGAAAAGACAACTGGCGAAGGCTGACCGCTGTCCACCCGAGCCGCGGAACCCTGCCGCGAGGCTGAAGAATGGCTCGGCAACTGGTGTGGCGGGTCCATGTGGTCCGACATCGCCGGAAATGATCCCGATCGGCCGGTTGCGAGGGCGTCCGGCCGATCAGTCGCCAATTCTCCGGCGCGCCATAGGGGCGCGCTTAATTGTTGCGGGCCGCTACGAACTGCGCGGCTTGTTTCAGAAGCGCAGCTTGCTCGCCAAAAGGTTCGAGCAACGCATGAGCCTGGTCAACGAGGCCATGGAGCTGGCCCCGCGCCCAGTCCGGTCCGTGCAGCGCGACCAGCGTCGCCTTGCCGGCCGCGGCATCCTTGCCGGTCGCCTTGCCCATCTGATGCGCGTCGGCGGTCAGGTCGAGCAGATCGTCGGCAAGCTGAAAGGCAAGCCCGATCGCCGAGCCGAACTCGGCCAGCCTTTCGCGGTCGCCCGACGGCGCGCCGGCAAGGATAGCGCCCGCTTCGCAGGCAAAGCGGATCAGCGCACCGGTTTTCATCGCCTGAAGCCGGATGATGCCGGCCTCGTCCGGCCGGCTTTGTTCGGCTTCGAGATCGAGCATCTGGCCGCCGACCATGCTTCCCGCCCCGGCGGCGCGGGCCAGTGCCAGCACCAGCGTTGCCCTGCGCTCGGCCGGCAGCATTGTCGCCTCGTCGGCAAGGATGTCGAAGGCAAGTGTCAGCAAGGCGTCGCCCGCAAGAATGGCGGTCGCCTCATCGAAAGCCCTGTGCACGGTCGGCTGGCCGCGGCGCAAATCGTCGTCGTCCATGGCCGGCAGATCGTCATGGATGAGCGAATAGCAGTGCACGCATTCGAGCGCCGCCGCGACGCGCAGCGCCGCCTCGCCGTCGGCTGAAAACAGTGCAGCACTTTCCATGACCAGGAAGGGACGCAGTCGTTTGCCGCCGTTCAGCACGCCATGTCGCATTGCCGCCATCAGGCGTTCGGGCCGCGCGACCTCGCCCGAAAGCGTCCGTCCGTCGAGCAACCGCCTCAGCAGCGCCTCGAGCGGAACTGCCCGGGCAATAAGTGCAGCTTCGAACGCCATTTGGTCGTCTTTCGTCATGGTCGGGAGCGGTAGCCGACACTCAGACGTTGCGCAAGAAGCCAAGCGCCATTATGCCGGGGGCAGGGAGTAGCGCGGACTGGGTGGCTTGGCGGAACCGATCGTCGATCACGAAACCGAAGGGTTGGACATGGCGAGACCGAGACGCGGCAGCCGCATCGGTCTTCAACGCTGGGTCCGGCGCGGCATCGCCGTCGCGGTCGTGCTGGCGCTGGTGCCGGTGGTGCTGACCTTCCTGTACCTGCCGACATTCGTGCATCCGGTGTCGACATTGATGCTGAAGGACCTGGCGACGTTTTCTGGCTACGATCGGCGCTGGGTTTCCATCGACGATGTCGCGCCGGTGCTGGCATATTCGGTCATCATGTCGGAGGACGGGCAATTCTGTTTCCATCGCGGCGTCGATCTGGGCGAGTTGCGCGGCGTCGTCGACGATGCGCTCGCCGGCGAGATGACACGTGGCGCCTCGACCATCACCATGCAGACGGTAAAGAATCTTTATCTATGGTCGCGGCCGTTGGGCTCGGTCCGTAAGGTCGTGGAACTGCCGCTGGCCGTCTATTTCGATGCGGTGCTGTCGAAACGGCGGATCATGGAGATCTACCTCAACATCGCCGAATGGGGACCGGGCATCTACGGCATCGAGGCCGCCGCCCAGCATCATTTCGGCGTCTCGGCAAAACAGCTGTCGCGGCGGCAGGCAGCGCTGCTTGCCGTCACCTTGCCGAATCCGATCGTGCGCAATCCGGCGAAGCCCGGGCCGGGACTGAGACGGCTTGCCGCGTTGATCGAACGGCGCGCCGGCCGCGCCGGCGCCTATGTCGGTTGCCTGCGATAGTGTCAAAAAAAAACACGGCGACGCTGGCCAAAACGCTGTCGGGCGTGTATAGGCACCCGACTTTCTCAGATTCCGGCCCCTGATGTGGCCCTTTCACGAGGGCCGCCGGGGCGTTTTGACCATGTAGTGGAGCATATCCATGGCCGTTCCGAAACGAAAAACCTCTCCGTCGAAGCGCGGCATGCGCCGTTCTGCCGACGCACTGAAGGCCCCGACCTATGTCGAGGACAAGAACTCCGGCGAGATGCGCCGTCCGCACCATATCGACCTGAAGACCGGCATGTATCGCGGTCGCCAGGTTCTGGAGCCGAAGGAAAGCTGATAGAGCTTTCGACGGTTTATTGGGTTGCGAAACGACCGGCCATTGGCCGGTCTTTTTGCGTTTGCGACAACTGATCTATCAGCCGGGCCTGACATTGTTGTTTCACGCCGTCTTTGTCCGTGTTTATCGGCCGCACGAAAATTCTTGACGGCGAACGCCGGGCGCACTCTACAAAGATCAGTCCAACCGGAGCCGCCACATGTTCGGTGCCATCCCGCTGCTGATCGTGCCTTTCATCCTCTACAATCTTGGGCTTCTGGGAATATTCGGCAGCGGCGACGATCCGTGGGCCACCGAAATGTTTTCGGTCCGGATGATGTCGGGTGGCGTGTTCTCGATGACCCTCGGCGACCTCATCGTGCTGATCGCACTGATCTTCTTGTTCGTCGAAGTGGTGAAGTCGACGCGCACGACAAATGCCTCGATCATGGACCATCTTTTGTCGACCTTCGTCTTTGTGGCCTATCTGGTCGAGTTCCTGCTGGTGAAGGGCGCCGCCCATTCCGTTTTCTTCACACTGATGGTCATAGCGCTGATCGACGTGCTGGCCGGCTTTTCGGTGTCGATGCGGTCGGCCACCCGCGACATCAATATGAGTTAAGGATCCCGACTCAGCCCGGGTCAGCGGTGAAGCCAGCCGCCTCGACGCCGGCGATGGCTGCCGTTTCATCATTGTCGGACGTGTCGCCGGAAATACCGATGGCGCCGATGATCGTGCCGGCGTTGTCGCGGATCAGCACGCCGCCGACGACCGGCAGGACGCGCCCGCCCGACACGTCGGAGACGCCGGCGATCAGATGCGGGCGCTCCTTGGCGAAAGCTTCCACCCGGCGCGAGCCCATGCCGATAGCGAGCGCGCCATAGGCCTTGCCGGCCGACATTTGCGGACGCAGGAAAGAGGCGCCGTCCTGACGCTGGAACGCGACCAGATGGGCGCCGGCGTCGAGCACCGAGACGCCAAGCGGCCTGAGCTTGAGCTCGGCACCCTTGGCAAAGGCGGCGGCGATGATTTCAAGGGCTTTGTCGAGCGTCAGTGCGGTCATGGCCGTCTCCTAAACGCGCCAGTTATCAACCGGCAGAACAGACTCCGAGTGAACTGTTTCGCGTGCGAAAGGAAGCATGCATTCTGGGAGCGCCGGCCTATTTCTTCTTGGCGCGAGGCTTCTTCACCGGGGCCGGAGGCGCATTGGCCAGGTCTTCCGCTTCCTTGGCGAGGCGCAGCGCCCGCAGCTTGTTGGTCTTGGCTTGGCGAGCGTCGCTCTCGGCGACATATTCCGCCATCGCCTTCTGGCGAACCGTGGCTGCCTCTTCCTGTTTCTTGAAACGCAAATCGGCCCGCGCACGGGCAGTGTCCTTAGAGTTCTCGACCAAGAGCGTTATCCAATCCGTAAATTATCTTCAGTCCCTTGATAGCAGAGCCAGCCCGCAATTGGGAAAATAAGTTGGTCATGGCGCCGGATCGCAGCCGACTCGCTCCGCCTTGCGGGCGACTACCGCATCGTATCCGGCCTGCAAAGTCGCGCGGACGGTGGGTCCAGATGGGGCGGGAGACGCACCCAGATGCTCGTGGCGCAACTCGTTCATGAACTTATCCCACATCGGCGGGCCGCCTTTTTCCAGAAGCTCGGCACGGATAGAGAGCTCTTCGCTGACCGGCAGCCAGACGCGGCCCCAGGCGCCGAGATGCGCCAGGATCGGCACCAGCGTAATCGCCATTTCGGTCAGGCTGTAGATCGCCTTTTGCTTGTGGGAGGGATCGTCCGCCTTGGTCAGCATGCCGAGCTCCATCAGCCGCTTCAGCCGGTCGGCGAGGATGTTGGAGGCGATGCCCTCCATCGAGCCGTTGAGCAGTTCGCGAAAGTGGCGTCTGCCGCCGAAGATGATGTCGCGAAGGATGATCAGGCTCCACCGGTCACCGAACACTTCGAGCGACAGGTTGATGGGGCATCCGGACCGACGATCGATGTTCATGCGAATCTCCAAAAACCGGTTGCACTATCGTATCGGTTTTAATATCGTGCAACTGATTGCAACTTGCAATCGGATTTGCAGCCCAAGGAGGAAAGTCATGAGAAACGCCGAACACCCCGAAATCGTATCCCAGACGTTCGGCGATCCGGCCCATCCGGCGGTGTTGTTGATCATGGGCGCGATGGCTTCCATGCTTTGGTGGCCCGAAGCGTTTTGCCGGAAGCTGGCCGGCGAGGGTCGCTTCGTGATCCGCTATGACAATCGCGATACCGGCCGTTCGACCAAATACGCGCCGGGCGAGCCGCCTTATACATTCGACGACATGGTGGACGATGCCGTCCGCGTCCTTGACGACCAGGGAATCCGAAAGGCGCACGTGGTCGGCATGTCGATGGGCGGTATGATCGCGCAGCTCGTTGCGTTGAAATACCCGCCGCGTGTCAATTCGCTGACGGTGATCAGCAGCTCGCCCCTGGGCATCGATACGTCGCATTTGCCCGGAACCACCGAGGCCTATAGGAAACATTCGGCCGAAGGCGCCAAGGTCGACTGGTCTGACCGTGGCCAAGCGGTCGATTTCATGGTCAAAAACGCGCGTGCGCTCGCCGGCACCGCGCATCCGTTCGATGAGGCGCGGACGAGAGCGTTCGTGGAACAGGACTACGACCGGTCCGGCGGCTTTCTCAGCGCGACCAATCACTTCATGCTCAAGGGCGGCGAAGATCGGAGCGGCGAGGACTGGACGGGGCGGCTGCACGAGATGAAGATTCCGCTCCTCGTTATCCACGGCACCGACGATCCGATCTTTCCAGCCGAGCATGGCGCCGCTCTTGCCGACGCGGTCGCCGGTGCAAGACTGGTCCGGATCGAGGGCGGCGGCCACGAGCTGCATCCCGACGATTGGGCCGCGATCATCGATGCGATCGTCGCCCACAGCCGGGCCACGTAGCAGCGGGCCGAACCTTGACACCGGATGCCCGCGAGACGAAGCACCAAAGATAGGAGCAAAAATGTCCCTGACGATGCATCTTCATCCGCTGGCCTCCTTCTGCTGGAAACCGCTGATCGCGCTCTATGAGAACGGCACGCCATTCACATCGGTCGTCGTCGATCTCGGCAACGAACAGTCGCGCGCGGCGTTCCTGAAATTGTGGCCGGCCGGCAAGATGCCGGTGCTGCGCGATGAGGCGCTGGACCGGACCGTGCCGGAATCGACGATCGTCATCGAATATCTCAACGCGTATTATCCCGGACCGGTCGAGCTGATCCCCGGCGATCTCAATCTCGCCCGTCAGACCCGGCTTGCCGACCGCTTCTATGACTTCTACGTCCAGGAACCGATGCAGAAGATCGTTGGCGACCGGCTGCGGCCGGAGGGCAAGACCGATCCGTTCGGCGTCGAGCAGGCCCGCGCCCAGCTGCGCAGCTCCTACGCCATCATTGAACAGGACATGCAGTCGAGGACATGGGCGGTGGGTGCGAGCTTCACCATGGCCGACTGCGCTGCCGCCCCCGCGCTGTTCTACGCCAACAAGGTCGAGCCGTTCGGAGACGAATATCCTGCGGTCAGGCGCTATCACGACCGGTTGCTGCAACGCCCCTCGGTTGCCCGTGTGATCGAGGAAGCGCAGCCGTATTTCAAGCTCTTCCCCTACAACAATGGCTAGAGTGGTTCATCGTTTCACGGAAACGCCGAACCGCTCTATCTCTTTGTTTTTGCGCAATTCCGTACGGAAAACCGTTTCACACTTTTCCTGGAATTGCTCTAGGCCCGATGCTGCATAGTTGCTCGACGCGCTGACGATGCCCCTCAGCTTCCGGGTGAACCGAGCTGCTCCGCATCCCAGAACTGGTCAAGCCAGATGTTGAGCTTCAGGAAGCCGGCATTGCTGACCGTATAGACGCGCCTGGTGCCTTCCGGCTTGGCGTTGACCAACCCCGCATCAAGCAGCACCTTCAGGTGCTGCGAAACGGCCGGGCGGGACACCGGCAAGCCGGATGCCAATTCGTTGACGGTCTTCGGTCCGCGCCGGAGCTCTTCCAAGAGATGGCGCCGGTTGGGATCGGCAATCGCCATGAAGGCGTCGGAAAGCATCATGCCTTATTTGTGGGGCAAAGCGCCTCGAATCTCAACTGTCGGCTTCAGCTTTTCTGCGCGGGTCGAGCCGCAACGCTTCCGGCGTCACCGAGCGATCGGCGGGCTGGGTCTTGAAGGCATCGCGGCCTTCGATCGGCACCGGCGCGCGACGGCTGATGCGCAGCAGCGTATAGCCAGCCAGGCTGAGATGCGCGAGCGCAGTGGCCAGGAACAGCCCCTCAGGGCGCATCCAGCCCATCAGGCCGGCGGCCACCAGCGGACCGATCATCGTGCCGAAGCCATAAAGCAGCAGCAGGCCGCCCGACACTTTGACGAAGTCCTCCGATCGCGCATGGTCATTGGCATGCGCCACCGCGATCGAATAGAGCGTGTAGGCGAAGGCGCCGTAGGCGGCGGTGCAGACGATGACGAAGACGCCGGAGCGCGGTTCGAACAGGAAGATGGCGATGGCAAACAGCGCAGCACCGAAGGCCGCGCCCGCCAGCACGAAACGACGGTCCGTCGTGTCGGAGAGCCGCCCGGCCGGAAGCTGCATGGCGGCACCAGCGATGACCACGAGGCTCATCATCAGCGCGATCTCGGCTGTCGAGATGCCGATGCGCGCTCCATAGACGGCACCAAGTGTACCCCAGGCGCCGTTGGCGATGCCGATCAGCACGCAAGCGATCGCCGACACCGGCGAATTGACGTAGAGCCCCTTGACGTCAAGCGACACGTCCTGCAGCGGCTTGGGGTGAGACGCCGTCGAGACCGCCGTCGGGATCAGCGACAGGCAGAACAGAATGCCGGTGATCATGAACAGCGACGCCGATCTCACATCGCCGCCGGCAACGATCATCTGACCGCCCATGATCGAGGCATAGGTGACCATCATGTAGAGGCCGAAGACGGTGCCGCGGTTTTCGTTGGTGGCCTTCTCGTTGAGCCAGCTTTCGATGACCATGAAGGCGCCGGCCATGGTGAAGCCGGTGAAGGCGCGCAGCAGGATCCAGGTATATTCGTCGATGATCAGGCCGGTGAGCAGTGCGACGATCGCTCCCGATGCGGCAAAGGCGCCGAAAGCCCTGACATGACCGGCGCGGCGCACGATGCGTGGCGCAAAGAAGCAGCCGGTGACGAAGCCGCCGGCCCAAGCCGTGCCCATCAGGCCGAGCGATGCCGTCGAGAAGCCCTCCACCTGGCCGCGCAGCGGCAACAGCAGACCGTGCAGTCCGGATGCCGCCAACAGGAACGCGGTGCCGCGCAGCAGCGAGAGGATCGGTCTGTAGCTTGCGAACATTTTTCAATCCGGCTGGGGTTTAGGGCACAAGTCTGCAGACAGCGGCATTCGGGCTTTTCGGCGGCGTGCCCGAGCTTTTGGCATTACCCGCAGTAACTACCCGCGGCGAAACAGCGCCTCTGCCGCCGACTTGGTCGAGCCCTTGGTCTTGAGCTCGGCTTCCAGCCGGGCGATCTCGTCGCGCAGGATGCCGATCCGTTCGGACAATTCGTCGACGGAAAGCAGCGACAGATCCTGCCCGATCTCGTGCGGGCGCGCTTTCTTCTTGGGTTCGTCGTCGAAGATCGCCATCGTCGCTCCTCCGTGATTGCCCATTTGCCTGATTTGCCAATGAGCATACATAGGGCAAGGGTATGGATGCAAATGGCGGGCAAGAGCTGGCACGAGAAACCGGCGGAGCACGACGGGAAAATTCATGGCGAACGCACAGAAAATTCCGGCGAAGATGATGGCGATCGCCATATCGGAACCGGGCGGGCCGCGGGTGCTGAAACCGGAAACCCGCGACGTACCGGTTCCCGGTCCCGGCGAGATCCTGATCCGGGTGCGGGCCGCCGGCGTCAACCGGCCGGACGTGCAACAGCGCAAGGGCGCCTATCCGCCACCGCCGGGAGCGTCGGATCTGCCGGGCCTGGAAGCAGCAGGCGAAGTCGCTGCCCTTGGTGACGAGATATCGCGCTGGCGCGTCGGCGACCGGGTCTGTGCGCTGACGGCGGGCGGCGGCTATGCCGAATATGTCAGAGTGCACGCCGGCAGCGTGCTGCCGCTGCCCGCCGGCTTTACCTACACCGAAGCGGCGGCGCTGCCGGAAAACTACTTCACTGTTTGGCACAATGTCTTCGAGCGCGGCGGCCTGAAGAGCGGCGAGACCCTGCTCGTGCATGGCGGCTCGTCGGGTATCGGCACCACGGCGATCCAGCTTGCTGCCGCTTTCGGCGCCTATGTCGTCACCACCGCCGGCAACAAGGAGAAATGCGACGCCTGCCTCAAGCTCGGCGCCGACCGGGCGATCAACTACCGCGAGGAAGACTTCGTGGCCGCAGTCAAGGAGGCAACCGGCGGCAAGGGTGCCAATGTCATCCTCGACATGGTCGGCGGCGACTATGTGGCGCGAAACTATGAGGCTGCAGCCATGGAAGGCCGCATCGTCCAGATCGCGACGCAGGGCGGGGCGGTGGCGAGCGCCGATTTCTTCAAGATCATGGCCAAGCGGCTCGTGCACACAGGATCGCTGCTCAGGCCACGCACCGTGGAGTTCAAGGCGGCAGTTGCGGCTGCGCTGGAGGCGCAGGTTTGGCCGCTGCTCGGCACACGCAAGGTTGCGCCGGTGATGGATACGATCTTCCCGCTCAAGGAAGCGTGGCGGGCGCATGAGCGGATGGAGGAGGGTGAGCACATCGGCAAGATTGTGCTCGATGTCGCCTGACGGCCCGCAAACAGGCTGAACGAAAGTTTAACGGTGCAATGCAACAAACGCATTGCGGCCATGCAAAAGCGTCTGTTCAATTTTTCATCGCCGATGCCTATTTACGCGGCATCAAAACGATGGAGGACTATCATGAACCCGATCCGCGCTTTCCGTAACTGGCGCATGTACAACGAAACCGTGCGCGAACTGAACCGGCTGAATGCTCGTCAGCTCAACGACCTCGGCATCAACCGCGGCGACATCGAGAGAATCGCCCGCAAAGGGCTTTGATCTCGAGCACGATCCCGCCCGAAGACCGGGCGCTGCTTTTCGGCAACGCCGAGCCGCGGTTCGGGATCAAGCTTTAGAAGCCAGAGCCGCAGCAGACGGATTTCCGTCGCCGGTTCCGAGCCCGCCCGACCTTGGTCTGGCGGGCTTTGTCTTTTTGAAGCTTTTCGACTGCATGGCGTCATCTGCCGACCCTTCGCGGTCTGCTGGTCGCGCTGCCGTGCCGTCCTTGACGCGCGCCTGCCAAAAACATTGCGAAACGGCGAGCGAGCGGTTATATAGACCGCGATTTTCCCATTTTGGTGGCTCTAAACCACCGCCCGCGCGGGAACGCGGGCGAACGAGAAGGATTTTTGTAATGGCCAATACGCTGCTGATGCCAAAGGCGACCGCCGTCTGGCTGGTTGACAACACAGCGCTTTCCTTCGAGCAGATCGCGCAGTTCTGCGGACTGCATCCGCTTGAGGTCAAGGCGATCGCCGACGGCGAGTCGGCGCAAGGCATCAAGGGCATGGACCCGATCATGACCGGCCAGCTCACTCGCGACGAGATCGCGCGCGCCGAGAAGGACCCGAACCACCGGCTGAAGCTCTCCGATCCCAAGGTGCGGGTGCCGGAATCCAAACGCAAGGGTCCGCGCTACACGCCGCTGTCGAAGCGCCAGGACCGGCCCAACGCCATCCTCTGGCTGGTGCGCAACCATCCCGAGCTCAAGGATGCGCAGATTGCCCGCCTTGTCGGCACAACGAAGTCGACGATCGACCAGATCCGCGACAGAAAGCACTGGAACTCCGCCAATCTCCAGCCGATGGATCCGGTGACGCTCGGCCTGACGTCGCAGATCGACCTCGATATGGAAATCAACCGCGCCTCGCGCGGCCGCGAGCAGGCGCAGCCGGTCGGCGATACGCTGCTGCCGGCCGCCTTGACCGAACGGCTGGTGCCGGCGCCCGAAAAGCCGAAGGACGAGGACCGCGAACTTGACGCCAACGCCGTCTTCGCCAAGCTTTCGGCGCTGAAGTCGAAGGACAAGGACGCCGACGAAGAGGAATAGGTCTGGCATCCAAAACAAAAAGCCCGCTTTCAAGCGGGCTTTTTTGTGATCTTCCGTGTCAGCTTCGCGCCGCCCGGTCCGGCGCCATGCCGTAATCCTCGCTGCGCTCCACCGCGCGATAGAAATCGGCGAGCTGCTTGCCGCGCTCCGGCTTGAAGGTGCGGCCGGCGATGACCACCGAGGCGATGCGGTCGATGCGGAAGGCGCGGAAATCGCCGCGCATCTCACACCAGGCGACCAAGGTCCACACCTTGCCCCAGAACCACAGGCCGAGCGGGCGGATGTCGCGCGCGGTGCTGCGGCCGGCCTCATCCGAATAGTCGATGGTCAGCACCTGACGTTTCTCGATGGACCGCTCGATCAGGTCGATGGCTTCGCGGGCGGCATCGCTTACCACCCACATCGGCGTGTGGATCTCGGTACGGGCGATGCGGTCCTTTTCGGCGTCGGGCAACACGGCGCCTATCTTGACCAGCGCCTCGTCGGCGGCTCGCGCCATGGCCGCGCCACCAAAGGCGCGCACCATGCGGGCGCCGGCGACCAGCGCGACGATCTCGTCACGCGTGAACATCAGCGGCGGAAGGTCGAAACCCTCCCTCATCATGTAGCCGACACCGGCCTCGCCGTCGATCGGCACGCCGGTCGACTGCAGGTCTGCGATGTCGCGATAGATCGTCCGCTCGGAAACCTCGAGCCACGTGCCCAGCTTCTGGGCGGTGACCAGACGACCACCACGCAGATGCTGCACGATCTGGAAGAGCCTGTCGGCGCGGCGCATCGTATGGTCCCTCGGCGTCTATCGTTCCAGCCCTTCGCGCTTGCGCTGCGCGGCGACGAAGGCCGCGCCGAAGGACAGTTTCCTCGTTGTCGGCGTGCTTGCGTCGACCACCCGCCAGAACGGCGCAACGTCGCCCAGTGCCATACCACGCTCAAGATCCTCGTTGGCGGCCTCGGCGACGGTGCGCAGATGATAGCCGATGGTGACCGGACATGTCATCTCGGCACCGTGCTCGATGGCGAGAGCGGTGCGCAAAGCGCGGATATTCATGTCCATGCCTTCGGGGATGGAGCGGATGAATGCATGGACCTGGCGAGCTGTAGGAACCAGCATCGGCTGGCCTTCGACGACGTCGCCGATGGTGCGTGGCGACGGTCTTATGCCGTTGATGCCACGCGTGTTCAGCCTGTCGTTCCAGCTTTTCATCGATCGTCCTCTCGGCCATCCGGCTCCGGCGGCCATCGCACTATGGCACGAGCCTCCTGACACCATACTGTCAGGAGGCTTCAGCATGCCCATCTCAGCTCGTCGCCAGGTCGCATCCAAACGCCACGCAGAAAGCTTGCCTCAATTGCCGCCATTGCGGCGGTCGCCATACATGTCCGGCCAACCAATATCCTTGCGGATGTCCGCCGGCAGGGTGTTCATGAACCGCTGGGTGCGGATTTCATTGCGCATCGTCCGGATCTTGCCGACATAGTGCTGCACGCTACGCAGAATGGTAATACCGTTCATCGCTGGTCTCCTCTCTTTCGATGCAGGCACTATCGCACACCCCTGCTGACAGCAGTCTGTCAGGAGGGTGCGGCTCTCATGACCGGCGTTCCGATTTATCCATCGAAGTGACAAGGCAGTGCTGAAAAGAGGCTTGCCGCAGTGGAAGCCGGCGATCCCGGAGCCGCTTTGACAGCCAGCCGCGATGCTGATCAAAGGCTGCATGTCGAAACTTCTCGCGCTCGTCATCATCCTCATGATGGTCATCCAGCTCATCAAGCCGCTCGGCTGGCCCGGGCTGAAGCGGCGCAGCGATTTCTGGAAGCTGGCGCTTCTGGCGATGGCGGCGATTTCGATTACGGCGGTGCTCGGGCACTGGACGTAATGCATGTCGCGCAAAAGTGTGCAGCGGTTTTGCGACAACGACATGCATAAAAACAAGAACCTGAAGCGCGTCGGATGAGGCCAATCGAACGCGACGCGCTTTAGTGCCGGCGGCCCGCTACGCGACGCCCGGTTCGTTGGCGAGCACCAGGCTGACCAGATGTTCCGCCCAGGCTCGGTAGCCGGCTTCCGAAGCGTGAAATCCATCCGATGCGAAGCCGGCATCGGCATCCGTGATCGGCAGCCGGGGCGCCGGTATGGCGCCGCGTTCGAGGCAAAGGCGCTCGCCCATCCGGTTCATTTCGACGGCGCGGATTTCGAGGATCTTGCCGAGCAGCGGCGGCATTGCCGGAGCCCGGGTGAACTCCAGCACCGGCGACCACACGACGCGCGCTTCCGGCCATTTGGCGCGCAGCGCGTAGAGCAGGCCGCCAAACTCGCGCTTGAAGCGCGGTACCGAATGAAAATTCTTGGTGTCGTTGGTACCGATGGCCAGCACGATATGCGTCCACGGATCGGCCGATAGATTGGGCAGCACATGATCGCGGATCTGGCCAGAGGTTGCCGAGTTGAAGCCGGCCGCCCGCCAGCGCACGGTGCGGCCGGTGCGTTGCGCAATCAGAACTGCCAGTTGCGCGGCCAATCCGTTTTCGGAATTGCCGATCCCTACCGAGGCGGCGGAGGAATCGCCAAGCACCAGAACCGAGATTGCTGGCGCCAGGCCAGATATCTCGTGCATGACCGGACCTTGTGCCGGCAGCATGCGGGCGGTGCGGCGACGCACGCCAAGTCCTTGCCAGACATAGACCGGAAAGGCGAGCCAGGTGAGAAGGGTCGGAAAGCGCCGCATGGCAAGTCCCTTTTAGGGCATAGCGAACAGCACTTAGCGCATGTCGGGCCGAAGGCGAAAGACCTTGGGTGACCGCCCGTCGTCAATGGCAGCAGCTGTCCTGCATCTCGGGCGTATCCGCATATTCGTCGTGCAGCCGCACCCAGTCCACCAGGCTATGGTGGGGACCGGTTTCGTTGCGACCCTTCGGCGTCAGGTCGAGATAGTGATATGTGCCGATCAGCGGATCGCCGCCTCTGGAGCGCGAGATAAAAGTCAGGAAGATGTCGCCTTTCTCGTCGCGATAGAACACGCTGGTGCCGGGAAGATCCTTCGATTGCCGCGCACGCCGCTCGAAATTGTAGGTCGTGTCGCCGGCCGCGATCTGCTTGTCGGTGAATGACACCTGCATGTCGAAGTTGAAGTCCGAAGCGTACGACGACACCCAGTCGAATTTCCAGCCCATGCGCTGCTTGTAGGGCAGAAGCTCGGCCAGCGGCGCCCGCGCAACCACCACGAGCGAGACGTCGTGGTGCCTGAGATGCTGGTTGGCACCGTCAATGTGGTCGGCAAGAAACGAGCAGCCCTCGCAACGATAGTCGGCACCGGGGCCGAACATGAAATGGTAGACGATCAGCTGGCTGTTGCCGCCAAACAGGTCGGGCAGTTTCTTTGGCCCTTGCTCGGTCTCGAAGACGTAGTCCTTGCGGATCTTCAGCCACGGCAGTTCGCGGCGTTCGGCGGCGACACGATCGCGAAAGCGCGTCAATTCCTTTTCGCGCGCCAGATGCGCCTTGTGCGCCTGAAACCACTCTTCCTGCGATACGGTCTTGTTGTTTGGCATAGGTCTGCTCCTCTTTTCACGGAGGACGATCGGCAGCGAGGAATGCCGACACCGAGCTGCATTTTTAGTTGCAGGAAATTGCAGACCTTGCTGCTTTCAAACAAACCCGGGCAAAGGCCCGGGTCGGAGGGAACGCAACCTGAATTCCGTCAGGCGGCTTGCTCAAGCGTCGGCTGCCATTGTCCAAGCGCTGCCAGATGGTTCATGTGGGCGCGATGGGCGAAGGCGGCCTGGGCGGCGGCGACGTTCGCCGCCTTGCCGCCCCACGCCTTCTGCGGAGCGGCCTGCAAGGCGCGGCCGTAGGAAAAGGTCAGCTTCCACGGATGCGGGCCAATGGCATTGATGGCGTTGAGGTTGGAGGTCGCCTCCTCGTCAGATTGTCCGCCCGAAAGGAAGGCGATGCCTCCGATCGCGGCCGGCACCGTCTCGCGGAACAGTTTTATGGTCTTTTCGGCGACTTCCTCGGGGCTGCTGACCTTGCCCGACTTCTTGCCGGCGAGGACCATGTTCGGTTTCAGGATGGTGCCTTCGAGGACGACGCGCGCCGCATAGAGTTCCGTGTAAAGCTTTGTCAGCGTCGCCTTGCTGATCTCGTAGCAGGTGTCGATGTCGTGGGCGCCGTCCATCAGCACTTCCGGCTCGACGATCGGCACGATGCCGGCCTCCTGGCAAAGCGCTGCATAGCGGGCGAGCGCATGGGCGTTCGAGCCGATCGAGGTGGCGGAGGGCACGCCCTTGGCAACATCGATGTCGATCACCGCGCGCCATTTGGCGAAGCGGGCGCCGAGCTTGTAGTATTCGGCAAGGCGTTCGCGCAAGCCGTCGAGGCCCTCGGTGACGGTGTCGCCGGGGAAGCCGGCCAGCGGCTTGGCGCCGGCGTCGACCTTGATACCGGGGATGGCGCCTGATGCCTTGATGATGTCGACCAGCGGCGTGCCGTCGGCGGCCTTCTGATGGATGGTCTCGTCATAGAGGATGACGCCGGAAATGTATTTGGTCATCGCATCGCTGGCGCGGAACATCATCTCGCGATAGTCGCGGCGGCTGTCGGCGGTCGATTCGACGCCGATGACGTCGAAGCGCTTCTTGATGGTGCCGGAGCTTTCGTCGGCGGCCAGCAGGCCCTTGCCATCGGCCACCATCGCGGCGGCAATGTCCTCGAGACGTTCGCTCATTTTTGCTTCTCCTGAAAGAATTGATCCGCGCCCAGCAGACCACCAGAGCAACGCAGGTTCAAGTCGAACCATTTTGTCAAACAAGCGCGAATCGATTGAAAGTCGCGGGCGCACTCCTTCGCGCTGCTCTTGCGGCCGCGCTCAGCGCTTCAAGACGTCGACGCCGGGCAACGGCTTGCCTTCCATCCATTCGAGGAAAGCGCCGCCGGCCGTCGAGACATAGGTGAAATCGTCGGCGACGCCGGCATGGTTGAGTGCCGCTACCGTGTCGCCGCCGCCGGCGACGGAAACCAGTTTGCCGGCCTTGGTGCGCGCCCCAGCGTGCCGGGCCGTCGCCACCGTCGCATGGTCGAACGGCTCGATCTCGAAGGCGCCGAGCGGTCCGTTCCAGACCAGCGTCGCGGCACGGTCGATCCATTCGGCAATGGTTTTCTCGGTCTTTGCGCCGACATCAAGGATCATGCCGTCGGCCGGCACGTCCGCTATGGCGACGGTCTCGCTGGCGGCGCCCGCCTTGAATTCCCTGGCGACGACGCCGTCGACCGGCAGGATGATGGCGCAGCCGGCCTCGGCCGCCTCGATCATGATCTGCTTGGCGGTGGTCGCGAGATCACGCTCGCACAAGGATTTCCCGACGTCGGTGCCGCGCGCCGCTAGAAACGTATTGGCCATGCCGCCGCCGATGACCAGCGCGTCGACCTTCTTCACCAGGTTCATCAACAGGTCGATCTTGGTCGAGACCTTGGCGCCGCCGACGATGGCGACAACCGGGCGGACGGGATTGCCAAGCCCCTTTTCCAGCGCATCGAGCTCGGCCTCCATGGTGCGGCCGGCGAAGGCCGGCAGCACATGCGCCAGCCCTTCTGTCGACGAATGGGCACGGTGCGCAGCAGAGAAGGCGTCGTTGACGAAGATATCGCCGTTAGCGGCGAGCTTTTCGGTGAAGGCCGGGTCGTTCTTCTCCTCGCCCTTGTGGAAGCGGGTGTTCTCGAGCAGCAGCACGTCGCCGCTGTCCATGGCGGCGACGGCATTTGCCGCCTTGTCACCGATGCAGTCGGAGGCAAAGCCAACCGGACGGCCGAGCACGTCCGCCGTCGCCTTGGCGATCGGTTCGAGTGAGAATTCCGGCGCCGGTCCATCCTTGGGCCGGCCGAAATGGGCAAGCAGGATGACCTTGGCTCCCTTGCCGGAGAGCTCGGCAATAGTCGGCGCAATGCGCTCGATGCGGGTGGCGTCGGTGACCTTGCCCTCGGTGACGGGAACGTTGAGGTCGACACGCACCAGCACACGCTTGCCGCTGATATCGCCGATGTCGTCCAGTGTCTTGAAGCCGGCCATGCTGATCCCTTTCGCGAAAAATCGCGGGGACCTTACCCCGCATCGACAACGATGCAAGACCTGCCTGACGGTTCACCGAAAATATGATTCACGTATCGAGGACGAAGTGCCCACGGGGAACAAGATGGCAGCGATGGCGCGAAACGCACCGACATATGGCTTACCGATTGCGCACCACGATGCATGCGCCGCCCACGCTGTGCAGTTTCTGGCAAATATCGTCGGCCTTGGCTTTGGTGTCGGCGCCGATCCGCACCGCATAGATGCCGCGCCTGCCGATCGGTGTGCGCACCCGGCTGACCACCGGATCGCGACCGCTGAGCAAGGCTGGAAACCGGCGCTTCACGTTGCTCCACTGATTGAGCGCCGCGGCGCGGCGGAAATTGCCGGCCACCTGCACGCCCCACGGCTTGATGTTGATCGACGACATCGGCACGGTTCTGGACATGATCACCGGCAGCTCACGGCAAGCAGCAGCGAAACTCGCCTTCTTGTCGAGCGGCCGGATGACGCCGGCGTAGGCGGTATTGGTGAAGTTGTCGGCCGGCTCGCCCATGACGTCCAGAACGTAGCTTTCGGTCTCCATCGGCAAGAAGCCGCCGGAATTCAGCCAGCGCGACACCCGGGTCTCGCCGGCGTTGTAGGCGGCTGCGGCGAGGCCCAGATTGCCGAAGCCGGTCTTCAGTTCGGCGAGATATTTTGCCGAGGCCGGGATCGCTTGCTCGATATCGAACGAATTGGTGAGGCCGCGTATCCTGGCGGTGCCCGGCATGAACTGGGCAATGCCTTCGGCGCCGACCGGGCTGACCGCATTGGGATCGAAACGGCTTTCCTTCCAGATCAGCCGGGCAAAGAAATCCCTGGGCAGCCCGTTCCGGTCGGCATGGGCCTCAATCAGGTTGCAAACCTGGTCGATCAGCTTCTTTTTGGCGGGCCGTGGTGGATCGGCCTGAACGGCTGTCGCCCAGATCAGCCCGCAAATGAGAACCAGCGCCGCGCCGAGCAAACGCCGCATTCAACTACTCCGCCGCGGCTTTGTCGTGCTGCCCGAACCGCCGTTCGATATAGTCGGCGACCATTTTCTCGAAATCCGCGGCAATCGATGAGCCGCGCAGCGTCGCCGCCTTCTTGCCGTCGACGAATACCGGGGCGGTCGGCATCTCGCCGGTGCCGGGCAGCGAAATGCCGATATCGGCATGTTTGGATTCGCCCGGACCGTTGACGATGCAACCCATCACCGCGACCTTGAGGTTCTCGACGCCGGGATATTGTTCGCGCCACACCGGCATGTTCTTGCGCAGGTCGGCCTGGATGTTCTGGGCAAGCTCCTGGAACACGGTCGAGGTCGTGCGGCCGCAGCCCGGGCAGGCGGCGACGATCGGCACGAACTGCCGGAAGCCCATGGTCTGCAACAGCTCCTGCGACACCTGCACCTCGCGCGTGCGGTCGCCGTTCGGCTCCGGCGTCAGCGAGATGCGGATTGTGTCGCCGATGCCTTGCTGGAGCAGGATGCCCATGGCCGCAGACGAGGCGACAATGCCTTTCGAGCCCATGCCCGCCTCCGTCAGGCCGAGGTGCAGCGCATGGTCGGAACGGGTGGCAAGCTCGGTGTAGACGGCGATCAGATCCTGCACGCCGCTGACCTTGGCCGACAGGATGATTTTCTCGCGGGCAAGGCCAATCTCTTCGGCCATTTCGGCCGACAGGATCGCCGATTGCACGATTGCCTCGCGCGTCACTTCCTGCGCGGTCAGCGGAAAGCCTTGGGCCTGGTTGTCATCCATCAGCCGGGTCAGCAGCTCCTGGTCGAGCGAACCCCAGTTGACGCCGATGCGCACCGGCTTGTCGTATCGGATCGCCATCTCGACGATTGCCGCGAACTGCCGGTCCTTCTTGTCCTTGAAACCGACATTGCCGGGGTTGATGCGGTACTTGGCCAAGGCCGCGGCGCAGGCCGGATGATCGGCCAGGAGCTTGTGGCCGATATAATGGAAATCGCCGACCAGCGGCACGTTGATGCCGAGCCGCTCCAGTCGCTCGCGGATGGCCGGCACAGCGGCAGCGCTTTCGTCGCGGTCGACCGTTATGCGCACGATCTCGGAGCCGGCGCGATGCAGCGCCGCCACCTGCGCGACCGTCTGGTCGATATCGGCCGTGTCGGTGTTGGTCATCGACTGGACGACGACTGGGGCGCCGCCGCCGACCATCACGCCGCCGACATCGACACCGACCGACCTGCGGCGCGGGAAGGGTGAGGAAAAATATCCGGTCATGCCGGCTGCCTTTAATCTTGAAGGTCCGGGCATGAGGTGGAGGAGCAAAGATGGCTTGTCAATGGCGACTGGCGCGCAGGCCCAGCAAATCGGAAACAACAAGACGGCAGCTTGCCGCAAATCCATAGGCGTTTCCGGCAGCATAGAGACATACCACCGGAAAGAAATCACGCGCCGGGCGGCGTGGCTAGTCCTGGAAGGGCGTCAGTGCGTCGTCGGTTTCGCCTTCAGTTTTTCAATCTCGTCCTTGAGCGCCAGCTTGCGCCGCTTGAGATTCACGATTTCGAGGTCGTCCACCGATGGATGGGTCATCGCATCGTCGATTTCCCGTTCGATGTCGCCGTGTTTCCGCTGCAGCTCATCAAGATGGGATGCAAGAGACATGATTGGTTCTCCCTTTCATGGTTTCCTCGGATTGCAGCCGTCATGGCACGTCCACCGCAGGCTCGCTTCTGTGACGGCATAATGACAGTGTGCCACCATCGCGCACCGATGTCGAATGCTGCGTGGTAGCATTCCACGCCAATATGAAATGTGATATGGGCTGCGCGCCGGTGCAAGAAGACCCGGTCCCGCCCAATCAGGCCCATAGTTTGGGCGCCGCAGACGTGCAGACGGTAAAAATGTCCGATCAGGAACAGGCAGATATCCGCCTCGAATATTCCCGGCTGAAGCAGGAACACGCCGATTTCGACGCCGCCATCAATGCGATGATCGCCATGAATTGCGACCCGCTGCAGATCCAGCGCATGAAGAAAAAGAAGCTCTTCCTTAAGGACAGGCTGATGGCGCTGGAAGACAAGATCATTCCAGACATTATCGCTTGAACGGACGCCGGCGCTGGCCTGCTGGAAAGGCGGCCTATGCCGCGATCGAAAGCCGCGCGGCGCGCTCGAGCAACAGCTCTATCAGGTCATCGGTCTTTTCGGTCGAGGTATCGATGGGAACCACCAGGCACATCGTCGCCTCGACCCTGCCCGGCGCTGAAAAGACCGGCGCGGCCAGGCATTTCGTGTAGGCATCGACAAGGCCGGAGGTGACGCAGTAGCCGGCCGACTTGGCGACGGCGATGTCGTCTATGAAATCATCGAGCTGCAATCTGCGCCCGTCCGGCAGCACGAGATCGTCTTCCGAGACCATATCCTCGATCGCCGCCCTGTCGAAGCCGGCGAGGAGCAGTCGCCCGGAAGCTGTCCAGGGGAGCGGTATTTGCAGACCCGTCGCCGAGCTGATCCGGAATGGCCTCGTTCCCGGGCTTGAATGGACGATGGTGTAGCGGCCGCTTTGCAGCATGCACAACTCCGAGGTCTCGCCGGTCTCGCGTGACAGATGGTCGACTTCCTGGCGCCCTCGCCTAAGCAGGTCGTTGCCCCGCACATAGTCCATTCCGTAGAGATAAAGCTTCTTTCCGAAATAGACCCGATTGCCGTCCCCGGCCATTTCCAGCAGGCCTGCGTCGACCAGCGAGCGCACCAGCGTATAGGTCGTCGACCGCGGTGCATTCACCCCTCTGGCAAGGTCGCCAATGCCGATCGCACGCTGGGTCGTGTGGAGAAACTCCAAAATCTGGAGAACCCGGTTGAGACCCTTCTCCCGAGAGCCCGAGTTCTTGTCTTCGTCCAGACCGATGTCCGGTCGAGCGGCCAAGGCATTGCCATCTTGCATTATCGATCCCTGATGTTAATCTGTCTTGTACAGAGTACAGGCGTCTCTTGTAAGGGACAATGACGTCAGTTGCAACCGATGCCTGTACTGCTGGTCCAAAGGGGAACTCAACACGAAAGGAGGTCGCCGTGAACGACATATCCAAAAGGCGTGAATTTCTGAAACTGGGAATGGCCGGGCTTGCAACGGCCGGAGTGATGAGCGCCGCTACCGCGGTCGACGTTCAGAAAGCGGCGGCCCAGGCAGCGCCGGACAGCCTGCTGCGCACCGTCCTCGAGCGCGGCAAGGTGATCGTCGGGACCGGCAGCACCAACGCGCCCTGGCATTTCGAGAACGACGCCGGCGAACTGGTAGGCATGGACATCACCATGGGTCGCATCCTCGCCAAGGGGCTTTTCGACGATCCGACCAAAGTGGAATTCGTCATGCAGGATCCGGCTCAGCGCATTCCGAACGTGACCACCAACAAGGTCGACATCACCATCCAGTTCATGACCATGACCGCCCAGCGCTCGCAGCTGATCCACTTCTCCCGACCCTACTACGTCGAAGGCATCGCCTTGCTGACCCTTCCGAACGCCGAAAACAAGACCTTCGACAAGCTGCTTGCCGGCGGTTCGGCAACGCGGATTTCCATCCTGCAAAATGTCGATGCCGAGGCTAACGTGCATATCGTCCTGCCGGAGTCGCAGGTGATGCAGATAGACACGCAGGCCAACGTGCTGCAGGCCTTGGAATCGAAGCGCGTCGACGCCGCCGCGGTCGATCTGTCAACGGTGCGCTGGCTCGCCTCGCGCAATCCGGATAAGTACTTCGATGCCGGCAAGAGCTGGTTCTCGATGCTTTATGGTGCCGCGCTGCGGCAGGGCGACCTCGACTGGCTGACCTTCGTCAACCAGACCTTCACCATCGCCATGTTCGGCCATGAAACGGCACTCTACGACGCTGCGTTCAAGGATTATTTCGGACAGGAGCCGCCGGCGCGCCATCCCGGTTTCCCGGTCATTTGATGCAAGCAGGCGGAAGGACAACGTCCTTCCGCCTTCTCTCATCACAGCCCTCCATGACGAGGACGCATGGGTTATACTCTCAACTTCAACCTTATCTGGCGGCATTTCGACAAGCTCTGGGGCGGACTGCTGCTAAGCCTCGAACTGGCCGTCATCTCGATCGCGATCGGCATCGTCATCGGGCTCGTTCTGGCGGTCTGGTACGTGTCGGCCGGACGTGCGGTGCGGACCATCATCGCGGGGTATGTCGAGTTCATCCGCAACGTGCCGCTGATCCTGCTCGTCTATCTGGTCTTCTACGGCTTGCCGACGGTGGTCGACATTGCCTACAGCGCGCAAACCTCATTCATTGCCACGCTGTCGCTCTACAGCGGCGCCTACCTGGTCGAGGTGTTTCGCTCGGGGCTCGAGGCGGTGCCGCGCGGTCAACTCGACGCCGGCAAGGCAATCGGCCTGACGCCATGGCAAAGGCTGCTCGATGTGCGCCTGCCGACGATGCTGCGCATAACCCTGCCGGCGCTTTCCAACACATTCATATCGCTCTTCAAGGATACGTCCGTGGCGTCGGTCATCTCGGTACCCGAACTCACCTATGGCGCCCAGTGGATCAACTTCAACACGTTCCGCATTGTCGAAGTCTATCTGGTGGTGACGGCAATGTACCTGTTGACCGGCTACACGCTGCTTTTCGCGCTGCGGCTCGTCGAGCGCCGGTTCAAGGCGGCGCGCTGACATGCTGAGCCAGATCATCTACGCCTTGCCGTTCCTCGCCGAAGGCTTTGCCGTAACCTTGTGGGTGTCGCTGCTGGTCGTGGTGTTATCGCTCATCGCCGGCGTGCTGATGGGCGTCGGCCTTGTCTATGGTCCTTTTCCGCTGCGCTGGGCAGTGCGCATCTTCAGCGACACCATACGCGGCATTCCGATCCTGGTGCTGATCTTCTTCGTCTATTACGGCCTGCCCGCGGTGGGGCTGCATCTGGAATCCTTTTGGGCGGCCGTGTTCGCCCTCACCCTCTTCAAGACCGCACAAGTCGTCGAGTATCTCAGGGGCGCCGTCGGCTCGATTCCCAAGGGTCAGTCCGAGGCGGCGATGGCGATCGGACTGACCTTTCGCCAGCGGCTGGTCTACGTCATTTTTCCGCAGGCGTTCAGGCGCTTCCTGCCACCCTGGATCAATGGCGTCACCGACGCGGTGAAGGGCAGCGCGCTGGTCTCGCTGCTCGGCATCACCGACCTCATGCAGGCAATCAACCAGGTCATCGGCCGCACCTATGAGGCGATGCCACTCTACATTCTCGGTGCGCTCGTCTACTTCGCCGTCAACTACGCCCTCTCCTTGGCCAGCCGGCGCCTGGAGCGGCGTTTCTCCTTCATCCGGGAATAGCACGATGTCCAACGCCTCGCACCAGAATCCGGCACTTCTCGATGTCACCGAGGTTTCCAAAGCCTTTGGATCCGTCGAGGTCCTGCGCTCCGTCAGCCTGCAAGTGACACGCGGCGAGGTCGTGACTATCATCGGCCCCTCCGGCAGCGGCAAGACCACGCTACTGCGCTGCGTCAACTTCCTGGAGAGCTACGACAGCGGCTCGATCCGTATCGACGGCAAAGAAGTCGGCTATCGCGAGACGGGAACACGCCAGCGACGCAGCGAGCGCGACCTGGCGGCGATGCGAGCCGAGACCGGAATGGTGTTCCAGAGCTTCAATCTGTTTCCGCATTTGACTGCGGCCGGCAACATCATGCTTGGCCTGCGCAAGGTGCGCGGCAAGAGCAATGCCGAGGCCCGCACCATTGCCGAGCACTGGCTCGGCCGCGTAGGCCTCGCCCACAAAGCCGACAGTCTGCCGGCCGAGCTTTCCGGCGGCCAGCAGCAGCGCGTCGGCATCGCCCGCGCCGTGGCGATGGAGCCGAAGATATTGCTTCTCGACGAGATAACCTCGGCGCTCGACCCCGAACTGGTTGGCGAGGTGCTCGAGGTCGTGCGCAGCCTCGCCGAAGACGGCATGACGATGCTGATGGTCACGCATGAAATGGCTTTTGCGCGCGACGCATCGAGCCGCATCGTTTTCATGGCGGATGGCGGCGTCAGTGCCGTCGGACCACCCGCCGAGATTCTGGCGGCGGGGTTCGACAATGAACGCCTTCGCAGTTTCCTGGCGCGGTTTCGCGCCTCGCATTTTTGACATCGGACGGCGAAAGCTGTCGCAAGGAGCTTTTATGACGCCTTACATCCGGCTCGCGGAATTGGGCCTGACACTGCCCGAGCCGCCGAAGCCCATCGCCAACTTCGTCACCTATGCCGAGAGCGGACGGCTGATCTTCCTCTCCGGCCAGGGGCCGTTGCGCGCCGATGGCGCGCTCTGCACCGGCAAGGTCGGAGAGGATGTCAGCGTTGAAGAGGCCTACGGGCATGCGCGTCTGACCGGCCTGAACCTGCTCGCCGTCATGCATGCGGCGGCCGGCGACCTCGGCCGCATCGTGCGCGTCGTCAAGCTGCTTGGCTTTGTCAATGCGACGCCGACATTCAGCGAGCACCCCAAGGTGGTGAACGGCTGTTCCGATCTTTTCGCGGCCGTCTTTGATACGCTTGGCGGACATGCCCGTTCCGCGATCGGTGTCGGCTCGCTGCCGGGCAACATCACAGTTGAAATCGAGGCGGTCGTCGAGATCGCCGCCTGAAATCTTAAACAGGATCTACAGAGATGACGACCTATGCCGCTGACCGTTCCAACACGACAATCCGCGAACGGCTTGGCCTTCGCCCAATCATCAATGTCTCCGGCACGATGACGGCACTCGGTGCTTCGATCATCGTGCCAGAAGCGATTGCCGCAATGTCGGAAATGGCCTCGCAATGGGTCGAGATGGACGATCTGCAGCGCGCCGCAAGTAGGGTGATTGCACGCCTTACCGGCGGCGAGGCCGGCTTCATCACCGCATGCTGCGCCAGCGGCATAACAATGGCGATTGCCGGCGCGATGACCGGGACCAGCCTTCTTGCGATCGAGCGGCTGCCGGACGACACCGAGGGCCTCAAATCGGAGGTCATCGTTCAGCTTGGTCACATCGTCAATTATGGCGCGCCGATCGACCAGTCGATCCGGCTTGCCGGAGCCAAGGCAGTGCCTGCCGGCACGGTCAGCGTCACCCAGGATTATCATGTTGCCGAGGCGATCCGGGACCGGACGGCGGCAGCCCTCTACGTCGTTGCGCACCACACCGTGCAATACGGCATGCTCTCGCTTGAGGAGTTCTGCGAGATTTGCCACGCCAAGGGCGTGCCGGTGATCGTCGACGCCGCCTCGGAATACGATTTGCGTGGCTTTCTGGCGCGCGGCGCCGACATTGTTGTCTACAGCGGGCACAAATTTCTCTCAGGGCCGACAAGCGGCATCGTTGCCGGCCGCAAGGATCTGGTACGGGCCGCCTATCTCCAGAACCGGGGCGTTGCGCGCGCCATGAAAGTCGGCAAGGAGAGCATTGCCGGCACTATGGCGGCCCTGGAAGCCTGGGAGCGGCGCGACCATGCCGGCATTCGCCAGCGGGAAGAAGCCGCACTGCATCTGTGGCAAACCGCATTGCAGGGCCTGCCTGGCATCGAGGCACGTGTCATTCCAGATCCGACCGGAAATCCTCTCGACCGCCTGCAGGTGTTTGTTGCGCCGGAAAGCCGCTTCACCGCCGCCGGCCTCGCCTCGGCGCTTGCGGCGGGTTCGCCGCCCGTGCTCGTGCGCAACCACGAGGTCGAGCGCGGTCACTTCTTCCTTGATCCGTGCAATCTCCATCCCGGCGAGGCGGAGATCGTTGCCGAACGCCTGCGGGCGGTGTTGAGTGCTGCCGATCGGCCCGCGGATGCGATGAAACCCGCTCGCAAGCAGTCCGCCGGAGCGCTGCGCTGGCCGGACTAGACATCGCCAGAGCGTGGTCGAGCCAGTGCCTTCCAGCGCCGGCTTCGCATCGGGCCAGTGCGCCATCACGGCAGTGTGAATGAACTTTTAGTCTTCGGGCGGAATAAACCACCCCGCCCATTGGTCTCCCAAACAGACGCCATTTCCGGCGTGCAGGAGACCGGTATGACCCACCACCACGACAATGAAGCTGACGGCATCAGCCGCCGTCATGCACTGGAATGCATGATCTGGGCCGGCACGGGAGTGCTGTGGACAATTTCGGCCGGCGTGCCGGTTTCGCTCAGCCTGCTCGGTGCGTCGCAAGCCGCCGAGGCCTTGGCCACCGGCTTCACTTTCCTCCAGATCTCCGACAGCCACATCGGCTTCGACAAGGCTGCCAACCCGCACGCCATCGACACGCTGAAGGAGGCCATCGGCAAGATCCAGGCGTTGCCGCAAAAGCCCGCTTTCATGATCCACACCGGCGACATCACCCATTTGTCGAAAGCCGCGCAGTTCGACAACGCTGCCCAGATCATCGGCGGCGCAGGCTTCGACGTGCATTATGTGCCCGGTGAGCACGACCTGATCGATGACGGCAATGGCCAGGCCTATCTCGACCGCTACGGCAAGGGCACCAAGGGCGCTGGCTGGTATTCGTTCGACCAGAACGGCGTCCATTTCATCGGGCTGGTCAACGTCGTCAACCTGAAGGCTGGCGGGCTGGGCAATCTCGGCGCCGACCAGTTGGCATGGTTGGCCGATGATCTGAAGGCGGTCACCGCCTCGACGCCAATCGTCGTCTTTGCCCACATTCCGCTATGGGCTGTTTATCCCGAATGGGGCTGGGGCACCGACGACGCGGCGCAGGCCTTGGCCCTGCTCAAGCGCTTCGGCTCTGTCACCGTACTCAACGGCCATATCCACCAGATCATGCAGAAGGTCGAAGGCAACGTTACCTTTCATACCGCGCGCTCGACCGCTTTCCCGCAACCGGCGCCGGGCACCGCAGCCTCACCCGGGCCGATGACGGTACCTGCCGGCCAGTTGCGCAGCCTGCTCGGCACAAGCAGCGTGACAGTCAAGCAAGGCGGGCAGGACCTCGCCATCATCGACAGCACGCTGGCCTGAGGGGAAATGCGATGATCCGCTTCCCATCCCGCGTCTTGGTCGTATCCTCTGTCACGTTCGGTTTGGCGGCGATCCTGATAATGGTTGCCATGCCACTGAACGCAGCTGACCAGCCAATGGTCAAGATCGAGAACTTTGCCTTCACACCGGCGGTGCTGACGGTAAAGCAGGGCACTACCGTGACCTTCGAGAATGACGACGACATCCCGCATCTGGTGGTCGCCAACGATGTCTCGTTTCGCTCCAAGGCGCTTGACACCGGTGACACATATGCCTTCACCTTCACCAAAGTGGGCGACTATGCCTATTTCTGCGGGCTTCACCCGCACATGCAGGGCAGGATCACCGTCGCTCCGTGAGGATTTTCGGACGGTTCTGCCCGGGATGCCGGGCGATGCGACGGTGTTGAACCAAGAGGCCGCGACCGAGCGCTTTCGCGAGGTGGTTCTGCCCCATCTCGCGGATGCGCTTGCGCTTGCCCGCTGGCTGACCGGCAACGCCGCCGACGCGGAGGATGTGGTGCAGGAGGCCTGTTTGAAGGCGCATGCGGGCATCGCCGGCTATGCCGGCGGCAATGCGCGCGCCTGGCTGCTGGCGATCGTGCGCAACGCCTCTTACTCCTGGCTGGCGCGCAACCGGCCGCGCAGTATCGTCGCCGTCGGCGACCTGAGCGACCTCGATGACATGACGGCTGCATATGGCGCCGGCCTGCCGGATACGGATAGTCCTGAGGCAAGCCTGATCGCCAAGGCCGACACGGCCGCACTCGAGGCGGCGATCGCCGCGCTGCCGCACCAATTTCGCGAGACTGTGGTGCTGCGCGACATCAACGGCCTCAGCTATCGCGAGATCGCGACGCTGCTTGGCGTGCCGCTAGGCACGGTGATGTCGCGGCTGGCGAGGGCGCGCGGTCTGCTGATATCCCAACTTGGGAGGGCGCCATGATCGCGCACAACGATGGACTGCCCGATGACCCGGCGGGCGTGGAGCTGATGATCCATGCCTTGGTCGATGGCGAGCTCGACGCAGCAGCAGCATTGGCTGTCGAGCGACGCATCGCGGCCGATCCGGCGCTCGCCGCCGAGCATGCCCGCATCGCTGCGCTGCAGACGGTCGTCAGCGGGCTGCCGAGGCTCGATGTCCGTGAGGATTTCAAGGCTCGCATCGCTGCAATCGGGACAGCCGGTACGGAGAAAGTGCTGCCGGCGCCGGCGCCCGCCGCTCGAGTGCCGCCGGCACACAGAGCGGTGCACCGATTTGGCGCGTTCGACTGGCGCGCGCTGGCGGCGTCGATCATCGTTACCGCCGTGCTGGCCAGCGGCGCGACGCAATGGATGATGCTGAGCAGGGCGCCCGACAGCTTTGCCGCCGCGGTCGCCAGCGGCCATCGCCGCAGCCTGCTGGCAGCCAGCCCCGTGGACGTCGTCTCGTCGGACCGGCACACGGTCAAACCCTGGCTGGATCGCAGGGTCGGCCTGTCGCCGCCGGCACCTGATCTTGCCAGTGACGGCTTCGCGTTGCTCGGCGGTCGGGTCGAGGTGATCGCCGACCAGCCAGTGCCGGCACTGGTCTACAGGCACCGCGAGCACCTGATCACTCTCGTCGCCGCGCCCGAGGAAACCGGCTCGACAGCCGGACCGGTCGATCTTTCTGCTGGTGGCTTCTCGCTGGTCCACTGGAGCGACAGCGCCTTTTCCTACTGGGCGATTTCCGATACCGAACGGCCTGAACTTGACGACTTCGTCAACCGCTTCCGAGCAGCGGCCGCCCGATGACAGACCGCCCCTGTCCATGTGCGTAGCCACGGAGACGGCACAAGCGGCTTTGCCGTTTCCGGCCATCCTTGCGGCTCCCCTCGATTTCAGCTAATGCGCGCTTTTGCCGCCGGAGAGCAGAAGCTTGGACGATCACCGCGCCGACGTCGCCATCATCATGGGCAGCCAGTCCGACTGGGCGACGATGCGCCACGCCGCCGAAACGCTTGAGGCGCTTGGAATTCCGCACAAGCGCCTGATCGTCTCGGCCCACCGCACGCCCGACCGGCTCTATGACTTCGCCAAGGGCGCCAAGGCGGCCGGCTACAAGGTGATCATCGCCGGTGCCGGCGGTGCGGCGCATCTGCCCGGCATGACGGCGGCGATGACGCCGCTGCCGGTGTTCGGCGTGCCGGTGGAATCAAAGACGCTGTCGGGCCAGGACTCGCTGCTATCAATCGTGCAGATGCCGGCCGGCATTCCGGTCGGCACTTTGGCCATCGGCAAGGCCGGCGCTGCCAACGCTGCCCTTCTGGCCGCCGCGGTGCTGGCGCTGAGCGACGAAAAGCTCGCCGCCCGGCTGGATAGCTGGCGCGCCGCGCAGACCGCCAAGGTGGCCGCCGAGCCCACGGATGCGCCGTGAGCCTGCCGGCGGGATCGAGCATCGGCATCATCGGCGGCGGCCAGCTTGGCCGCATGCTGGCGATGGCCGCGGCCCGCCTCGGCTACCGCATCGTCGTGCTGGAACCGCAGCCGGATTGCCCGGCGGCACAGGTCGCCAACCGGCAGATCGTCGCCGCCTATGACGACGCGGCCGCGCTTAGCGAGCTGGCTGCGGCCAGTGCCGTCGTTACGTATGAATTCGAGAACGTACCGGTCGCGGCCGCCGCGGCACTTGCCTCTACGGTGCCGGTCTATCCGCCGGCACGCGCACTGGAAGTGGCGCAGGACCGGCTAGCGGAAAAGAAATTCCTCAACGGCATCGGCATACCGACCGCGGATTTCAGCCCCGTCGACAATGACGAGGAACTGACGGCTGCGCTGAAACAGTTCAACGGCAGCGGCATATTGAAGACGCGCCGCATGGGCTATGACGGCAAGGGCCAGCGTGTCTTCCGCAACATAGAAACAGGCGGCTTTGCCGGCACTTGCGAGGCGATGGGCAACGTGCCGTTGATCCTGGAATCCTTCGTCACCTTCGAGCGCGAGATTTCGGTGATCGCCGCGCGCGGCAGCGACGGCTCGCTCGCCGCCTACGATCCAGCGTGGAATGTCCATCGCAACGGTATTCTTCACAGCTCGACGCTGCCGGCCGGAGTAAAATCCGAGACGGCGGCTGCGGCTCAAACGGCGGCGGCAGAGATCCTTGCAGCGCTCGACTATGTCGGCGTCATCGGCGTCGAATTCTTTGTCCTTGCCGACGGTTCGCTGTTGGCCAACGAGATAGCGCCGCGCGTCCACAATTCCGGCCACTGGACGGAGGCCGCCTGCACCGTCTCGCAATTCGAGCAGCACATCCGCGCCGTCGCCGGCCTGCCGCTGGGAAATCCCGCCCGGCGGTTCGACTGCGTCATGGAAAACCTTATCGGCGACGATGTCAGGCGCGTTCCTGAGCTGCTCGCCGAGCCCGATCTGATGCTGCACCTCTATGGCAAGGCCGAGGCGCGGCCCGGCCGCAAGATGGGCCATTTTACGCGCGTGAGCCGCCGCAGCTAGAGCATGATCCCGAACCGAAGGTCCGCGCTAGCGAAAAGTGGAATCCGGTTTTCGGAAAAGATCATGCTCAAACACAAGTTAGAACCTACGCTTACTGGATTTCGCCGCTCTCGTCCTCGTCGGGGCTGGCGCAGCTCACATCGCCTTCCGCGCAGGTCGAATCGACGGTGAGCTGCTTGGTGCGATCGTCGGTCAGCCGCGTCAGGCATTCCGATATCAGCATCGGATAGATCGAGCCGCCTTCGCTGTCCGCGGCGGAATAGCTGCATTCCGCGTCGCGAAAAGCGATCCAGGCGCGCTGCGCCGTCTGCAACAGCTTCCTGGCTTTTGCGTCACTTCCGCCGATGAG
Organism: Mesorhizobium sp. M0074; assembly: GCF_040322975.1. Taxonomy (NCBI): domain Bacteria; kingdom Pseudomonadati; phylum Pseudomonadota; class Alphaproteobacteria; order Hyphomicrobiales; family Phyllobacteriaceae; genus Mesorhizobium; species Mesorhizobium sp. M0074. The sequence continues at coordinate 72,302 of NZ_JAMYUM010000028.1, forward strand.
ATCCTGGTAGGCCTTGTTGAGCTTGGCGTCGGCGGATTTGTAGTCCGCGTCGGCGCAGATGTTCATCATCTGCTGGCTGTCGTCGTTGCGGTCGCATTCCTGCGCATAGGCAACAGAACCTGCCGCGAGGACGACAAGACAGGCGGACACAAGAATTCGGCGCATGACGATCTCCAATTCGCAACCGCATCATTCCAGCCGTCTCAAGCCTGCGCAACGCCGCAAGACGCCAGTGGCGGATATTTGATGATACGAAACGGTCCGTATCGTTTAGGCAACGCGCTTGCGGTTGACACGGGCAACGCTCCTCGTCTATGAGCCACGCACAGTTCAAAGGCGCGTCTGTGGGCGCGCCTTAATAATTCGGCCCGTGACCGGGCCCAGACCGACGGGCAAGACCATGAAGATCAAGAATTCGCTCAAGGCGTTGAAGGCGCGTCACCGCGACAACCAGCTGGTTCGTCGCAAGGGCCGCATCTACATCATCAACAAGACCGCGCCGCGCTACAAGGCGCGCCAGGGTTGAGTTTTCGACGGAGGCTGCGCGCCTCCGTCCGCATGATACGACTCTCACGCTAAATTCAGTTTGACGATCCGGCGTCGGGGGCTAGATTCCCGCGATGCGGATTCTTTTTGCATTTTTCACGGCTTTCCTCGTTTCCGGCGCTGTCTCGCTGCCGGCGTGGGCTGAAGATCCGACCACAACACCGCCGACAGCACCTCCGGTCGTCAAGACGAAACAGGCGCGGCTCGATCAGCTGTTTGCCGATCTCAAGCGCGAACGCAATGAAAGGGCGGCCGAGCGCATCGCCGGACGGATCGGCAGCGAGTGGTCCCAGTCGGGCAGCGCCTCTATCGACCTGATGATGCAATGGTCGCAGAAGGCGATCGAAAACCAGAAATTCGATGTTGCACTCGATTTCCTCGATCAGGTGGTGACTTTGCAGCCGACCTATGCGGAAGGCTGGAACCGCCGCGCCACTGTTCATTTCATGATGAAGAACTACGGGAAGTCGATGGCGGACATCGACCGCACCCTGCAGCTCGAACCACGCCATTTCGGCGCGCTTTCCGGCCTGGCTCAGATCATGGCCGAAACCGGCCACAAGCAGTCGGCACTCGAGGCCTGGCAGCGCGTGCTCGGCATCTATCCGATGATGCGCAGCGCCCAGGACCAGGTCGCCGCACTTTCCGAGGAGCTTGCCGGCGAAGGCATTTGAGACCAGTAAGGGAGTAGGGGAATAGGGGAGCAAGGTAGCAAGGTAGTATGTGAGAGGTGCAGATTGCACTGTGGAACACATGCGCCCTACTCCCCTACTCCCCTACTCCCCTACTCCCCTACTCCCCTACTCCCCTACTCCCCTATAGGCCCGATCTATGCCGCTTGCTTCCGTGACGAGTTTCTCCACAAAGGCGGCGGCCGGCATCTCCCGCAGCTTCGCAACGCCCTGCCCGGCCCAAATAGGCAAAAAGTCAGCCCGCTTGCTTTCATCCTTTGCCATCGAAAGCGGCATGACCAGACTCGCCTGCAGCGGAAACGCCAACGCTGCATCTCCCTCACCAGCCATTTCCATCACAAACCGGTTGCGCACCACGCGCGCTGGGCGGCCAGTGAAGCAGCGAGTCACCGACGTGCTCTCGTCGTTGGCCGAGCGCAATGCTACGCGATAGACTGGCTGCACATTGGCTTCAGGACAGGCCAGGAAAGCCGTGCCGATCTGCACACCAGATGCACCAAGTGCAAAGCTGGCAGCAATGCCGCGACCGTCGAAGATACCGCCAGCGGCAATTACAGGCACCCGCACGGCATCAACAATCTGCGGTACGAGTGCCATAGTGCCGGCTGTGCCGATAGCAGGGTCGCCAGTGAATGTGCCGCGATGCCCACCCGCCTCGTATCCCTGGGCGATAATGGCGTCCACCCCTCCTGCCTCAAGCTGGCGCGCTTCCGAGACGGTGGTGGCCGAACACAAGACAGTACAGCCGGCCGCCTTCAACTGCTGCACAATTGCGGTGTCGGGTAGACCGAAGTGGAAGCTGACCACCTTGGGGCGCAGCTCGAGCACAATTTCGAGACGCTCACGATCGAAGGTGGGGAAGGGCTCGCCCGGCTCGGGCACCGGTCCGAGGCCGACCTCCTCATAGCAGCCGCGAAGGCGGTCTCGCATACTTTGGGCTGCCGCATCATCGCGTGCCGGCGCCGGGTGCGCAAAGAAGTTGACGTTGATCGGACGATTGGTGGCGTGCTGTGTCGCCGTGAGCTGCTCGCGGATAGCCGCCGCAGGCAGAATGCCGCATCCGAGCGAGCCAAGCGCCCCGGCATTGCTGACTGCCGCCGCCAGTTCCGGCGTGGTGATGCCGCTCATCGGCGCCTGGATTATCGGGTGCTCAATGCCGAGGAGTTCCAGAAGATCAGTGCGCATCCACATTGGATCACCCTCCTCTTTCTCCCAGGAGAGATTACCTTAACTGACTTCCAGCTCAAGTCGGATAGGGCCTTCGAACCGCTTCACGGCCGGTCACAGGCTGATGCAAGCTGGCGGAGTTCGGCGTCTATCCTAACCCGACTGCCGTCGATGCGCCCGGCTGGCGCCGTGTTTACGACGCGCCATGCAGCCGGCCTGTCCGGCAGCCGCGGCCGACATTAGCGGCCGACTTCCGATCCGACATAGGCGATGCGCAACATGTTGGTCGAGCCCGGCGTCCTCAGCGGCACGCCGGCCGTGATGATGACGCGGTCGCCCGGCTTGCCGAAACCTTCATCGAAGGCGATGCGGCAGGCGCGGTCGACCATGTCGTCGAGGTCGCTGGCGTCGGGAGAAACGACGCAATGCGTGCCCCACAACAGCGACAGCCGCCGCGCCGTGTTGAGGATCGGCGACAGCGCCACGATCGGCACTTGCGGCCGCTCGCGCGCGGCGCGCAAGCCGGTCGTGCCGGACGCGGTATAGGTGATGATCGCCGACAGCTTCAGCGTCTCGGCTATTTCGCGGGCGGCGAGCGAGATCGCGTCGGCTCCGGTCGCTTCCGGTTCCGAGCGCTGCGCGTTGATAATTCCGGCATAGGTCGGGTCGGTTTCGACCTTGGTGGCGATCCGGTTCATCATCGCCACCGCCTCGACCGGATAGGCGCCGGCGGCGGACTCCGCCGAAAGCATGATCGCGTCGGCGCCTTCAAACACGGCGATCGACACGTCCGACACCTCGGCCCGCGTCGGCACCGGCGCGGTGATCATCGATTCCAGCATCTGCGTGGCGACCACCACCGGCTTGCCGGCACGGCGCGCGGCGCGGGTGATCTGCTTCTGAATGCCAGGCACGGCTTCGAGAGGCATCTCGACGCCGAGATCGCCGCGGGCGACCATCAGCGCATCCGAAAGCTCGATGATCTCGGCCAGCCGGGCGACGGCCTGCGGCTTTTCGATCTTGGCCATGATCAGCGCCCGGCCGCGTGCGATCTTGCGCGCTTCGGCCAGGTCCTCGGGCCGCTGCACGAAGGACAGCGCCACCCAGTCGACGCCGGTCGCCAGAACCGCGTCGAGATCCCGGCGGTCCTTTTCCGTCAGCGCGCCGACCGGCAGGTCGGTGTCGGGCAGGCTGACGCCCTTCTTGTCGGAAATGGTGGTGCCGGCGACGACGGTGCAGACGATCGCCTTGCCGTTGCTGCTGACCGCCTTGAGCTCGAGCTTGCCGTCGTCGATCAGCAGGCGATGACCAGCCTCGACCGAACGCAGGATTTCGGGATGCGGCAGGTAGACCCTCGTCGAATTGCCGGGCTCGGGATTGTCGTCAAGCGTGAAGGTCTGACCGACGGTCAGCACCTCTTTGCCGTTGGCGAACTTGCCGACGCGCAGCTTTGGCCCTTGCAGGTCGGCGAGAACGCCGATCGGCCGGCCGACCGCCTCCTCGACGGCACGAATGCGGCCGACAAGCGTACGCATCAATTCATGGTCGGTGTGGCTCATATTGATGCGGAACACGTCGGCGCCGGCTTCGAACAGCTTCTTCAGCATCTCCTCGGACGAGGAGGCCGGACCGATGGTGGCGAGGATCTTGACCTTGCGGCTGCGTCTCATTGACTGTTTGTTCCCGGGGCGGCTGGAGCGCCATCCGTTGCGGGCTCGTCAGTCAGCTGGACCATCCAGCTTGCCTGCTCGCCCGTGTCATATTCCTGGAATCCGGCGCGCTGAAAGCCCCGGGCGACGCAATCGGTAACGCCGGCGATCTTGAACTCTTTTTCGGCCACGCACATGTTGATCGGACCATCCCAGCGTCCGCCGCGCTCGGCGTCTTCTGCATAAAGATAGTAAAACCTTGATGACAACGGTCCCTCGATCAGCGTCTTGCAGCTCGATCCTTCGATGTGCCACCAGCCTTCGGTGATCCAGCCGGCTTTGGCGCGATAGCCGATGCCGACACCGACCAGGTTCTGCGTGGCGTTGCAGACCCGGAAATCGGCCCGTGCCGGCGAGGCCGAAATCACCGCGAAAAGACCCATGGCCGGTACCAGGAGCGGCATGGCCAAGGCGTTGCGCACACGCAGCCTGCCGGCGAAACCCATCCTGAAACCCCTCAAGAACCACATTTGCATCTCTCAACGCCCCTTTTCGGAAAAGTCCGTACGCATGTCAACGCGCCGATCTGTCCAATTCCAATCGATTTAGAAGGCTCTGGCGCGCTTGCGGTCGCCCCTGCTCAGTTTTTTGGCAGAAACCGTGGCCAAACAACGGCATTGCGCAAGCGTTCTCTTCGTGGAATGACGATACCACCTCCCCGAAAGCCAGCGAACAGACCTTTCCCGCCAATGACCCGATCCACAGTTTTCGCGCCTTTCGATATCGTCGAAGGCGATCGCAAGCGCGGCATGGTGCTTCTGGCCGATCACGCCCGCCGCGACCTGCCGGAGGAGTATGGCAGTCTCGGCCTGCCGGCGGCGGAGTTCGACCGCCACATCGCCTACGACATCGGCGTCGAGACTGTAACCCGCGAACTCGCAAGTCTGCTCGGCGTTCCGGCGGTGCTTGCCAATTTTTCGCGACTGCTGATCGACCCCAATCGCGGCGAAGACGATCCAACGCTGATTCGCCAGCTCTATGACGGCACCGTCATCCCGGGAAATTATCCCATGGCCCCGGAGGAGCGCGAAAGGCGGCTGGACCGCTTTTACCGCCCCTATCATGATGCCGTCGGCGCCATGATCGCCTCTGTGGCGCGAGCATCCGCGCGGGCACCCTTCATCTTTTCGGTGCATTCCTTCACACCGACCATGCAGGGATTCGTGCGGCCGTGGCACGCCGGCATATTGTGGGACCTGGACGACCGCGTTGCGCGGCCGCTGATCGACATGCTCGCCGAGGACAAGAGCCTCATCGTCGGCGACAACGAACCCTATGACGGCGCACTGCGCGGCGATACCATGTTCAGGCATGCCATCGTCAACGGCTTTGCCCATGCGCTGCTCGAGGTCCGCCAGGACCTGATCGCCGACCGCAAGGGTGCCCTCGCCTGGGCCGAACGGCTGGCGCCGATCGTTGACGCGATAGATCGACGTGCCGATATACATGCGGTGAAAATATTCGGCTCGCGCACCGGGCCGGTATGATGAGGCCCAAGGGAGGCCAACATGACATGACCGAACTCAGCGAAGAACAAAAGCGCGATTTCGAAGCCGCTGCCTTCCGCCGGCTGGTCGCGCATCTGCACGAGCGTTCCGACGTACAGAACATCGACCTGATGAACCTCGCCGGCTTCTGCCGCAACTGCCTGTCCAACTGGTACCGCGATGCGGCGCAAGCCGAAGGTGTCGAACTCAGCAAGGAACAGTCGCGCGAGATCATCTACGGCATGCCCTATGCCGAGTGGCAGGCACTGAACCAGATCGAAGCCTCCGACGCCAAGAAGGCCGAGTTCGAGGCAAGACGCCCTAGGGATCACTAGGGGAGGACGCCGTGCCTAAGATCGACGTTGCCGAGGTGCCCGTACGCAAGGGCTCATCCTATCCACCGCCGTTCGATGCACCCTGTGCCGAACGCGTGCGGCAGCGGCTAGGCAACGCAGGCGGGCTCACCGACTTCGGCATCAATCTCATGCGCCTGCCGCCGGGCAACTGGTCGAGCCAGCGCCACTGGCATTCGCACGAAGACGAATTCGTCTACGTGCTTGAAGGCGAGCTGACGCTCGTCGAAGATGCCGGCGAGACGGTGCTGCGCGCCGGTGATTGCGCGGCCTTTCCGAAAGGATCAGGCAACGGCCATCACATGATCAATAAATCGGGCGCGATGGCGATCTATCTCGAAGTCGGTTCGCGCTGGCCCGACGACGTCGCCACCTGCTCCGACATCGACATGATGAGCACCAACGCTGACGGCCGGTTTGTGCACAAAGATGGCGCGCCTTATCCCGAGTCGTAGGGATTTCGGAGTGGACCGCCGAGGTGGTTGGCCGACGCGAGAGGACGTAGCGTCTGGTCCAAGCACTTTCGGCGAAGAGCGCTTGACTGTGAATTGAATCGATCTAATTTGCCGCGCAACGCCATTTCCGGACCGGATTCTACCCGATGGACGCGCAGAAAATCACGCAGATCGCGATTCGTGGACGCTGGGCAGTGGCCGGCATCTTCCTCTCCAACGGCTTCCTGACCGGCAGTTGGGCGCCGCAGATCCCGGTGTTCCTGACGCGACTCGACATTTCGAAGTTCACGCTCGGCTTGCTGATTCTGTTGTTCGGTGCCGGCGCCGTCACTGCCATGACCTGGTGCGGCCATCTGATCTCGAAGCATGGCTCGCGCACGGTGCTGCGCTGGTTCGGACTTGCCGGCAGCTTCGGCCTTTTGGTTGTGGCTCTGGCCCCCAACGTGCCCCTTGCGGCCGTCGCCATGTTCATCTTCGGCGGTTCGATCGGCGGCATGGACGTCGCCATGAATGCCAACGCAGTGGCAGTCGAACGGCGGCTGTCCCGTGCCATCATGTCGTCCTCGCACGGCTTCTGGAGTCTTGGCGGTTTCGCTGGCGGCGCTTTGGGCGGTTTCGCCATCCAGAACTACGGTCACCTCGCCCATGCGACAGTGGTGACGGCTCTTGCCTTTGCCGTCATCGCCGTCGCGATCCGCTACCTGATCGCCGAGGACAAGCACCCAGTCGCCGAGCATCACAAATTCGCGCTGCCAGCAAACCCGCTGGTCTATCTGGTTGGGCTGATGGCGCTGCTGACGATGATCTCCGAAGGTGCGGTACTCGACTGGGCGGCGCTGTATCTCAGGCAGGAGCTCGGCGCCGATCTTGCCATCGCAGGCCTGGCCTATGCCGCCTTTTCCGGAGTCATGGCCATCATGCGCTTTCTCGGCGATGGCGTCCGCAACCGTTTCGGTGCCGTTACGACATTGCGCGCCTCGGCCCTTGCCGCTGCTGCCGGCATGCTGGTGGCCGGGCTGGCTCCCTCGCCTTGGCTGGCCATTGCCGCCTTCGCCTTTTGCGGCCTCGGCATTGCCAACATGGTGCCGATCATTTTTTCGGCCGGCGGCAACCAGGAGGGCATGGCGTCCGGCACAGGCATGAGCGTCGTCACAACAATGGGTTACTCAGGCATTCTGGTGGCGCCGTCGGCGATCGGCTTCGTCGCCGAGCACTCGAGCTTCGGCCCGATCTTCGTCGCACTCTCCGGGCTGCTGGTCGTCGTGCTGTTGATGGCCGGCCTCGCTCACCGCGCCGAATTCGCTGCCGAGCCTGCACCGGCTGAATAGCGCTTGAACTCTTCGTAGAGGAAATCCGCGACGCGGCGGATGCGCACGCTGGTACGCACGTCGCGGTGCATGGCCAGCCACACCGGCAGCGTCGGCAGCGGGAGACCCGGCAGCACTGTCTCGACCAGCGGATCACGGTCGGCGAGCGGCTCCTGGCCAAAGCCGATGCCGTTTCCCGCCCGCACCGCTTCCCACAGCACGATCTGATTATCGGTCCTGAAGCGGAAGGCATTGCGGGCGAGCGGGACGCCGAACTGGGCAAAGCCGCGAATGATCTCATCGCTGCGGTCGAAGCCGACCAGATCATGGCCGGCAAGATCGCGGGCCTCGCGCGGACGGCCACGCCGGTCCAGATAGGATTTTGCCGCGCAGGCGCGGAGCGGAATGTCGGTCACCTTGCGCGCGACCAGCTCATTCTGCGCCGGCTTGACCATGCGAATGGCGATATCGGCGTCGCGACGCAGCAGATTCTCGACCTGGTTCGAGGCGACGATCTCGACCTCGATGCCCGGCTCCTCGAACCCAAGCCTCGCTGTGATTTCCGGCAGCACATAGGCCGCCACCACTTCGCTGGCGGCAATGCGCACCGTACCCTCGATCGCCTCGACCGATCCCAGCGCCAGCAGCGAAAAGGCGCTCGCCTGCTCGCTCACCGCGCGGCCCCGTTCAAAGAGCGTGCTGCCCGCTTCCGTGAGCGCGTAGCCACGCCGCCCGCGCCGGAAGAGCGTGACACCGAGCGCCTGTTCCAGCTCGGTGATGTGGCGGCCGAGCGTCGGCTGGCTCGCGGCAAGTTTTCGCGCGGCGGCCGACAGGCTGCCGGTCTCCGCCACGGTGACGAAACTCTTGATCAGGTTCCAGTCAATATCCATTCAAAATTGAATATCATATCGCCAATCATAGTCAATTTTCATTCGTTTGCGAAGATACAATATTGGGGTCGTAACGCAACACGGAGACGAACAATGACCACGATCGCAATTCTCGGCGCCAATGGCCGCCTCGGCCGCACGGTCGCCATGGCCTTCCTCGATGCCGGCTACGATGTCCGCGCTGTCACCCGCAGCGGCAAGGTGCCGGCCGAGCTCAAAGGCGCTACGGCGATCGCCGGCGACGCGCTCGACCGTGCTGCGCTGATCCGCGCGACCGAAGGCGTCGATATCATTTTCAACGGCCTCAACCCGCTCTACACCGACTGGAGCAAATGCCTGCCGATGGCCGAGAATGTGATGGCTGCCTGCCGGGCGAACGGCGCGCTGCATCTCTTCCCGGGCACCGTCTACAATTACGGTTCGCAGATGCCGGCGGTGATCGCCGAAGACACGCCGTTTCGCCCGACGACGGAAAAGGGCCGCATCCGCGTCGCCATGGAAGATCTGTTTCGCCGCGAGGCCGACGCGGGTCGGGTGCGCACGATCTTGCTGCGCGCCGGTGATTTCTTCGGTGGTACCGGCAGCGGATCGTGGTTCGATCTGGTTGTTGCCGCCAAGATGACCAAGGGCGTCTATACCGCCCCAGGGCCGGTCGATCTCGTGCATGAATGGGCCTATCTGCGCGACTTGGCCAAGGCCTTCGTCGGGCTGGCTGACAGTCTCGACAAGCTCGGCTCCTACGAGGCGCTGAACTTTCCTGGCCATGCGGTGACCGATCTGGACATCAAGGCGGCCGCGGAGAAGGCGCTCGGACGCACGCTGAAGCTGACGTCGATGCCGTGGTGGGTGCTGCGCGCCGGCAGCCCGTTCGTGGCGATGTGGCGCGAGATCGTTTCGATGTCCTATCTCCGCTTCGAGCCGCACCGGCTGGTTTCGGGCAGGCTGGAAAGCGTTATCGGTACGATCCCGCACACGCCGCTGGAAGATGCAGTGTCGGAAGCGCTTGAGGATATCGGCATCGCCACGATCAAGACGACGCAAAAAGCTGCCCAACAAGGAACTTAAAAAAGGCGGATGGCCTGATGGTCATCCGCCGCTGTTCGGGAGGAAGGTTGCGCTCAGATCCGGCCCATTAACAGCAGCACCAGGACAACGATCAGGATGACGCCGACGATGCCGGATGGTCCGTAACCCCAGGACCGGGAATGCGGCCATGCCGGAACCGCGCCGATCAGAATAAGAATAAGGATAATGATGAGAATGGTGCTGATCGTCATCAGAAAATCCTCGCTTTGAGGTTGCAATGACGGAACAATGCAGAAGGCCGCCCATTGTTCCCGGGCGGCCTTTGCTTGATCAGGATGGCGATCCGGACTCTATTCGGCGGCCTTCGGGAAGGCGATCGCCGGTTCGGCACCCAGATCGGCGTCCAGGCCTTTCGACGGGATTTCGGCCTTTCGACGCCCCAACAGGCGACTGAACCAGCCACGACGCGCACCGGGTTTGACCTTGGCGCGAGTAAACACCATCAGCATCGACGGCGTCACCACCAGCGTCAGCACGGTGGCGAAGGACAGCCCGAAGACGATCGCCGAAGACAGCGAAATCCACCATTGCGTCGACGGCGCGTTGATCGTCGTCTCGTGATGGAAGATTTCGAGGCCGAGGCCGAAAGCAATCGGCAGCACGCCGAGGATCGCCGACACCGCCGTCAGCACCACCGGACGGGCACGTTCGCGGCAGGTCTGCAGAACGGCTTCGTATTTGTCCCAGCCCTCTTCGCGCAACCGGTCATAGGTGTCGATCAGCACGATGTTGTTGTTCACCACCACCCCGGCCAGCGCGATGACACCGATGCCCGACATGACGATGCCGAATGCCTCTCCCGTCAGCAGCAGCCCGAGGAACACGCCGATCGTCGCCATGACCACGCAGGACAGCACCAGCCAGACGCTGGTGAACTTGTTGAACTGCGCCAGAAGCACGATGAAGATCAGGAAGATCGCCGCACCGAAGGCTTTGCTGAGGAAGGCACCGGCCTCTGCGCTGTCCTCATTCGAACCGGCAAGCTTCCAGCGAATGCCGCTGCCGAGGTTCATGTCGGCGACAGCTTTGGTGACCTCCTGCTGGACGGCAGCCACCTGGGCGCCGGCAGCGACGTTGGCCTGGACGACGACCGTTCGCGCACCGTCGATGCGGTTGAGGATACCGACCGTCGGCTCCGGCTTGCGCACGACGAAGTTCGAGATCGGCACCGAGCCTTGAGCGGTCTGCACCCTGAGTTCGTCGAGCGTCGACAGCGTGCGCCGATCCTCGGGCAGGCGCAGCCTGATGTCGACTGCATCGTCGGCGCCAGCGGGCCGGTATTCGCTGAGCTTCAGCCCGTTGGTCACCAGTTGCACCACCGTTCCGACCGCAGTCGGGCTGATGCCGTACTGCGCCGCCTTGGCGCGATCGACCTCGAGCGCCCAGTCGACGCCGGGCGGCGCCAGGCCGTCGGAAATATCGATGACGCCGGGCACCTTGGCTATGCGCGCGGCGACGGCGCGGGCCTTGTCGTCAAGGCCCTTCGGATCGACGGCCGAAAGCCTGATCTGGATCGGCTTGCCGGTAGGCGGGCCGGCTTCCGGCACGCGAACCTCGACGTCGACACCGGGAATGCCGGCCATAACGCCGCGCAGTTCGTCCAGGATTGAGTTCGCCGATTTACGCTCGCGCCAGTCGACGAATTCGTACTGGATCACGCCAACCACGTCTTCCGGAACATCCTGGCCGCCGCCCTGCGTCTTGCCGACACGGGTATAGACAGACTTCACGCCCGGCCAACCGAGCAGTCGATTTTCCGCGGTCTTGGTGGCCGCGTCCATTTCGGCAAGCGAAAGATTGCCGCGGGCGTGGACATAGAGCAGGCCGTAGTCAGGCTCGACATTCGGGAAGAATTCGACGCCGGCACCGAATTTCGAATAGGCGTAGCCGACGCCGAACAACAGCGCCACAGTGAGGACAAGCACGGTGATGGGATAATGCACCGCCTGCTTGACCACGGCCATGTACCAGCCGTCGCGATTGTCGTCGGGGTGATGGGCCGGCGCCTTGGCAAATATCGCGCCCAGCGTCGGCGCGAAGACCAGCGCATAGAGCATCGAGGCCGAGAGCGTCACGATCAGCGTGATCGGCATGTATTTCATGAAGTCGCCGATAATGCCCGGCCAGAACAACAGCGGCGAGAAGGCGGCAATGCGCGTCATCGTCGCCGCGATGACCGGGCCGGCCATGCGCTTGGCGGCAAGCGCGAACGCTTGCTCCTTCGGCATGCCCTCGCTCATGCGTCGCTCGGCGAATTCGGTGACGATGATGGCGTCGTCGACCAGCATGCCGACCGCCAGGATGAGGCTGAACAGCACGATCATGTTGATCGTGTAGCCCATCATTGCCAGCAACAGGATGCCGATCAGGAAGGACGAGGGGATGGCCAATCCGATCAGCAGCGAGGCACGGCCAGACAGCGCGTAGAGAATGACGATGAACACCAGGATGACGGCGATCATCACGTGGTTCTGCAGGTCGCCGAGCAACTGGTTCACGAAGACGGACTTGTCTTGCGTGTAGGTGACGTGCATGCCCTCCGGCATCGTCTTGATGAAGGCGTCGGACACCTCCCTGACCTTGCCAATCGTATCGATCAGGTTGGAGCCGATGCGCTTCTTCACCTCGATGGCGATCGCCGGCTTGCCGTCGAGGCGGGTGACCGTCTCGGCGTCCTTGAATGTGGAGCGGATGGTGGCAATGTCCTTGGCCTGCACCACCGCATTGGGGCCGGCGACGACCGGCAGCGCCGCCACATCCTCTGGCGTCTCGATAAGCGAGGGCACCTTGACCGCGTATTTGCCCTCGGATCCTTCGATGTTGCCGGCGGCGACAAGACTGTTGGAAGCGCCGACCGCACCGATCAACTGGTCGAGCTGCAGCCCGTAGGAAGACAGCTTCATCGGATCGATGACAACTTCGACGAGGTCGTCGCGCGCACCCTGCAGCGAGCCCTCGAGCACGCCAGGCACTTCCTCGATGCGGTCGCGCAGCTCGCGCGCCGCCGCCGTCAGCACGCGCTCGGGCACCTCGCCCGACAGCGTCACGACCAGGACGGGGAACTCGGAGATGTTGACCTCGGAGACCACGGGCTCCTCAGCCGCTTGCGGCAGGTCGGCCTTGCCGTCCTGCACCTTGCTGCGCGTGTCCTGCAGCGCGGTGGCGAGATCCGTCTGTGGCTGGAATTCGACCAGCACATAACCGCCGCCCTGGAAGGCGGCCGAGCGCATCTCCTTGAGGCCTTTCAGGCTCTTCAGCTTGGCTTCCATCGGCCGCAGCAGGAGGCGCTCGGAGTCTTCCGGCGAGATGCCCTGGTAGATCAGGCTGACATACATCATCGGAATCGGAACATCCGGTTCCGCTTCCTTCGGCGTCGACTGGTAGGCGACCGCACCGGCAAGGATGAGAAAGACCAGGACCGCAATGGTCAGCCGGGCATTGCTGATAGCAAGTTTGACGATGTCCATGATTACTGCGTCCCGGCCGTCGCTTCGCCCAACAGCTTTTGAATGGTCGCCTGGTCGGCTGCGACCGGCTTGACCACCTCGCCTTCCTTCACCAGCTCCTGGCCGGCGACGACAATGCGGGCGTCGGCCGCAATGCCGCCGAGCACCAGGCCGGTTGGCGTGTCGTCGACTAGATCGATCGGGAAGAACACGACCTTGTCGTCCTTGTCGACGGCGCGGATGCCGAGGTCGCCCTTGTCGCCGAGCGTCACCACCGATCGCGGCAGCATCACGGCGTCGGTCGGCTGGGCGCTGAGCGCAATTTCTGCCGTCATGCCGGCCGGTACGGACCCATCGGCATTGGGGATAGCGACTTCAACCCGAAAGGTACGGGTTGCCGAAGATGCATCCCGGCTGATGTAGCGCACCGTACCCTTGACGGTCTGGCCACTGACCAGGCGCACATTGGCTTCGTCACCGATCTTCAGATAGCCGAGATCGCGTTCGCTGACTTCGCCGCGTGCGATCACCGGATCGAGCTTGAGAATGGTCGCCACCTCGCCGCCCTGCATGACGGAACTGCCAAGCTCCACCGGCACCCGGTCGATGACGCCGTCGAAGGGCGCCTTCACCTCGTTGCGGTCGAGCTCGGCTTGCGCTGCGTCCAGTTGCGACTTGGCCAGCGTCAGGTTGGAACGGGCCGTATCGAGCTGCAGCTTGGGCAGATTGCCGGTTTTCATCAGCCGCAGGGCCGCAGCCAGCTCGGCCTCACGTTGCACGACAAGCTGCTTGGCGTTGTCGACCGCCGAGATCTTTTCCTCGGCGGCAAGCATCAGGATGAGGTCGCCGGTCTTGACGTGCTGACCCTGCTTGACCGGCAGCTTGTCGATGACGCCGGCGACGCGTGTCGCCAGGACGGCGCGCTTATCGGCTTCGGTCAGTCCGGAAATGCGGATAGCGCGTGCATAGGTGCGCCGCGGCGGGGTTATGACCGCGACCGTGCGTAACGGCGCCTTGGGCTGCTCGACCTCTCCTGCCTTGGGCTTGTTGTCGGCGGACGCGCTGCCGACGGACGAGAACTCGCCTGTCGCCATCCAGCCGGCGAACCCGATGAGCACAACAATGGCTGCAAGCTTGTGAAACCTGAATTTCGGCATCGTCATTTTTCCAGTGCGCGGGGTTCGGCCAGGCCGCATCTTCTACTTGGGGCGCGTCGCCGATATGGGTGCGCGCGAGGCCGTATTCAAATTGCCGTGATCGGCGAAGCGCGCTTCTACCTCAAAGTTGCAGCGCAATATAGTCAGAAAAGTTGATGGGTTGTTGCTTTGTCCGCAAAGATGCGGCTGCAGCATCGGCTGTTGATCGCCAAAACAGCGGTATGGCAGCAAGTGTCAGGATGATTGACGGATTGCGAATGCCATCTGCTTGCGAAGCAGCTAGGCCGGACGGCGGGCGGCCTCGGGCTGCTTGCGCGCCGCAAGAAATTCCTTGACCCGCCGGCCCGGCGCCGGCCCGCGCACCGGCTTCAAGCCGTCGTCGAGTTCGCCGGACAGATCGATCGTCGGCCGCTTGCCGACGGCGTCATAATTTTCTTCCAGCCAATCACTGGCTGCGGTGCGGCCGAGGTCGCGCAGATAGGCAAGGAACGCCCATTCGGCATTGACCTTGGACGATGCCGACAGATCCTTGAACGCTTCGTCGGCATCGATGCGGTGCATGCGGATGTCGCGATATTCGCCGTGCGGCAATCGGCCGGCGGCGATCAGTTCCTTGACGAAGGCGATCGAGCGGAATTCGCGCAACAGCCCGGCATTGAAGGTGATCTCGTCGATGCGGTTCTGGATCTCATTGGCGCTCTTCGGCGTTCCCTCGCGGACCACCGGATTGATCTGCACCAAAAGCACGTCCTCGGTGGCCGCCGTCTTGAAGAACGGGAACAGTGCCGGGTTGCCGCCATAACCGCCATCCCAATAGGGCACGCCCTTGATCTCGACGGCACGGAACAATTGCGGCAAGCAGGCCGACGCCATCACCGTGTCGAGGTCGATCTCGCCGTCCGAGAAGACCCGCAACTGGCCGGTCTCGACATTGGTAGCGGAAATGAACAGTTCCATCGACTTGCAGGCGCGCACATTGTCGAAATCGATCTCACGTTCGACCACGTCGCGCAGCGGATTGATGGCGAGCGGATTGGCGACATAGGGCGAAAATACCCGAGACATCGTATCGAACAGGAAATAGCCGGGCGTGTTCTCGATCGACCAATTGCCCCAGGCGACGTCCCAAGGCATGCGCTGTACCGGGCTGAAGCGGCCCTTTGCCGCCACCGCACGCCAGAAATCGTCGAGCTTCCGCCGCGCGCCCTCGACACCGCCGCGGACAAAGCCGTCGGCCAGCGCCACGGCATTCATGGCGCCGGCGCTGGTGCCCGAAACCGCCGTTATGTCGAGGCGCCCGTCCTCGAGCAGCCGATCGAGCACGCCCCAGGAAAACGCCCCGTGCGAACCGCCGCCTTGCAGCGCGACATTGATCTTCTTTGGCTCTTCCGCCTTGCCATTTTTCGGCATGGCGTGGCCCTTGACCGCTGGAAGCCTCACTGAGCGGTCCAGCCGCCATCGACAGAGATGTGCGCGCCGTTGATCTGCGCCGCCGCATCCGAGCATAGGAACACCGCGGCCGCCGCAACCTGCTCGACGGTGACGAACTCCTTGGTCGGTTGCTTTTCGAGCATGACCTCACGGACCACCGTCTCGCGGTCCATCTTGTTGGCCTTCATCTGGTCGGGGATCTGCGCCTCGACCAACGGCGTCAACACATAGCCCGGACAAATGGCATTGCAGGTGATCTTGTCGCGCGCCAGTTCCAGGGCGACAGTCTTGGTCAAGCCCATAATGCCATGCTTGGCCGAGACATAGGCCGACTTGAACGGCGAGGCGACAAGGCCGTGGGCCGAGGCGACGTTGACGATCCGGCCGCCACCGGCCTGTTTCATCAACGGGATGGCGGCTGCGATGGTGTGGAAGGCCGATGACAGGTTAATGGCGATGATCGCATCCCACTTCTCGATCGGGAAGCTTTCCACCGGCGCGACATGCTGGATGCCGGCATTGTTGATCAGGATGTCGACCGAGCCGAATGCCTCGGCTGCCTTCGCCACCAAAGCCCGGCACTCGGCCGGCTTCGACATGTCGGCTTTGACATAGGCGGTCTTCACCTTGTGGTGCTTCGCGATCGCGTCTGCGATGGCGCGGTCGTCGGCGGTGTCGGAAAAGGAATTGACGACGACGTTGCAGCCTTCGGCCGCGAGCGCGTGGGCAATGGCCAGGCCGATGCCCGAGGTGGAACCGGTGACGATGGCGGTTTTTCTGGCGGTCAAGGCGGCTTTATTCCTTTCGAGGCGGGCTCCCGTGGAACCATGCTGCACTGCAGCATATAGGCTCTCTGTCACCCAAGAACAGCGGATGTGTGGAGCAATGACATGAAATTTTTGTCATGTAGACCTCTCTCGTCCCCTAAGAGAGGTCGTCGCCTCGTTTCGCAAAGCATGCGCTGAAAGCTCGTCAGGCGACGAGGTCCGGCACCGTCCCGATATAGCGCGACTGCGGCCGGATCAGCCGTCCGCTCGTTTGCTGCTCGCGCGCATGGGCAATCCAGCCGGCGACGCGCCCGGCAGCAAAGACATTGGTGAACGCCTCTTTCGGAAAGCCCGCCGCTTCCAGCAGGAGCGCTGTGAAGAACTCGACGTTGGTCTGGAGCGAGCGTGACGGCTTGGCGATGCGGAGCACTTCGAGCGCCGCCTGCTCCACGCTTTCGGCGAAGGCCAGCCGGTGGCCGCTTTCGCCCTCGGCGCCGAGCTGGCGCACGACGGCTTTCAGCACGTCGGCACGCGGATCGCGCACGCGATAGATGCGATGGCCGAAGCCCATGATGCGGCCGCCACGCGCGATCTCGCCACGCAGCCAGCCGGCGGCGTCGCCATGCACCTCGATCGCATCCAGCATCTCGATCACCGGACCTGGCGCGCCGCCATGCAGCGGCCCCTTGAGCGCTCCGAGCCCGGCCAGCACCGCCGAAGTAAGCCCGGCCTGCGTCGAAGCGACCACGCGCGCGGCGAAGGTCGATGCGTTGAGGCCGTGGTCGCAAACCGTCACGAGATAGGCATCGAGCGCCTTCGCCAATTTAGGCGAGGCCACAATGCCGGTCAGCATCCGCAGCATGTCGGCTGCATGATCGGCCTTGCTATCGGGCGCAATCGGGCTTTCGCCGCGCTGCAAGCGCAGCAAGGCCGGCGTCAGCACGGCAGGTGCCGCAACCAGCCGCAGCGCGTCCGACAATTTGTCACCATCCGGCAGCAGGGCAATACCGGCGCGCATCGCGCTGTAGATATCGACGGATGCGAGAAACGGCAGCAAGGGTTTGATCTGCTCGAACACTTCGCTGCGCGCCCGACCGATCGCGTTCGCCAGCTCCCTGCCGTCGGGAAGATCGTCGAAAAAGCCGTCGAACAGCAGATGAACCACCTCGGCGTATTTCCAGCGGCCTGCCAGTTCGGGCAACGAATGGCCCCGGATGGTCAGGCGGCCACCAAGACCGTCAACATCGGAGAGCACCGTTTCCGCCGCCACCACATCATCGAGCCCATTCGCCATTGGTTTTCTCCTTGACCCTTTCCGGGTGGAAGATAAGGGTTGGTGACTGGACCATCAATCTTGATCAACGGAATCAACATGACAAGGCTGACATGACGGAGTGGCTGACGCGGGACGAAGCCCTGGAGCGTCTCAAGGTGCGAGCCCAGACCCTCTATGCCTATGTCAGCCGCGGACGCATCGGCGTGCGGCCGGACCGGGCGGATCCACGCCGCAGCCAGTATCGCGCCGACGATATCGCGGCGCTGGCGAGCCGCCGGGCTCGTGGCCGAAATCCCCAGGCAATCGCCGAAAGTGCAATTGCCTGGGGTGAGCCGGCGATCGCCACCACGATCTCGACCGTTTTGCATGGCCGCCTTGTCTATCGCGGCCAGGATGCGGTTGCTCTCTGCGAGGCTGCCACGCTGGAGCAGACGGCAAACCTGCTTTGGGCATCTGGCGCACCAGTGTCGTTCGTCTCGGCGAGCCGCCATGGCAACGGCGCAACTGGCCGGCCGGCTGCCTTCGCGGAATTGGCCGCGTTGGCGGCCAACGGCCGGCCTTCGCTCGGCCGAAGATCGGCTTCGCTCAACCACGATGCGGCCGGCGCCATCGCCGCTTTGGCCCAGGCGCTCGGCGCGATTCCCGGAACTGGTGCCGTGCACGAAAGGCTGGCGCAGGGATGGTCGCTTGATGCGGCCGGCGCAGACTTGATCCGCCGCTCGCTCGTGCTGTTGGCCGATCACGAATTGAACGCATCGACCTTCGCCGCACGGGTCGCCGCGTCCACCGGCGCACCTGTTTCGGCCTGCCTGCTTGCCGGCCTCGCCACGCTCTCCGGGCCGCGTCATGGCGGCGCCGCGGAGGCGGTCATGATGCTGGCGGAGGATGCGCAGAGATTGGGGCCGGATGCGGCTGTCGGACGCTGGCTCGGTCACGACAGGCCGCTGCCCGGATTTGGCCATCCGCTTTATCCCGACGGCGATCCGCGTGCGGAACCGTTGCTGGCCGCGATAGATGTCGATGATGGGCTGTTACGGCTTTGCGATGTGGCCTTTGCGGCAACGGGCATGCGCCCGAACGTCGATTTCGCCTTGGCTGCGCTGACGCGCGGCCTCCGTTTGCCGTCCGATGCGCCGTTCCGCCTGTTCGCACTCGGCCGCAGCGTCGGCTGGGCCGCGCATGCCGTGGAGCAGGTGACGAGCAACGGCCTGATCCGGCCACGCGCCCGCTACCAGGGACCGCTGCCGGAGCAGCTCTAGCCGCGCTGCTTGCGAAGTCTCAGCGGCACCTGAAGAGAGGTTCGACGCTGCACTTCGCCAGCCGGCAGTCAGGACATCGTGTCGAGCTTACGCTGCATCGCGGCGATCTGCTCCTTCAGCTCCTGGAGGTCGTCGGGTTTTTCCGGCGTTTCCTTCCTGGCCGGTTCGGCCGGCGCTGCTGCCGGCGCCGAGCCCGCGGGCGGGAACGGCGTGAACAGCCGCATGGCGTTCTGGAACATTTCCATGTTGCGCCGCGTCTGCTCCTCCAGCACCTTGATTGGTGTCGCGATCTTCATCATGTCCATCGGCGACTTGCCGAGCGCATCTTTCATCTGCTCGCGAAAGCGTTCCTGCTCCTTAGAGAAGGCCAGCATCGACTGCTCGAGAAAGCTCGGCACGATCATCTGCATCTGGTCGCCGTAATAGGCGATGAGCTGACGCAGGAACGGGATCGGCAGCATGTTCTGCCCGTCCTTGTTCTCCAGCTCGAAGATGATCTGGGTCAGTACCGGATGCGTGATGTCGTCACCGGTCTTGGCGTCCTGGACAGTAAAGTCCTCGCCTCTTTTGACCATTTCAGCGAGATCCTCGAGCGTCACATAGGTGCTGGTGCCCGTATTGTAGAGACGGCGATTGGCATATTTCTTGATAACAATAGGTTCGTCTTTTGCGGCCATCTGCATCCTCCCCGGACACCGGGCAGCTTAAGTAAGCCGCCGGTAACGATTGCGCCTTTTTAAAGGATATGCGCAAAAGCGTCATGAATCCAAGCAGTTTGTGCAGTGCGGGACCATTTTATGCTGCGCAGCACGGATGGGCCGTCATCGCAGCGACGCGCGGCCTGCTTGCCGCGGAGGAACGCCATGCCCATTTCGGGTTTGACTCGGGTTGTGGAAAGGGCAAGAAAAGTCCCCGACGGCACCCGAAATCGTTCCCCGAAAGCCTGGAGAAGAACATGTCCGCTTCCAACGCCATCGTTGTCGCCAGTGCAGCGCGCACGCCCGTCGGCTCCTTCAACGGCGCCTTCGCCAACACCCCAGCCCATGAATTGGGTGCCGTCGCCGTCAGGGAAGCGCTGGTCCGTGCCGGCGTCGACGGCAAGGAGGTGGACGAGGTCATCCTCGGCCAGATCCTGACCGCGGCTCAAGGGCAGAACCCGGCGCGGCAGGCGGCAATGGCTGCCGGCGTACCGCAGGAGGCGACCTCCTGGGGCCTGAACCAGCTCTGCGGCTCGGGCTTGCGCGCCATCGCGCTCGGCATGCAGCAGATCGCCCAGGGCGACGCGAGGATCATCGTTGCCGGCGGCCAGGAATCGATGTCGATGGCTCCGCATGCACAGCATCTGCGCGGTGGCGTCAAGATGGGCGATTTCAAGCTGATCGACACCATGATCAAGGACGGCCTGACCGATGCCTTCTATGGCTATCATATGGGCAACACCGCTGAGAACGTCGCCCGCCAGTTCCAGATCACCCGCGACGACCAGGACCAGTTCGCACTGGCTTCCCAGAACAAGGCCGAGGCCGCGCAGAAAGCCGGGAAATTCAAGGACGAGATCGTTGCCTTTACAGTCAAGGGCAGGAAGGGCGACACCGTAGTCGACCAGGATGAATACATCCGCCACGGCGCGACAATCGATGCCATGACCAAGCTCAAGCCCGCCTTCGATAAGGAAGGCACGGTGACTGCTGCCAATGCTTCCGGCATCAACGACGGTGCCGCCGCCGTGGTGCTGATGACCGAAGCGGAAGCCGCAAGGCGCGGCATCACACCGCTGGTGCGTATCGTTTCCTGGGCGACCGCCGGTGTCGACCCGCAGATCATGGGGACGGGACCGATCCCCTCCTCGCGCAAGGCGCTGGCCAAGGCCGGCTGGTCGGTCGGCGACCTCGATCTGGTCGAAGCCAACGAGGCCTTTGCCGCGCAGGCCTGCGCCGTCAACAAGGACATGGGCTGGGATCCGGCCATCGTCAACGTCAATGGCGGCGCCATCGCCATCGGCCATCCGGTCGGCGCCTCGGGCGCCCGCATCTTCAACACGCTGGTCTACGAGATGCGCCGCAGAAGTGCCAAGAAAGGCCTTGCCACGCTGTGCATCGGCGGCGGCATGGGTGTTGCCATGTGCGTGGAAGCAATGGGATGAATGGCAAATTGTGAATGGTGAATGGTGAATGGTGAATGGAAGATCGGAGGGCTTACGCAATAACCATTCACCATTCACCATTCACTCTGGGAGGGAAACGCATGACAAAGGTTGCAATCGTCACAGGCGGGTCGCGCGGCATCGGCGCGGCGATATCGGTCGCCTTGAAAAGCGCCGGCTATTCGGTCGCCGCAAACTACGCCGGCAATGAGGAAGCGGCGGCAAAGTTCAAGGCCGCGACCGGCATCCCGGTCTATAGATGGTCGGTCGCCGACTACGAGGCCTGCGCCGCCGGCATCAAACAGATCGAAGCCGATCTCGGTCCCGTCTCGGTGCTGGTCAACAATGCCGGCATCACTCGCGACGCGATGTTCCACAAGATGACGCGCGAGCAATGGAAAGAGGTCCTCGACACCAACCTTTCCGGCGTCTTCAACATGACGCATCCGTTGTGGGGCGGCATGCGCGACCGCAAGTTCGGTCGCATCATCACCATCTCCTCGATCAACGGCCAGAAAGGCCAGGCCGGCCAGGTCAATTATTCGGCCTCGAAGGCCGGCGATATCGGCTTCACCAAGGCACTGGCCCAGGAAGGCGCGCGCGCCGGCATCACCGTCAACGTCATTTGCCCCGGGTACATCGCCACCGAGATGGTCAAGGCAATGGACGAGAAGGTCCTCAACGAGCGCGTCATCCCGCACATCCCGGTCGGCCGTCTCGGCGAGCCGGAGGAAATCGCGCGCTGCGTCGTCTTCCTCGCTTCCGACGATGCCGGTTTCATCACCGGCTCGACCATATCAGCCAATGGCGGCCAGTACATCGCCTGATCGTTTATCTTTACGTTGAGACAGATACGCGCTTGGACGAACGGGCCTGCAAAACGGCCCGTTTCTATAGCGGTCTTCCCGTTGCAAGATCTCGATGCAGCACGCTGCCCCAATCCGGCACGCAAAGGTTAACGGCAAACTCGCAGCCTGTGCAAAAACCGCCCGGCAGCCTGTGGATTCTAGGTGGAAAAGCTGTTCACAACACAACATGCTGCGGTGAACAAACCAAGAAACTTCGGCTATCTCTGATTCGTCGCCGATTCGTTCCGGCTTTGAGCGGAACGTTAACGGCGAGAGCTGAAAACACCCTCGAAATGATTAAAGCGCGTTAGGAAACATCAATAATTTCATAATGTTGTGCGAAGCAGATTGGCCAGCCACGACCATTCACCGGCAGAGGTTAACCGCAGTGCTCGCGTGGATGCCGCCTGCATAAATCGGGCCAGTTTCCGTGATTCAGCATGTGGTGAGGTACGCCGACAGAAAACCCAGATGTAGCCGTGAACAAACCCTGAATCAGCGCGAGTCAGTGATTCGTCGCTGATTCGTTCCAGACTCGTTCCAACTGTTAATCGGGAACAGATTTTCTGGCTTCGAACCAACCAATCGGCCTGCCCTCGGCATATTCCGCTTTCGCTTCGCGCCCGAAATCCCTATGTGTCGCCTGTCATACGCGGCCAATATGGGCGCGCTCCCGACAATGCGAGGCAGAGAGCCTTATTTCCAGGCCGATGAACATCCATCCGAAACACACTGAACCGCTGATCCTGTCGGGTCGAGACGTGACGGCCGTGCTCGGCCCGACCAACACCGGCAAGACCCACCTCGCCATCGAACGCATGGTGGCGCATGAAAGCGGCGTCATCGGCCTGCCGCTCAGGCTGCTTGCCCGCGAGGTCTATACGCGCGTCTGCGAGAAGGTCGGCGCCCATAAGGTGGCGCTCATCACCGGCGAGGAAAAGATCCAGCCGGCGGGCGCGAAATACTCGGTCTGCACCGTGGAAGCGATGCCGCGCGAGACCGACGCCGCCTTCGTTGCCATCGACGAAGTCCAGCTCGCCGGCGATTTGGAACGCGGCCACATCTTTACTGATCGCATCCTGCATCTGCGCGGCCGCCAGGAGACGCTGCTGCTTGGCGCCGCTACCATGCACGGCATCCTGCAGCGCCTGCTGCGGGGTGTGTCGGTGGTGACCCGGCCACGCCTGTCGCATCTTGCCTATGCCGGCTCGAAGAAGCTGACCCGCCTGCCGCGGCGCACCGCGATTGTCGCCTTCTCGGCCGACGAGGTCTATGCCATCGCCGAGCTGATCCGCCGCCAGCAGGGCGGTGCCGCGGTCGTGCTCGGCGCACTCAGCCCGCGCACCCGCAACGCCCAGGTGGCGCTGTTCCAGTCGGGCGACGTCGACTACCTCGTCGCCACCGACGCCATCGGCATGGGCCTCAACCTCGACCTCGACCACGTCGCCTTCGCCCAGAATCGCAAATTCGACGGCTACCAGTACCGCAACCTGACGGCGGCCGAGCTCGGCCAGATTGCCGGCCGCGCCGGCCGGCATCTGCGCGACGGCACCTTCGGCGTCACCGGCCAGGTCGATCCGCTGGATGATGAACTGGTCAACAAGATCGAGGCGCATGATTTCGACCCGGTGAAAGTGCTGCAGTGGCGTACCGCGCATTTCGATTTCGCCAACCTCGATGCGCTGAAGCGCTCGATTGAGACCAACGCCCCGGTCGAAGGCCTGACGCGCGCGCTGCCGGCAGTAGACGCGCAGGCGCTCGAGCATCTGTCGCGCGACGAGGACGTCCGGGCACTCACCACCGATGCCAGGCGCGTGGCGCTGCTGTGGGAAGCCTGCGCGCTGCCCGACTACAGGAAGATCGCGCCGGCCCAGCACGCCGACTTGATTGCCTCCATTTACATGGACCTTGCCAGGCATGGCCATGTCGACGAGAACTACATGGCCGAGCAGGTGCGCCGTGCCGACACCACCGAAGGCGACATCGACACGTTATCGCACAGGATTGCCCAGATCCGCACATGGACCTTCGTCTCCAACCGGCCCGGCTGGCTGGCCGATCGGGCACACTGGCAGGAAAAGACGCGCGAAATCGAAGACAGATTGTCGGATGCGCTGCATGAGCGGTTGACGAAACGTTTTGTAGACCGCAGGACTTCCGTCCTCATGCGGCGCCTTAGAGAAAACACGATGCCTGAAGCCGAAATCAGCCCAACCGGAACCGTCCTCGTCGAAGGCCATCACGTCGGCGAGTTGCAAGGTTTCCGCTTCACCGCCGACCAGAGCGCCGGCGGCGAAGACGCCAAGGCGGTGCGGGCGGCGGCGCAGAAGGCGCTTGCCGCCGAGTTCGAGTCGCGGGCCGAGCGTTTCGGCGCCTCTGCCAATGGCGACATTGCGCTGGGTTCGGATGGCACGCTGCGCTGGATCGGCGCCCCGATCGGCACGTTGGTTGCCGGCGAAGACGCTTTGAAGCCGCGTCTCGTTCTGCTCGCCGACGAGCAACTCACCGGCCCGGCCCGCGACAAGGTTGCGGCGCGCGCCGAGCGCTTCGTCAATTTCCAGATCGAATCCCTGCTGAAGCCGCTGGTCGACCTCAAGAATGCGGAGCAGATCACCGGCATCGGCCGCGGCATCGCTTTCCAGCTTGTCGAGCATCTCGGCCTCATCAACCGTCGCGACATCGCCGACGAGATGAAGTCGCTCGACCAGGAAGGCCGCGCGGCGCTTCGCCGTCTCGGAGTGCGCTTCGGCGCCTACCATGTCTTCGTGCCGGCGCTGATCAAACCGGCGCCGGCCGGGCTGATAACGCTGCTGTGGGCGCTGAGAAACGACGGTAAGGACAAGCCCGGCTTCGGCGATGTCGTTCACGCACTGGCCTCCGGCCGCACCTCGGTGGTCATCGATCCGACCTTCGACAAGACCTTCTACAAGCTTGCCGGCTACCGCAATCTTGGCCGGCGTGCTGTACGCGTCGATATTCTCGAACGGCTGGCCGACCTGATCCGGCCGGCGACCAACTGGAAGCCGGGCCTCGGCCCTCGCCCCGACGGCGCCTATGACGGTCAGTCCTTCATGGTCACGCCGCCGATGATGTCGATCCTCGGCGCCACCGCCGACGACATGGAAGAAATCCTGAAGGGACTCGGCTATCGCGCCGATGCCAAACCGGCGGCCGAGGTCAAGGCGCGGCTCGAAGCACAGGACAATGCCGCGCGTGAAGCTGCCGCTGCAAAGCAGGCGGCGGAAGAGGCTGCGCGAGTCGAGCAGGCGAGGATGGCGGAAGCATCTGCCGCGGCAGAGCCGCCGGCGGAGGCTTCGGAACCTGTGTCGGATGCGGCTCCTGTTGCGGAGGCGGCGGCCGAAGCTGTGAGCGAAGCGACGGCAGAGCCTGTCGCGGAAGCTCCAGCCCCTGAAGCTGCGGCAGAAGTCACGCAAGAGACCCGGCCCGCCGCGGAGGCGACTGCTGAAGCGCCTGCGGAACCAGCGGCCGAGCCAACGGCGGAACTTGGGGCAGAAACTGAGGCTGCGGCACCGGCAGAACCGCCGGTTTCCGACACTACGGAAGCATCGCCGGCCGAACCTGCAGCGACGGCAGGAGCCGTCGCCGGCGAAGCTGCTCCAGAAGCCGAGGAGCCAAAACCCATCCTGTTATGGCGGCAGGGCCGTTTCGACCAGCGCCCGCGTCATCGCCAGCATGACAACCGCCCCCGGGACAATCATCGGGACGGTCGCGCGCGCAATGGTCAAGCTGCGCCGGGCGGCCGCAGCGATGCGCCGGCAGATGCCGGCGGGCAGCCGACGCCGGGCGACCGGCCCGCCCGTCAGGGGCGTCACGATCAGCGCGACGGCGCCGGCAAGCCACGCTTCGACCGCAGCAAGTTCAAGCCCAGGCCGCAAGGCGAGGCGGCAGAGCAGCGCGCCGGCAAGCCGCAAGGCGAACGCCCCGACCGGCGCGAAAACCGGCCCGACTGGAAGGCTGGCCGGCAGGACGGCAAAGGCGGCGCCCAAGGCGCAAAACCCGCCTTCCAGCCAAAGCCGCGTGAGGAACGCCCGGTCCGCTTCGACCCGGACTCGCCCTTCGCCAAGCTCGCCGCGTTGCGCGACCAGCTGAAGAAGTAGGCTGCTCGTCCAATGGTCACTGATGCCCGCCAGCGCATCGACAAGTGGCTGTTCTTCTCGCGCGCGGTAAAATCGCGCACGCTGGCAGCCAAGCTGGTCGTCGCCGGACGCGTCCGCATCAATCGCGACAAAGCAGCGCAGGCCTCCGATACGGTCCGGCCGGGCGACGTTTTGACCATCACGCTGGAGCGGCGGATCTTCGTCTGGAAGGTCCTTGGCACCGGCGTACGGCGTGGCCCGGCCGAAGAGGCCCGCCTGCTCTACGAGGACATGTCGCCGCCCCCCGCGCCCAAGGGCGAGGCGCTTCCGGATGCGGTGCCGCCGTTGCGCGAGGCCGGCAGCGGTCGCCCGACCAAGAAGGAACGCCGCCAGACCGACCACCTGCTCGGCGACGATTGAGCAAGGTCGAACGCCCGCTTTGCCGGCCTTCCGGAATTCCATTCCGGAAACCGCGGCACCGCTGGCAGGGGCCGCCCTTGCCACCAGCGGACAAAGGCGTTACCTCACCAAAAAAGCCCAATAAAATGGGACGTCCCGGAGCCGACCAATGACCTATGTCGTGACCGACAATTGCATAAAATGCAAATACATGGACTGCATCGAGGTCTGTCCGGTCGACTGCTTCTACGAAGGTGAGAACATGCTCGTCATCCACCCGGACGAGTGCATCGATTGCGGTGTCTGCGAACCGGAATGCCCGGCCGACGCGATCAAGCCCGACACCGAGTCGGGCCTCGACAAATGGCTGCAGATCAACACCGAATATGCCGACAAATGGCCCAACATCACCGCCAAGAAGGAGCCGCCGGCCGACGCTAAAAATTTCGATGGCGAAACTGGCAAGTTCGAGAAATATTTCTCCCCCGAGCCCGGCGAAGGCGACTGACGAGCCTGCCGGCTGCGGTGGCCTGACGCCGCGTAACAGACGTAATACATTAACTGCCTTGACAGGCGGCGACGGCGCGCGGCCTTCGCGCGTGCAGCAAAACCTGTCGGTAGCTTTTCAAGTTGTCCGGTTTTTGTAGCACATCAGATGTCCGCTTCTGTTTGTTGCAGGAGGTGCGTCGAAGCGGT